>CBEULV010000114.1:0-7248 GCA_965544015.1 uncultured Gammaproteobacteria bacterium | reverse complement strand
GAGCTGCAGGAGCAGATCTGCGAGCGCGAGCATGCCGAAGAAAAAATCCGTGCCTCGGAACAGCGCATGTCGGCCATCCTGGAAAGCATACAGGACACCATCTACCAGACCGACATGGATGGTGCCATTCAGTGGACTACACCTTCCATCGAGCAATTGCTTGGCTACGATAGCGGGGAATTACTGGGTCGTAATATCAAGGAATTCTACGTTGCCCCGGAAGATCATGCCGAACTCAAGCGCTCCCTGACCCTGAATGGCGGACGCCTGCAGCATTTTGAAACCCGCCTGCTGCACAAGAACGGTTCGCACATCTGGATATCGGAGAACTCACACTACCGTTATGGCAAAAAATCGGAAGCCATCGGCATCGAAGGCACCATGCGAGATACCACCGCGCTGAACAGGGCGCGCGAGGCCCTGCAGCAAGAGAAGGAACGTGCGCAGGTGACGCTCGGGTCCATCGGCGATGGCGTGATCACCACGGACCTTGACGGTAACGTCGAGTTCATGAACACCGTTGCCGAACAGTCCACCGGGTGGATACTCGAGGACGCCCGCGGTAAACCGATCCTGCATGTATTCAGGATTATCGATGAAAAATCGCTACAATCTCCACCGGATCCGGGCACCCTGTGCCTCGAGAAAGGCATGAGCATCACGATGGCCGGCCATCTGCTGCTGATTCATCGATTCCGCAACCAGCGCCTGTCCGTGGAACTCAATGCATCACCGATCCGGGATGCCAATGCGAACATTACCGGCGTGGTGCTGGTTTTCCACGATGTCACCGAGCTGCGCGGCCTGTCCAGGAAGATGTCCTACCAGGCAACGCATGACTCGCTCACCGGCCTGCTCAACCGCCGCGAATTCGAGAACCGGCTGAATCGTGCTATCGACAACACCCGCAAGAAAGGCGACGAGTATGCCCTGTGCTATCTGGATCTCGACAACTTCAAGGTGGTAAATGACACCAGTGGGCATACCGCGGGTGACGAGCTGCTCAAGCAACTTACCATCAAGCTGCGCATGGAACTGCGCGAGGCGGATACCTTTGCACGGCTTGGCGGCGATGAATTCGGCATCCTGCTGGAAGGCTGCTCGATAGCAAGCGCCAGGGAGACTGCCGAGACAATTCGCCGCGTGGTCGAAAACTTCCGCTTTGTCTGGGACAACACCTTCTTCCGCATTGGCGTCAGCATTGGCCTGGTGCCGATCTCCGGCAACTCCGGCACCCTTACCGATATCCTGAGTGCCGCCGACTCCGCCTGCTACGTGGCCAAGGAACAGGGCAGAAACCGCATTCATATCTATGAACCCAATGATGAGGCCGTCTCTGAGCGCCGTGGCCAGATGCAGTGGGTACACCGCATCCAGAACGTGCTCGAACAGAATCGCTTCAGACTGTTTTTCCAGCCCATCGCCAAACTCAACCGCTCGCCGTGCGAACCGATCACCACGCACGGCGAGGTTTTGCTGCGCATGCTGGATGAAAACAACAAGCTGGTCGGCCCCGGCTCCTTTATACCAGCGGCAGAACGCTACCTGCTGATGCCGAAAATTGATCGCTGGGTGGTCACCAATACCTTCCGTATGCTGACGCTGGATAAAAAGCGCATGGAAGAGCACGTCAGCACATGTTGCATCAACCTGTCCGGCCAATCGCTGTCTGATGAACGGTTTATGGACTTCCTGGTCAACGAGATCAGGGAAAGCGGTGTAATACCCCGGATGCTGTGTTTCGAGATCACCGAAACCGCGGTGATCGCCAACCTGTGCAATGCCTCGCGCTTCATATCCACACTACGCGAGATGGGTTGCCGCTTTGCGCTGGATGACTTCGGGGTCGGGCTCAGTTCATTTGGCTACCTGAAGAACCTGGCTGTTGACTACCTCAAGCTGGATGGCTGTTTTGTGCAGAACATGGTGGCCGATAACATCGACCTCGCCATGGTAGAGGCGATCAACCAGATTGGTCACACCATGGGCATCATGACAATCGCGGAATTCGTTGAGGACCAGGAGACGCTGGAGGCAGTGCGTGCAATCGGCGTGGACTATGCACAGGGACATATCATCAGCAAGCCCGTCCCGATCGAAATCGGCCTGTACAGCGACACGGCTGACCTCGCGGCCGTGGGCAGACAGGAGTCCCTCCTCAAAACCGTTTCCTGAGACTGCCTATTCCTTTTCCTCAGCCTCTATGCGGTCGAGTTCGGCATCCATTTCGGCCTCGCTGAGTGGCTGATAGTCTTCCGCTTCCTCACCCTGTCCTGCTACTTCCTCCTTTTGCCGGACAAACCAGCCAGAGAAAAACACCCCGAGTTCAAACAGCAGCCACATGGGAATAGCCAGCAGTGTTTGCGAAATCACATCGGGTGGCGTCAGGAACATGCCGATGACGAAGGCACCAACAATAATATACGGCCGCTTCTTCCTCAGGCTCTGCTGTGTCGATATGCCGGTCATGACCAGCAACACGGTGACGATGGGCACCTCGAATGCCGCGCCAAAGGCAAAAAACAGGGTCAGCACAAAATCCAGGTAACGGCTGATGTCGGTCATGACCGAAACACCTTCCGGCGCGCTACTGGTAAAGAAGGCAAACACCAGCGGGAACACCACGAAATAGGCAAACGCCGCCCCTGCATAAAACAGTAGTGTGCTGGATACCAGCAGCGGCACCGCCAGGCGGCGTTCGTGCCGATACAGTCCCGGGGCAATAAACGACCAGGCCTGGTAGAGGATAAAGGGTATGCTGGCAAATACCGCCAGGAACAGCGTCAGCTTGAAGGGAATCAGGAACGGCGATGCAACCTCGATCGCAATCATGCTGCTGTCGCTTGGCATATGCGCCATGAGCGGACCTGACAGTTTCGAAAACAGGGTGTTTGCAAACGGGATCAGCACGATGAACACAACGGCGACCACCAACACCACGCGCAGCAGGCGGTCACGCAGTTCCACCAGGTGAGAAATAAACGGCTGCTCGGTATCGATCGCGGCCTTGTCCGCGTCGGACGGAGTGTGGTTACTGTTGCCGGTCATCGGCAGCGGACTCCGTCTTCATGTCAGTGGACGGTTTGTCCGGGGAGGACTGCAACCCGGTTTTCCCGGGCGCCTTTGCCTCACCGGCCTGCAAGGGATCACCGCTCACTGCATCGATCAGTTCTTCCAGTTCCGGTGCTGCGGCCTGCTTGGCGAGCGCCTTCTTGAGTTCCTCGGTGGCCAGTTCACGGTCGATATCCGCCTTCACCGAAGACATGAAGCCACGCATCTTGCCAACCCACAAACCGGCCGTGCGCGCAACGCGCGGCAGGCGCTCGGGACCGACCACCAGCAACATCACCACCGCGATCAGGATGATTTCCAAAAAACCGATATCAAACATGCCGAACCCGTCTGGAAAACTACAATCAGGATTTGTCCTATACCTTGTCCTTGTCGTGCTGCGTGACTTCGCCATCAATCACGCGATCTTCCTTGTCTTCCAGGCTCTGGTTACCGGTCTCATCTTCGCCATCGTGCATCGACTTCTTGAAACCCTTGATAGCACCACCCAGGTCGGAACCGATATTCTTCAACCGCTTGGCGCCAAACAGCACCAGCACAATCGCCAGGATAATCAACAATTGCCATACACTAATACCCATCAAACTTCTCCAGCTGTGTCAGTACACAAAATAACTTTAAACCATTGTGCGTCAGCTGTTGCGTGACGCCTTTTCCTCAATACCTGAGACCCCGAAACGCCGTTCCAGTTCGGCCAGTACCGCGTCTGGACCGAGGTCACGCGCGGCCAGCATTACCAGGGTGTGAAACCACAGGTCGGCTGTCTCGTGCACCAGTGCCGCATCGTCTGTTTCCTTCGCGGCGATAATGGTTTCTGTCGCCTCTTCGCCGACCTTTTTCAGAATGGCATTCATGCCCTTGTCGAGCAGGCCGGCGACATAGGAAGTATCGGCACCTGCCGACTTGCGCGCCTCGATCACCGCCGCCAGTTTTTCCAGTGTGTCACTCATACCTTTGGCCCGTCACCGCTCAGGTCTTACCGTAAATGGTAGCAGGATCTTTCAGCACCGGCTCCACACTCACCCAGTCATTACCCTCCAGGCGCTGGTAAAAACAGCTGCGCCGCCCGGTATGACAGGCAATTCCGCCCATTTGCTCGACCTGCAGGACGATCACGTCATTATCGCAATCCAGGCGAATCTCGCTGACCTGCTGCTGGTGGCCGGACTCTTCGCCCTTGTGCCACAACTTCTGACGCGAGCGTGACCAGTATACGGCGGTTTTCCCCTCTGCGGTGAGCCGCAGCGCCTCCCGGTTCATCCAGGCCATCATCAGGATACGCCCGTCGCCGGCATCCTGCGCGATTGCCGGCACCAGCCCGTCCGCATCCCACTTGATGGTATCCAGCCAGTCTTCACTACTCATGCATCGACCCCCCTGCAAGTACCTGTAGCTAAAGCCGCACCTCGATGCCCTGCGCTGCCATGTACTGTTTTGCCTCACCGACCGTGTATTCCCCAAAGTGAAAAATGCTGGCTGCCAGCACCGCATCGGCACGGCCAAGCGTCACGCCCTCGGCAAGATGCTCCAGCGTGCCGACACCACCGGAAGCAATCACCGGCACATCGACCGCATCGCTCACCGCGCGCGTCAACTCGAGGTCAAAGCCGTCACGGGTACCATCACGGTCCATGCTGGTAAGCAGGATCTCGCCAGCACCGTGGGCAACCATGCGTTGCGCCCATTCGACGGCATCGATGCCGGTCGGTTTGCGGCCACCGTGGGTGAATATCTCCCAGCGCTTCGGTTCGCCATTGCTGCGTACCTGCTTGGCATCGATGGCAACCACGATACACTGCGAGCCGAAACGCTCGGCCGCCTCTTTCACGAACTCGGGATTGAACACTGCCGCGGTATTGATGCCAACCTTGTCGGCACCCGCATTAAGCATGCGGCGAATATCCGCGACCTCGCGGATGCCGCCGCCGACCATGAGCGGAATAAATACCTCGCCGGCCACCTGCTCGACCACGTGTACCATGGTGGCCCGCTGGTCGGAGCTGGCGGTAATGTCGAGAAAGGTCAGTTCGTCCGCGCCCTGCTCATCATAGCGCCGGGCAATCTCCACCGGGTCACCGGCGTCGCGGATATCGACAAACTGCACGCCCTTGACGACGCGGCCTGCATCCACATCGAGACAGGGAATAATGCGCTTCGCCAGGCCCATCGTGATGCTCAGCCGGCGGCGTCGCCGCACAGTTCATCGGCCAGCTGCTGTGCCGCAGCAAGCTCCAGTGAACCTTCATAAATGGCGCGGCCGGTAATCGCACCCATGATGCCTTCCTCACTCACTTCGCAGAGGGCACGGATATCATCTATATTGGTGATGCCGCCGGAGGCAATCACCGGGATATGAATGGCCTGCGCCAGCTCCACGGTCGAGTTGACGTTGACACCACTCATCATGCCGTCACGCCCGATATCGGTAAACACGATGGCCTCGACACCATCATGTTCGAAACGTTGTGCCATATCGATGGCCGAGTGGTGCGAGAGCTTGGACCAGCCATCGATAGCCACCTTGCCCTCTTTGGCGTCCAGGCCGACGATAATATGACCGGGAAACTCGACACACAGGTCGTTGACAAAGTGTGGCGCACTCACGGCCTTGGTGCCGATGATCACGTACTGCACACCGGCATCGAGGTAGGCCTGCACCGTTTCCTCGTCGCGGATACCGCCGCCAACCTGGATTGGCAGCTCCGGGAAGGCCTCGGCCACGGCACGGATGGCCTGCGCATTCACCGGCTTGCCCTCGAAGGCACCGTTCAGATCGACCATGTGCAGGCGGCGCGCACCGGCATCCACCCAGCGCTGCGCGACCTCGACCGGGTTATCGCCGAACACGGTTACGTCCTCCATGCGGCCCTGACGCAGGCGTACGCAGCGCCCGTCCTTCAAATCAATCGCGGGTATTACCAGCATAAATCACGGCTCTCCATTCCAGCCAACAAAATTCTCGAGCAGCTGCAGACCTGCGTGCTGACTCTTCTCCGGGTGAAATTGCGCGGCAAACACATTGTCATGCGCAATGACCGAGGCAAAGTCCGCGCCATACGGTGTGGTTGCAGCAATATCGTCCTCATTCGCGGGTACAGCGTAGTAACTGTGTACAAAATAGAACCGGCTATCGTTCGGAATATCCCGCCACATCGGGTGCGCATGCAGCTGCTGTACCTGGTTCCAGCCCATGTGCGGAATCTTCAGCCGTGAACCGCTATCCGGATCCTTCAACTGCTTGCGGAAACGTACCACCTTGCCCGGAACAATACCCAGGCAGCGGGTACCCTGGTTTTCCTCGCTCTCGTCAAGCAGGGCCTGCAAACCCAGGCAGACACACAGCAGCGGCCTGTCCGCCGCAACCTGCCTGACAACGTCATCCAGCCCGGTTTTCTGCAGTTCGTCAATGCAGTCACGGATGGCGCCGACACCGGGGAACACCACGCGGTCTGCCGCCAGTATTTCGGCATGCTCGCTGCTGACGATAACACGCGCCTTGCCGGCAACATGCTCCAGTGCCTTGGCAATGGAATGCAGGTTACCCATACCGTAGTCGATGATTGCGATGGAAGCCATGTTGGTAAAAGCCGGGAGGCAGTAAGCCGGACACGCCGGACTGCAGGTTTAGTCAGAGACTCCCCTTGGTTGAAGGCATCATGTCAGCCATCGCAGCATCCATCTCAAGCGCCATGCGCATGGCACGGCCGAACGCCTTGAATATGGTCTCGGCAATGTGGTGTGCGTTATCACCGCGCAGGCAGTCGATGTGCAGAGTTACCAGTGCGTGATTGCTGAAGCCCTGGAAAAATTCATGCACCAGGTCAACATCAAAGTCACCGATGTGTGCACGCGGATAGCTGGCGCTGTATTCCAGACCGGGGCGACCCGAGAAATCGATTACCACGCGCGACAGGGCCTCATCCAGCGGCACATAGGCATGGCCGTAGCGGCGAATACCGCGCTTGTCGGCAAGCGCCTTGCCAACGGCCTGGCCGAACGTGATGCCGATATCCTCAACAGTGTGGTGGCCATCAATGTGCAAATCACCCTTTGCACGGATGTCGAGATCCATCATGCCGTGGCGCGCAACCTGGTCAAGCATGTGTTCAAGGAACGGCACACCTGTGTCGAACGTGCCCTTGCCCGAGCCATCCAGATTGACTGATACGCTGATCC
>CBEULV010000113.1:0-7295 GCA_965544015.1 uncultured Gammaproteobacteria bacterium | reverse complement strand
CGGTAGCCTATGATCGGGTCTCGGGTGCAATCACCCACACTATCGCCGACATCGCCGCGCTGGCACCGGGCGAATACCACGAGACCTTCCATTTTGTGCTCAACAACAAGGTTGTCAAGGACAACCGCATCCCGCCATACGGCATGGCCTATGACGAGTCACTGGTCCGCTCCATCCTGCCGGTGCCCGCAACCCAGTACGGCAACCCGGGGCCGGGCGGCACCTTCAACTACTGGGACGACTTCGCGCTCAACCCGCCGGCCGGTGCGGTAACGGCAGACATCAGGCTGATGTACCAGCCGACCAGCTGGGAGTACATCCAGTTCCTGGACCATGCCAACAATGGCAGTGTGTCGTTTCTCGCTAATGAGGGCACGAACATGCTCGACGCCTGGCTCAACACCGGCATGGCGGCACCGCACGTCATGGCCTCGGCGACATGGACGGTGCCGGATGCCGATAGCGACGGCGTGCCGGATGCACAGGACAACTGCCCGAACGACGCCAACCCGCTACAGGAAAACAACGACGGGGATGCCGAGGGCGACGTCTGCGATGATGATGACGACAACGACGGCCTGACCGATGTCGATGAGATGAACTTCGACGGTGACCCCGCATACAACCCGTTGACCGACACCGACCCATTTCTCGCCGATACCGACGGCGACGGCATCAGTGACTTCGACGAGGTCAACTACGACAGCATCCCGACGTACAACCCGTTAACCGACATCAACCCGCTGTCGGACAACACCGATGGTGATGCCTACCTCGACGGCGCGGACCCCATACCGCTGAACTTCAACTACGAGGACGGTGACGTGGCGCCCTGGGGTGCTCCCGACTCCGCGCTCAACGCCGCTGACCTGCTGGTCTGCATACAGTTCGTGCTTAACCTGAAAGACCCGACCAACGATGACCTTGCACACGGCGACCTGTATCCCGCCGGCGCGCCGGACGGGATGATTGGTCTCCCCGACTGCATCCAGATTCAGAAGCTGGTGTTGTTCTAGGTCGAAATCAAAAGTTGGCAGGGCACATCATCCAACTAATATCTGGGAAACTATTCTCTGCCCCTGTTATCTACAAGACTGGATCCCCGCCTTCGCGGGGACGACATCAGCGCGAGAATACCGACCCGGGTCTTGCTGATCTACCTTGCCGTCAGATAATGAATACTGAATAAAGCATCACGGTCCGTCCATACCTTTACCGGCACGAAGTCAGCCCGTGCGGCCAGGCTGTGGAACTCATCGATGGAATACTTGTAGGAATTCTCGGTGTGGATGGTTTCGCCGGTCTCGAAGTTGTAGGTATTACCATTGATGTGCACGCGGTGATTGCGCGTGCATTCCAGGTGCATCTCGATCCGGCCCTCGTCCTCATTATAAAGCGCCTTATGACGAAAATTACCGGGGTAAAAATCCGCATCCAGACGCTGGTTGATATGCGAGAGCACATTGAGATTGAAGTCCGCCGTGACACCCTGTGCATCGTTATAGGCATTTTCAAGGATGCTGACATCCTTCTTCAGGTCCACCCCGATCAGTAATCCACCACCTCGACCCACCAGTCGCCAGACCTGCTGTAACAGTTGCAGGGCCGAGTCCGGGTCGAAATTGCCGATGCTGGAACCCGGGAAGAAGGCGTTGTAACAGCCCGGCCCAAAGTCCGGGATGTCCCAGGGTATCGAGTAATCGACGCAGGCCGCATGCACCGTGAGCCAGGGATAATCGCTCGCCAGCCGTTGCGCGGAGTCAATCAGGTGCTCGCGCGAGATATCCATGGGAACATAGACCCGGGGCCGGACGGCCTCCAGCAACAGGCGGATCTTGGTGCTGCTGCCACTGCCGAACTCCAGCAGGAAACTGTGCATGCCGAGCAGCCCTGCCATTTCCTGCACGTGCTGCCTGAGCAGCCCGATTTCCGTGCGCGTTGGATAGTACTCCGGCAACCGGGTGATGGCATCGAACAACTCCGAGCCTTTCTTGTCGTAGAAATATTTCGGCGACAGCGTCTTCTGTTGCCGTGTGAGGCCAGCGTGAACCTCGGCGGCCATGGTGTCTACAGGCGAATGCAGCTCATGAAAATAGATCGTGTCTTTCTTTACTGCCGTTGCGGGTGTCATGGCATTGATCAGTGGCGCGTTCAGAGATCATCGGCCAGGCGTATGCCGGAAAACTGCCACTGATCCTTTGGATAAAAGAAATTGCGGTAACTGGAGCGCGCATGCCCGGGCGGAGTCACACAGGAACTCCCGCGCAGCACCACCTGGTTGCACATGAACTTGCCATTGTATTCGCCAATGGCGCCTGCCGCCGGACGGTAACCCGGATACGGTGAGTAACTCGAACGCGTCCACTGCCACAGGCTGCCAAACATCTGCACGATGCCGTCACCATCGGCAACGCTATGCGGGTGCAGGCTGATGGCTGCACGTGGCGGCACAATGTCCCGTTGCTGACACACGGCCTCCCATTCCTGCTCGGCAGGCAGCCGTTTTCCGCACCAGCGCGCACAGGCATCCGCCTCGTAGTAATTCACATGGCAGACTGGCAGGTCGGGGGTGAGCGGTTGCAGGCCGTACAGCGTGTACTCGAACCAGTCCCCGTCCCGCTGCACCCAGTAACGCGGACAGGCTGCATCATTTTCCTGCTGCCAGGCCCAGCCATCCGACAGCCACAGCCCGGGCGCGGTATAGCCACCGTCCTGCATGAATTCCAGGTACTCGGCATTGGTAATCAGCCGGTCGGCAAGGCGGAAGCCCGGTAGATGGTAATCATGTGCCGGAACTTCGTTGTCAAAATGAAACCCGTTGCCGGCATAACCCATGCGTACATCCGCGGCCTCAAAATCCATGAAGCGCAGCGGTCGCTGCCCTGCAGTCGGCACAGCCAACGGCGCCTTGCGCAGCGCGGGGTACAGCGGATTAAAAGAAAAACTGTACTTGATGTCCGTGCACAGCAGCTCCTGGTGTTGCTGTTCATGATGCATGCCCAGCTCGCTGCGCTGCAATATGACCTCCCGGTCCGCGTGATCCACCTGCGCCAGCAGGCCCGCCATGTGAGCGTCGATGTACGCACGGTACTCGTAAACCTCGCGCACGGTTGGGCGTGACAGCAATCCGCGTTGCGCGCGCGGGTATTGCGCACCCACACCGTGGTAGTAGCTGTTGAACAGGTATTCGTAATCCGGATGAAACGGGTGGTAGTCGCTGGCAAACGGCTTCAGGATAAAGGTCTCGTAGAACCAACTGGTATGGGCCAGGTGCCACTTGGGCGGACTCACCTCCGGCATGGCCTGCAGGCCGAAGTCCTCGTTCTCCAGTGTCTCGCACAGCGCCAGCGTGGCCTGCCGGATTTCCGTATAGGCTGCCAGGGCAGGATCGTCACCGGGATCGGCGTTTTGTGTCAGACCCGTCATTCTTGTGTCGTTTTCCTTCTGCAGGAAAGGGTGTCAAAGCACGCTTTCCGCTTATTCTAGGAAAAATTGTGGCCCGATACCAATTTCCCGCTAAATTGCCTGAGATTGCCTAATCGGGCCGGAGTCATTCAACGACGATTTCTTTGCACGGTTATACCGCAGCTGCGCCCAAATGACGGGGTGGATCTATGCTGAAGTTAACCTGGGGAATACTGGCCTGTCCCCGTTTATCCGGGGTCGCCTTGTCTCTGCAATCGGGGTCAGGATGTGTAAACGGGTGGGAACACGATAGCAAGGCAGTATGCAAAACGGCTGTGAGTCAAAGCCTGTTGATCTGTACTACCAGGGCATTCTGTACTCGATCAGTACCGCGCGTTCACTGCTGGCGGCGTCCCTGAATACCATGCCCATGGTCTTGCTGTCATTCAGGCGATAGCGCCTGTCTGTTGCCGCCAGGGAAACTGCAGCACCGAGCAGACCGATTGCAGGGCCGTATGCACCCGCGTTGGCGAGCAAGCTTTCCGAGTACGCCTGCAGCTCCTGTTGAACGATCTCCCGGTTGTTGTTGATGGAGCGCATGTAATAATCATACGATGGCATCGCCGTGCTTGTCTGCTGCCAGCGGAGATGGTCCGGCGTAAATTCGGCATACAGGGTCTTTTCCTTGTCATCCGCATGAACGGCTGAAGAACACGCCAGCGTACAAAGAATACTTATTATATATTTGCGCACCATGCTGCCCTCCTGTTTCAGAATGGCGTGCAGCCACCGTGAGGCGATACGCTATCCCGATTTACCGAGGTTATGTTCAAGCTTATGCCAGTACACCGGGATTTCAATTGCACTAAAGTCGCAGGCCTGCGAGTACAACAGGATTGATGGGGTCGGAGACAAATGAGAATAATTACGTTTTGTCTCCGACCTCTTTAGTTCTTTAGTTTCAGGCCGCGAGAGGTTCCGCGGCTTCCATGATCACTTCATCCCTGCGCAGCAAAACCGACTCGCGGAGTGCGTCATAGTCAGCGCCGACTGCTTCAAACAGGGCTTTCACATTCAGCCCCATGCCATGGAAGGCCCGGTTCAGGGTCGCGATGCGATCCGGGATGTGTTCCAGGAATGCTTCCCGCTCCACAGGCTTCATCTTTGCCAGCTCCCTTTTCAGGCAATCGATTCCAAACGCGATGTGATCCAGCTCGTCCTGCAGAGGAACGCGCAGTGACTCGCGGGTGCCCGGATCGGCGAGTGGCACGATCCTTTCAACGGCATCACTGCCAAGCGCCTCGACGCACAGATACATATCCGTCAGGAAGTCCATCCAGTCCAGTTGCCGGAAATGCGCCAGGATGAATGCTTCCTGCTCTTCCGTGATTACCGGTGTCTGGCTGGTGCCAAACTTATCCATCCACTCGCGTTGTATGGCGACGTGCCTGGACTCGTCACCAACCTGTTTGGCCAGTCCCAGCTTGCTAAGCTCGTCGGGCGCCGTGGCAATGCGTTCCGCACAGGCCTCCATAATCAGGCGATCAACCTGCGTGTACAGGACCAGTAACTGCCCCATGGCAGTCCGATAGTCGGGATTGTCGTGTGTTTCTAACGGGTTCATAGCAATGTCCTCCGTGGATTGGGAATTCCCCAGCTGGTACCGGGGCGTCTGAACTTGGTGCGACTGATTTGCCGCATCCAGGGGAAACGCAGCAATCGCCACAAGGGGCCGGAGATACCGAGTGCCCGCAGGATGCGCTGACTGGCCGGTAGCAAGGGCGGTTCAATCCCCGGTAGCACCCAGTTGCCGGCTTCCCGTGCCTGTTGCTGCAAGTAGACCGGCAGGAAGTCCGCAATCGCCGGCTCGATGTAAAACGCCGGACTCAGACCGATGTCGCCGGGGGCCATCCTGCCTGTCTTGATCATCTGTTCCGCCAGCGGCGTCCCGGGATAGACACGCACACCGGTCATGGCCACCACGGCGGTGGGTTGCATCTCGCGCAAGGCGCGACAGGTATTGCGAATTGTTGTCCTGGTTTCGCCCGGGCCGCCAAAGATCACGGTATGGCAGACACGCAACCCCGCCTCCAGACAGTGCCGGTTAGCGCGGTAGACGGTGGCGGCATCGAATGACTTGCCCAGCCGTGCAAGCTGACCATCGTCGACGGCATCTGTGCCCAGCTCGATACCTTCGCACCCCGCGCGCGCCATCAGCCTTGCCTGGTTGCGGTCGAGCTTGACGGGCGTGGCATAGCAACTCCATCGGAATCCGAGTTTGCGGCGCAGGATTTCTTCACAAATGCCTTCCACATGGCCGCGCGGGAAGTTGAGAATGGAGTCGACAAAGAAGACGCGGTGCGGCCCGTAGTCGGCCTGCATGGTTACAATTTCGTCGACAACATCACTTGCCGTGCGCATTCGGAATCGGTTGCCTTCGAGCAACGGGTAGGTGCAGTAGTTGCATTTGAATACACAGCCACGCTTGGTTTGAATATTGCCGGTACCGCCACGGCGGATGTAGCGGGCATAATCAAATGACCGGCGCGCCGGATGCAAACCGCTATTCCATTGCCGATGTGCAACACCGGTCGCGGGTATCACATTTATTCCGTCCGTATCAGACTTGTGCCGTGACCGCACACCGGGGATATTGCAGGGATCGGACCCGCTATCCAGTGCATGCAGCAATCTCACGAATGTGTTCTCGGCCTCACCCTCGATGCCGTAATCGACATTCAGCGTCTGCATAAATGTTTCCGGCACAATGGAGAACCCTGAACCGCCCAGCACCACGGGTGCCGCCGTAGTATCCCGAATAGCATTGATCACCTCGCGGTGCAGGCCGAGGTAATCAACGGTCAGCGGCCAGGCCGCATTGTCAACGTTACGGATTGATACGCCGATGACATCCGGGTGGAATGACCGTATTTGCCGTTGCAGTTCCCTGACCGGATGCCGGCCGAAGCACAGGTCCGCAACGGCGAGTTCATACCCCGCCTGTTCTGTTGCTGCAGCGATCCATGCAAGACCCAGCGGAAAGATCGGGTCCGGAATATGCTCCCTGTTGGCGGAAACAAGCAGGACACGCATGGTCTATTCCATGGGTGGCTCGATTACATGGAAGGTACCTTCCATGCCGCGTGCGCGATGGCTCTTCATGAACGGCAGTTTCTTGTCACAGAAAAACCGGTAGCGACCGCTTGCCGCGGGTGTGAATTCAATAATTTCCGTTGTGCCTGCGGCGACATCCCGATCGATATTCAGCCCTGCCCCGGCATCCTGCAGGGTAAAATTATGCGGCGTCAGGCCGTCGCTGTTGACCAGGGTCAGAATGACCGGTTGGCCGGCATGGACATCGATACTGTCCGGCGTGAAGCGGTAATCACCGAGTGTAAGGGTGATTTCAAGCGGTGGCGGCTGTGCCCGGGGACTGGACGTGAACATCATGAGCGAGATAATGCCGGCAAGCAGCATCAGCAGGACAACAGGTTTGCGGCAAGTCGTTGTATACATTGCTACTCCGGTGATTCTGCTGCCGGTTTGCCTTAATGCGAGTACGATTGCGCACAGCTTATACAAGCAACCTGTAACCTATGATCACGCTGAAGTCAGAAGGTTTCCCTGAATCGATAAAAATTTCCGGCATGGCCATTCTGCTGTGTTGTACGCTGACGGCAGAGACCGTGCAGGCAGGTGACTCGCCGTGGGTGTTGCGACAGACGACCCCGTCCGGACAGATTTTCCACAGGGATTCCGGGGAGTTCCCGATTGCGTGGGTGATGATCGTGACAGATTTTGATGCACCGCCCGCGCGTGTGCATACGGTAGTCACGGACTATAACCACTTTGCGGAGTTTATCCCGTACGTTGCAGAGAGCCGCATCATG
>CBEULV010000112.1:0-7325 GCA_965544015.1 uncultured Gammaproteobacteria bacterium | reverse complement strand
GCTCGTATACGGGGTGCGCATTATCAGCGCGAGCCCGGCACCAGCCAGGCAAACATCAGGGTGGCGAGCAACAGGGTCAACAGCAGAGTGCGCAGACGGCGCGAACGCGCCTTCTGTGTCTGGCTGTTCCCATACAGGCAGTGATCGATCAGCAGCCGGTCGTCACCCTTGCGGCGATCACCGGGCGACCTTCTCTCCGGGTGGCAGTTGGTGCAATTCGGGCAGTCTCCGCAGCGGCGTTCCTGCTTGCGCTCATCCACGCGCATGCGCGCCTCGACAAGTTGCTGGTAATCCTCCCAGCCTTGCAGCTTCACCATTTCAGCCGGCAGCAGGGTTGCCACCGAACGTGCCAGCCTCCACGACGACTGGTCGTGACTTAATTCGTCATCCAGTCGAATCCGGCCAAGCAGGATATAGCGGGTGATATGTTCGGGCGCGAAAGGTCCGCGCACAGTACCTTCACGGCGTGTGTACCAGGCACTTGCCAGCGACTCCCTCACTCTCACGGTTAGCGAGGTCACATGCTCAGTCGTTCAGCCAATCACCCATGCGGGCACGCAGTCGGATCAGTGCCTGGCCGTGAATCTGGCATACCCGTGATTCGCTCACGCCAAGGATCTCGCCAATTTCACGCAGGTTCAGCTCTTCATCATAATATAGTGCCATTACCAGGCGCTCACGCTCCGGCAGTCCCTTGATCTCGTTCGCCAGGCCCTGCTTGAAATCACCTTTCTGCAAGTTTTCAAGCGGCTGATCAGCATGCCGCCCGGATTGCTGCGTACCTGCCTCGCCAAGCATACCCGGGTCCTCGAAACTGAATATCCGACACCCGGTCGAGTCCTTAAGGATCTTGTGGTACTCGTTCAGGCTCAGTCCCATTTCTTCCGCGACCTCGACATCACGCGCATCACGCCCCTTCTCATTTTCAATCCGGCGCACGGCCTCTGCCACTTCGCGGGCCTTGCGATGTACCGAGCGCGGTGTCCAGTCGGTACGCCTGATTTCATCCAGCATGGCGCCGCGGATACGAATACCGGAATAGGTCTCGAAGCTTGCCCCCTGTTCGGGATCAAATTTCCTGGACGCCTCGATCAGACCGATCATGCCTGCCTGGATGAGATCATCAGCCTGTACGCTGGCCGGCAAACGGCTCATCAGGTGATACGCAATTCGCTTTACCAGCGCTTCGTGCAGGACGACCAGTTCGTTACTGGTAGAAAATTCTGATGACGACTTTGCTGCATTGCCTTTCATGATCTCACCTCCAAATCCATGTTTTCATTTTGAATAAGACGCTCTACAAAAAACTCCAGGTGGCCCCCCGGTTGGCCGCTGCGTGGCCATTTCATGACCCGGGTTGCAAGATTCTTGAGTGCCATGGCTGACCGACTCTGTGGAAAGGCACTGATAACCGAACAGCGCATGGCGCCGGCCGTGGCCAGGTTTTCGTCATGCGGGATAAAACCACAGCAGGAC
The DNA here is from genome assembly GCA_965544015.1 of uncultured Gammaproteobacteria bacterium. Classification (GTDB taxonomy): domain Bacteria; phylum Pseudomonadota; class Gammaproteobacteria; order UBA9214; family UBA9214; genus UBA9214. The sequence goes on along the minus strand of CBEULV010000112.1, from coordinate 5,849 downwards.
AGTACGATTTCGTGGTTTTCCGAGAAGCGCTGCAGCAACATGGCGAACAATTCGCTGGCCTCGCTTGCCGATTCCACCCTGCTGGGCAATACACGGAAACAGGAAATGCCGCTTTGCTGATGCAGACTCTCGATCAGTGTCACAGCACCCCTGAACGATGCCGGATCACCACACACAACGATCACGACTTCACCGGCGGCGCGACACAGGCTGGTCGCGCAATCACCGATGCCGCTGGCGGTATCTATAATCAGGGTGTCTACCGGACTGCTGACATCACTGAAGGCCCTCACCAGTCCGGCACATTCCCATGGCCCGATACCGGCATGCTTCCTGCCACCAGAGGCAGCCGGAACAATCTGCACACCCGAAGGACCGTCAAGCAGAACCTCATCAAGCGTTTTATTGCCGTTAAGTACATCAAATAGTGTGAACTCAGGCTCCAGGCCGAGCAGGACATGGATGTTTGACAGGCCGGGGTCGGCATCCAGCAGCAAGGTACGTCGCCCCGTCATGTTCAATGCCTGCGCCAGGTTGACAGCGATACTGCTTTTACCGGAACTGCCATTACCCCCGGTGATGGCGATCACCTGTACCGGCGCCCGGGCAGTTTCCTGCACTGCTGTCGTGTCCTGACCCAGTTTGATATCTGTAAATTGCATCTGTGTGACACTCCTGCCCGGATTGGCCGGCGGACAATTTCCCGTTATGCCGTCCAGGTGGTTGGTTGTTTCTGCTACCTGTCACCTCAAATGCAACTTGCGTACCAACTTCAACGACGCATCGATTCGCCCCGAATAGAGATGATATCTTTCTGTTTTAACAGGGAATATATTGTCTGCCAGGCAGGGCGGTCCGGAACCGGAACTGCGTCACAGTTTTGACAAATGGGGCTACCGGCGACACAAAACCGGCATTGGTGGAAAACGAGGGGTGTTGGTGTGGAGCTGCGGCCGGAGTGGCCGACGGGATGGTATAACTAGCCGGGCAAGCGCCCTGTTTCGGTCAACAGGGTACAGAAATGCTCGTCAGGCAATGGCTTGCTGATGTGAAATCCCTGCGCGGTGTCGCACCCCAGGCTGGCCAGCAGGTCCCAGGCCATACGGTTCTCGACACCCTCCGCCACCACCTTGTAACCCAGGTTATGGCCGAGATCGATGATCGAACGGACAATGGCAATGTCCTGGTGATCGAAGGCAACATCCATGACAAATGACTGGTCGATCTTGAGCGTGTGTATAGGGAGTCTCTTCAGGTAGGAAAGTGAGGAATAACCGGTACCGAAATCGTCAATAGCTATGGTGACACCAAGCTCGCCGAGCTGGGAGAAAATTTCTGTTGCCCTGTCGATGTCCTGCATCAGGGTGGCCTCGGTAATCTCGATTTCCAGGTGCTCGCCGCTGACGCCGGCCTCGTCCAGCGCCTGCTTGATCTTGTCAGGCAGACGGGGATTCTGGAATGAGCGCGCCGATACGTTGACCGATACCGGGATACCCGCGCCGTTGCATATCCACTGCTTGCATTGCCTGAGCGCGGTAACCAGCACCCAGTCAGTAATCAGCGTCATCATGCCGAGCTGTTCAGCAACCGGGATGATGCGTTGCGGCATCACCATACCTTCCCCCGGATGATTCCAGCGCAGCAAGGCCTCGGCACCGGTAATCTGCGAGGTCTGCAGGTTGACCAGTGGCTGGTAATGCAACTCGAATTCGTCGTTCTCCAGTGCCACACGCATCTGGCCTGAATAGTGCAATTGCTGAACCGAGCTGACATCATTGACCGGATCGAAATACTGGTACGGCAGACCATTACGCTTGGCGCGCTGCATGGCGCTTTCTGCATTGGTCAGCAATATCTCCTCGCTGACGCCATCTTCCGGAAAGCAGGCAATACCAAGGGTCAGGCTCACGCACAACTGCTTGTCCTTGTGATTGAACGGGATGTCAAACGCATCCAGCACCTTGGTAATCACCCGTTCGGTTGCCTCGCGGACGTTGTTGACCGGCTGCAGCAGGATGCCGAACTGATCACCGCCCAGCCGCGCCAGGGAATCCGACTCGCGCACGATGGAATTGAGTCGTTCGGCCACGTCTCGCAGCAGAATGTCCCCGACATCATGACCGAGCGTGTCGTTGTACATCTTGAACTGGTTGATATCCAGGGATATCACCACCACCCTGGAGCCCGGCGCCCGCCGTGATGCCGCCAGTGCCATGTTCAGGTGATCGGTCCACAGTGCGCGATTCGGCAGACCGGTCAGCCGGTCGGTCGTTGCGAGTTGTTGCAACTGAATGCGTTCATTGATCTGGTGATTGATGTCCTCGAGCAGACAGTGGACAGTTCCGGTCCGTCCCTGCCGGTTTATCGATGGATAGAGAGAAATCCGGTACCAGTGTGTCTCGCTGTCAGCAAGTGACATGCGTACCTCGACCTGACTGGTATTACCGCTTACGGCATTCTGCCAGGCAGAGAGAAACTGTTGCCTGTCGTCAACACAGGTATCCTCGATGCCGGGGAAAGGTGCATCCAGCTTGCCGCCGTAGAGTGACTGGAGCGGGAAATTCGCATAGATAACGCGGTTCTTCAGAATATCCACGCTCCACATATAATGCGGGACACCCGACAGCATATCCTCCGCCTCACCGAGCCGTGCCGCAATGTACTCCAACTCTTGCTGCGTTTCCTCCTGCGTCTGCTGCCAGTAGCCCTCCAGTGTCACACCAAGATCACGCAACAGGATACGTGGCAACAGGCTGTCCAGTTCAACGGTATGCGGACCGGGAATGTCCAGCGTGGGTAACAGCGTGTTCAAATAATCAAGTAGCAGATCGTAGGCACCGATGATCCATGACTGTTTGAAACCGCGCGCCACATGTAACCTGCCGGCCTCCAGCAGCTGCGCCTCTCGTTCCTCGTCATTGCACGCTTCCAGGCACTGCAACAGGTGCTGCAATTCGGAGCGCGCCAGTAATCCGACATCACCTCCGTCACGCTCATAGGCATACAGAACTTCTGCGATAGCGGGATGATCAAACAGGTAGTTATAGAAGATTTCGGCAAATCCAGACGTCCCGGCAACCAGCACAGCACGATAATTGTCCAGCAAGGCCCGTTCGGCCTTCGAGAGTCGCAGGATATAATTGTATTCGCGGAAGTGACAATCAGTTGACGACCGCTGGCATGGTTTGCCTGCAGCCGGATTCCCGCCTGTTTTCCCCCGTCCGTCTTTATTGTCAGTCATCGCCTGAGTACGATTGCTTTTTTATTCGGCAGAGTTGCTGCAAGACTGCCTTCCATGCCACAAGCAGGAATCCCTTGCAGATGCACCAAACCAGCAACAGAGTGGCCATGGCAACTGCGATGGGACTGACCTGTTACAGCGGGTTATTCTTTGCTGACTACATGGTAATTATTATATTGTATTATATTGGGTGGAATCTACCACAGAACATCAGATCAAATAAAGTCTGACAGAAAACAGTCAATGCAACAGCGTTACAAAAAGGAAGGACTCAGGTGTTACGTTGCATACCGTACTTGCGCAACTTCTCCACCAGCGTGGTCCGACGCATTCCCAAACGCTTGGCGGCATGCGCCACCACACCTCCGGTGTCAGTCAGCGCCTGCTTGATGTAGTTAATCTCCAGGCTACTGAGGTGTTCTTTCAAATTCATGCCATCACGCGGCAAGCGGGGATCAAGGTCAGCCGATGTCACCTGTGAACCAAGCATCGCGTCCAGGTATTGTTCAGGCACATCACTTTCTCCGGCACGGAATTTTTCCGGCAGATCGCCGGCATCAACCACACCGTAGGGGTGCAGGATGGCAAGCCGCTCGATCAGGTTTGCCAATTCCCTGACATTACCGGGCCATTGGTACTGGCAAAGGGCGTAAATCGCGCCCGGGGACAAACGCACAGAACCCCTTTTTTCATGCTCGATTCTGCGCACCAGTTCGTTGACCAGCAATGGAATATCCTCGACGCGGTCAGCAAGTGACGGCATCTCGATCGGAAACACGTTCAGTCGGTAGTACAGGTCTTCACGGAACTCACCCTGCGAAATGGCCTGCTCGAGATTCCTGTGCGTCGCCGCAATGATCCGTACATCCGCCTTGCGCGACTGGTTGGACCCGACACGCTCAAAGGTCCGCTCCTGCAGAACACGCAGGATCTTGACCTGCATTTGCAGGCTCATGTCACCGATCTCGTCGAGGAACAGGGTGCCGCCCTCGGCCATTTCAAAACGACCCTCCCGGTCATTGATCGCACCGGTAAATGCGCCCTTCTGGTGACCGAACAACTCGGACTCGAGCAGGTCGCCGGGAATCGCACCACAATTCACCGGCACAAACGGCTTTTCGCGTCGGGATGAAAAATAGTGCAGGTTTCTGGCAACAACCTCCTTGCCGGTGCCGGATTCACCCAGAATCAGGACATTCGCGTCGCTGTCTGCGACCTGCTCGATCAGCTTCCTCACATGCTGCACGGCACGACTGCTGCCGACCAGGCTTCGAAACAGACCGACCGGACGCTGACTCGCCGTGGTTGCACGGTGTGTCTCTACAAACACCTCTGCCTGGTGCAACGCACTGGTCAATTGCGCATAATTCGGCGGCAGGTCAAGCCGGCCCAGGATGCACGAATCGGGATCAATCGTCACGGTGGGTTCGGCGCCCTTTTGGGACAACAGGTAAATCGGTAACTGCTCGTTGAATTGATGGATTTCGTTCAGCAGCCGGGATAAGTCCTGATCGGAGGCTGCCGATCCGACCAGCACCGCCAGGATATCCTCTTTCCCGTCGAGCCGGTCACGCCATTCCGTTTGCCCGTCCGCCAGGATGGGGACGTAGTTGATGAAGCCAAGGACGGCCTTAAGTTCATTCCCGATCGCAGGGTCTGCCTCAATGACCAGTACTCTGGGTTCAGTTATCATTTTTTATTCCTGCTCGAACAGTGATCGTGCAAGGGATTATTATAAAAACCCGACAATTTTTAAAGTATTTTCTCGCCCTGATTTACCGAGATGTTACCGAGTGAGCCAAGCGCTTGTCAAAGCGCGGAAAAGGCCGGGCACGATTTCTGTATCCCATTGATATATCATGTTATTTTATGGCCTCCACAAACCGGCACTGTTGATCATGCAGGCACGGGTTTATGGCAGGCACGGTCAGCATAGTGACGTGAAGCACGAGCCAGGTACTGTTTATACCCGGAATTCCGCTACAAAAGATGTTCAGGATTGTGCGCAATCGCTCAAAACCCGACTCAATCCCGGGCTCGAGACGGACGATATGAATGATATGAACAGAGCACCCAGTGAAAACGTGATAATTGCCAATCCCGGCCACGTGACGACAGGATAACAAATGCTGAACCAGCCCCCATTCACCACGGAGTCGGAAAACGCCCGGATTCGCACCATTCGCGAGCAGATAGACGAGGACAATTATCTCGTCAATTCCCATCAGATTGCGGACAAGATCATCGACCTTGAAATTGCACTTTCCAATTCCGAGTGACCCGCGCCTGGTTGTCGGGACTGCCAAACCAGTAACCGTTTCACGACAAACCCTTCCTGCATTCTTCATTGCGACGCACCCGGACTCTCATTGGCCGGTTGTGGATTCACGGTGTAGAATGGCGGTCGTGCCATCAATCGTTTCATCCTGAATTCAAATTGGGGCCGTAGCTCAGCTGGGAGAGCGCTGCGTTCGCAATGCAGAGGTCGGGAGTTCGATCCTCCTCGGCTCCACCAATTTTCAGGTCTACAGCCCCGGTAGCTCAGCTGGATAGAGCGAGCGCCTCCTAAGCGCTAGGTCGGACGTTCGAATCGTCTCCGGGGCGCCAA
>CBEULV010000111.1:0-7352 GCA_965544015.1 uncultured Gammaproteobacteria bacterium | reverse complement strand
CGGTGCATCCGTATCCACGATGTCGCCCGTGCCGCTGGCATCACTGATCACCAGCGCCGTGCCCGAGGCATCCGCATTGCTGATCACCACCTGGAACGACTCCGGGTCCTCGAACACCGTGTCGTCCAGCACCGTCACCGTCACCGTCTTGCTCGTCTCGCCCGCCGCAAACGTCAGCGTACCCGCCAGCACCTCATAATCACTGCCCGCGACCGCCGTCCCGTCGAGCGTCTGGTAGTCCACCGTCACCGGCACCGTCGTTGCGCTCGACAGACTCACCGTGAATGTGATGGTACCGTCCGTACCCTCAACCGCCGGCGACGGAACACCGTCGCTGATCGAGACAGCAGGGTAGATGATATGAAGTAATTCTTCGTCCGCCTGGTTGAACGGCAATGCCTGGCCATGGGTATCATGCCCGCTCTCGGGGGTAACCGCCCTGCCGGACGGCGTAATCAGGATATGGGTATGACCTTCGTTGTCCGCACGCTGCTCGCCGGCGGCCGGTGCCGGTGCATCCCGGCCCGGGTCGCGGCCAGCAAGGATCGCGGCCTGGATTGCGGCTGGATCAACCAGTCCGGCCTCCAGGAAGTCGGCATAATTCGAGGCAAACAGGTCGTCGTTGAGTGTGGCCTGGAAATCCGGGCCAAAGTCCATGCTGGAGCCATCCAGCATCGTAATCGTCGCAGCGCCATCGGCGGCCGTTTTCAGTACATCGTTGGCATAGAGAAAGTCACCGACTTCAAGTTTGATCACCTTGCCGTCGCGCAGCACCTGGACATTGCCATCCACGCGCGTGACCACACCAATGGCGGACACCGCCACCACACCGTCTGTATCAACGGCAAGCGTGTTGGCGCCACCGGGAGCAATTATATCGGTATCCAGTGTCAGCGTCTGACCGGCCTGGATATCCAGCGCCGAACCATCGACCAGGCGAATGCGTGCCTGTGACTGGCCGTCAGCCGAAATCACGTCATGCAGGTACAGCAGCGCGTCCGGCTTGAGGATTTCGGATGTACCGTCCGGGTGTTCAACGGTTACCCGCCCATCAAGGTACTCAAGATTGCCGACCAGAATATTTGCCATGTTGCATTCCTTCTATTGCCTGTATTGCCTGACTGCAGCGCGTGTGGTTCCCAGGTAAAACGACATCGGCAGGGAATTGCCCTATCTAAAGGCAATATCACATAGCGTCAAAATTCAGTCTATGGGACTTAGGTACCATCGTTTAGTTAAGCCTTCCCTGGCCTGGCTGCATGCTGCCGGCAACCGCCAGATAGCCGTTCTCCTCCAATTCATTCAGATACTTGCGGAGTGAATGCACCAACCCCCTCGACACCCAGGCCTCACCTGAATACAGCACCGGGATCGCCTTGCGCAGCATCGACACCAGGGAGGCGCGTTCCATCACGCCGGAGATACCCAACGAAAGGGCCTCGAGCATTCGGCCCTCGCTATCGCGCTCCAGGATCAACAGTAGTTTGAGCAGTGGATAGCTGTCGCAAATCCTGCGCACGGTTTCCACTCCGTCCCGCTCCAGAACGGCTTCATCCAGCAGCACAACATCGCTCTGTGCAATGGCAGTCCAGGCGGCTGCCTCGTACAGGCCGGTCGGGCACGCGACAACTCGGAACTCCGGGCAAGTCAGCAGAATGTCTGCGCACCCGGGATAGTCTTCCTTGCCTGCGACAATGATCGTAATGTTTATTTTTTTCATAACTTTTTGTTTTTATGTGACTTGTGCAGTCTATCTAGATGTAATACGTGGTTCAATTGGACATAGGTACCAAGCAAAACCGTCATCCCGCAGGCCACGGGACATAAACCGACGGGGAAAAGCGGCCGCATTGATCAAAGTATTTGCCGGCAGATGCCGATAACAATCAGGTACCCCTAACAAAGCGGGATCCTGATGTCCCTGTCTCCACCCTGGTCCGGACAACACTGTTACCGGTTGCGCACCCTGTTCGCAGCAGGATTTGTCTATCTGTTCTGCAGCACACCGGTAGCTGGTGCAGAATTTACCGTTACGCCAAAAGCCCTTGCGAGTATCGTCAAGGCGCATGGTGAGTATGCCCTGCGACGTATTGACCACTGGCAATTCATCATCAATTCGGGGGCCAGGCTTTCCGAGCGCGAGAAACTGGCCACGGTGAATGCCTTCTTCAACGAACTGAAATTTGTCAACGACATTGATCACTGGGGCAAGGAAGACTACTGGGCCACCCCGTTACAGACGCTGGCATCCAACGGCGGCGACTGCGAGGATTTCTCGATTGCAAAATATTTCACACTGCTGCAGATGGGCATCCCGGCCGAGCGTATGCGGCTGACCTATGTAAAGGCACTGGAACTGAACCAGGCGCACATGGTGCTGACCTATTTCGAGACGCCCGGCTCCGACCCGCTGGTACTGGATAATCTGAGAGCAGACATTGAACCGGCATCACGACGCAGTGACCTGCTGCCGGTATACAGCTTCAACGCCAATGGCCTGTGGCTAAGCAAATCATCTGGCATGGAACAGCACGTGGGGAGTCCGAAACGACTCAGCCAGTGGAACTCGGTCATCGCGAGGATCGATAACGAGCAGTTGGCCGCGTTACGCTGACCCGGGCCTCATCTGACAACCAGAACAGATTCACAGGAAGCTCACCAGCAATGACACTCTACAGGCAAATATCCTTCAGCCTGCTGCTGTTGCTTATGCTCGGGTTCACCAGCACGGTATATATCAGCACCGTGAATCTGCGCAGCCTGCACGATACACAGCTCGCATCACACGCCCAGGACACCGCCACCTCACTCGGGCTGTCACTGTCTCCACATATGCAGGCCATGGACATGGCAATACTGGAGAGCATGATCAGTGCGGTATTCGATCGTGGCGATTTCCAGAACATATTACTGCTATCGATTGACGGGGAAGTGCTGGCAGAGAAATCGGCCCCAGTGGATGCCGGACATGTCCCGGGATGGTTTATCAGGGTCGTCTCGCTGGGCACCCCGGCGGCAGAGGCGCTGGTGATGTCGGGCTGGAAGCAGGCCGGCACACTGCAGGTAACGGGCAACCCGGGACCGGCCTACGACAGGCTGTGGGCAAGCACCCTGGGCACCCTGAAGCTGTACCTGGCGGCCAGTGCCGTCATATTGCTACTCGGGATGATTGCAGTAAGCATTCTGTTACGTCCACTGCAGCGAATCCAGCGACAGGCAGACGCCATTTGCAAACGCTCCTACACGGTTCAGGAAAAGCTGCCACGCACGCATGAACTGCGCAGCGTGGTGGTCGCCATGAACCGGCTGTCCACCAAGGTCAACGAAATCTTCAATGAGCAGTCCGCACTTACGGAGGATCTGCGCGAGCAGGTATACATGGATCCGGTTACCGGAATCGGTAACCGGCGTTATTTCGACCGCATTGCCACGGCGCTGGTCGAGACACAGGAAATGGTAAGCCACGGCGCCCTGTTGATGCTGGAGCTGCGGAATTTCCAGCGGATAAACGAGACCGCCGGGTATGCAGCCGGGGATGCCCTGCTGAAACGTACCGGTGAACTTGTCCAGGCACAGCTCGAGTGCATGGAAAATTGCTATGCCGCACGTATTTCGGGGGCCAGCTTTGGCATCATCGCGGCCGGCCTGCCGCAAGACAGTGCCGACGCACTTGCTGCAGCACTTTGCCACGACCTGTTCCAGCTGCGCGCCGAGGGACTGGTGGACTCAAACGACATCGGGCATGTCGGCGTGGCAATATGGCAGCAGAACGGCAGCTACAGCGACTTGCTGTCCGAGGCTGATATGGCACTGCGTTCAGCACAATCCAGCGGCCAGAATACCTGGCAACGCCATGAAAGAACTGTCGCCAATCAGGCAGAAATCTATGGCCTCGGAGAGTGGCGCCGGCATCTTCATGATGTTATCGACAGGGGTGATGTGATGCTTGCCACCCAACCGGTGTACGGCACTGGCGGCCAGGCCAGCAATATCCTGCACTTCGAGGTACTGATGCGCATCCCGGACAGCAGCGGTTCGGATATCCCGGCAGGCATCTGCATACCGATGGCGGAACGCCTGGGGCTGGCGAGCCAGCTTGACAAGCTGGCAGTCACCGCGCTGCTCGACCACCTCAGGTCTGATCGCGGGAGTACTGCCACATTCGCACTCAACCTGTCGTCAACCTCCCTGCATGATGCAGTCTTCATGCAATGGCTGTGCAGTTCACTGGCACAGGTTAATGCAAGCGCCAGGCGAATTCTTATCGAGTTTCCGGAATATGCAGCAACCACAGACCTGCAAACCACCCGCAAGCTGATGGAGCAACTGCAGGGCCTGGGATGCAGATGCGGCATCGATCATTTTGGCAAGGGTTTTTCATCGTTCGGCTATCTGCGCAGCCTGCAGCCCAACTACCTGAAAATTGACGGCAGCTATGTTCGCAATATCGACTCTGAACGCGACAACCAGTTTTTCATACAGTCCCTGACTGACACCATGCACAGCATCGATATCGAGGTATACGCCCAGGCCGTCGAAACACGCGCAGAAAGAAGCACCCTCGAGGCACTCGGGATTGACGGTATCCAGGGCTACCTGAGTGGCAGACCGGAAATACTGCAAGACCACCACTCGCAGAATCTGCGCCAGGAATAATATTGCCTGAAAGGATGCCGCTGACAGCAAGTCAGCTACTCAGTCGGCATGAAGGTGCGGCCCTGGCTAGAGGATATCGTCTTCACCGACCATCAGGTTATCCAGCACGTTGAGCTCGTTACGTATGCGCTGGCGCGCACTGAGTTTCTGCTGTGCCGCGTGTGGCAGGTCGGTCAGTAAAATAAGTTTCTTCTGAATCAGTACGTCGATGAGATCCTCGATAACGCGGATCGTGTCGGTATCCGATGAAGTCAGGGCCTGCTTGGCTGCATTGAGAAAAGCCTGTACGTCTGGATGCGCCAGTTCCAGTTCTTCATTGCAGGCTTCGTCACATTCGTCGGAAAGACTGACGACCCTGCCTTCGGTATTGCGTTTCACATAGGGCATAACAATCGCTACATCGGCAATCCAGGCAACCATCTTTAGTACCACCGGTAACCTGCTGCAAATCAACCGCTTCTGTCCCGGAAGCGCTAAATGTGTGCCCGCTAAATGCCGATGCAAAAGGAGCAGTTGAGAAGATAGCCGAAGACTCTTGATGGATATTCTTCAAGAGTTTCGTAAGTTATTGTTTTTTCTTTATCCGTTTCATCAGAACCAACAGACTATGGCACAGGCGAGTTCAGCAGCATCTCCGGACTGGAAGGTCCCCGCCGATGGTTCCGCGCGTGATGACACGTTGCTGGGCTGTCTGCTGACGCTGGGCAGGATCAAGCAACTGCACTGCACGGCGGACTCGCTGACAGCCGGACTGCCGCTGGTCGACAACCGACTGACGCCGGAACTGTTTACCCGCGCGGCAAAGCGCATCGGCCTCGCCGCCAAGATCGTACGACGGTCGCTGGATGAGGTATCGAATCTGGTACTGCCGGCCGTGCTGTTATTAAAAGGCGGTCGCGCCTGCGTCCTCGACCGGGTCAGCGCAGACGGTGTCGCAAAGATTGTCCTGCCGGAATCCGATAATGGCACAAGGGATCTACCGCTAAGTGCACTGGCGGAAAACTACAGCGGCTATGCGATTTTTGTGCAAAAGCAATACCGCTTTGACGAGCGCACTGCGGATGCCGCGCTGTCAAGGCCGCAACACTGGTTCCGCGACACGATGACAGAGGCCTGGCCGATATACAGTGAAGTAGCACTGGCCGCATTACTCATCAACCTGTTTGCGCTGGCATCACCACTGTTCATTATGAACGTGTACGACCGGGTTGTTCCGAATCACGCCATCGAGACCCTCTGGGTACTGGGTGTTGGTGTAACTGTCGTTTACCTGTTCGACCTGATGATGCGCAGTCTGCGTGGCTATTTTCTGGATGTCGCGGGCAAGCGCGCCGACATTGTACTGTCAGCGAGCGTGTTTGAGCGTGTGCTTGGTGCGCGCATGTCAGCACGCCCGCCGTCGGTCGGAGCTTACGCCAACAACCTGCACGAGTTCGATGCATTCCGCGATTTCTTTACCTCGGTCACGCTGACCGCACTGATCGATCTGCCCTTTGTGTTCCTGTTTATCTTCACCATCTGGCTGATCGGCGGCCCGCTGGCCCTGGTGCCGCTGGCAGTTCTGCCACTGTCACTGTGTGCCGCACTGTTGATCCAGCGTCGACTCGCCGGCAATGTCGCGGAGCTGCTGCGCCATTCCGCCCAGAAACACGCCACCCTGATCGAGACCCTGACGGGTATCGAAACCATCAAGAGCCTCGGCGCCGAAGGTGCCACCCAGCGGCGCTGGGAACAGCTTACCGGCACCATTGCCCAACTCGGCATGAAAACACGCTTTCTCTCCTCCAGCGCCATTAACATTACCGTTTTCCTGCAACAAATGGCGTCTGTTGCGGTTATTATTTTCGGCGTCTACCTGATTGCCGACGGAGAGCTCAGCATGGGCGGCCTGATTGCGGCGACCATACTGACCGGCCGCGCACTCGCTCCACTGGCACAGGTGGCCGGCACGCTTACCCGCTACAACCAGGCGCGCTCCGCCTATGAATCCACTGACGCCATCATGCATACGCCCATCGAGCGCCCCGCAGACAAGATATTTCTTGCCCGGCCCCTGATCGAGGGCAATATTGAATTCAGGAATGTCAGTTTCCATTACCCGGAACAGGACATGGCCGCCCTGGATAATATCTCGTTCCGGATCAAGTCCGGTGAACACATCGCGATCATAGGCCGAATCGGCTCCGGGAAAAGCACCATAGAACGCCTCATCCTCGGGCTGTACGAACCGGCTGCCGGCGCCATCCTGGTGGACGGTACCGACAGTCGCCAGCTCGATCCGGTCGATCTGCGCCATAACATCGGTTATGTACCGCAGGACGGCTTCCTGTTCTACGGATCAGTACGCGACAACATCATGACTGGCATGCCGCATGCGGATGATCATGCGGTGCTGAATGCCGCCACCATCTCCGGTGTCACTGATTTTGTCGACCGTCATCCTTCCGGCTTCGATATGCAGGTCGGCGAGCGCGGTGAACGCCTGTCCGGCGGACAACGTCAGAGTGTTGCCGTGGCACGCGCCCTGTTGCGTGACCCGCCGATACTGCTCATGGATGAACCCAGCAATGCCATGGACAACACCACGGAAGAGCAATTCAAGCAGCGTCTGGCGGAATGGTCCGAAGGCAAGACGCTCATCCTGTTCACACATCGTGCCTCACTGTTGAGCCTGGAAGACAGGGACATCGTGATGG
>CBEULV010000110.1:0-7412 GCA_965544015.1 uncultured Gammaproteobacteria bacterium | reverse complement strand
CTTCCACCATTACCCAGAAATGCCAATATCAACCCACACGATTCCGCGTAGACCCAGAAAAGAATAAAAAAACACTTGCCACAGAGCGCACAGAGAAAAACACCATGTCGTTCCCGCGAAGGCGGGAACCCAGTCTTAAAAGATGCTGTAGGAGCGCTTATCAAGCGCGATTGAATAATCGCCACAGAGCACATAGAGAGAAAATAATGTCGTTCCCGCGAAGGCGGGAACCCAGCTAGAAAAAATGCTGTAGGAGCACCTTGCAGGCGCGATTAAATATTTGCTACAGAGGGCGCCTGTCTACAGGGATGTAGGAACTAGAGCAAAGCTTAAAGGCATTCAAGGTATCAGAACACTTGAACTAGGTGGGGTTCTCAGAGTTCTCTGTGGCGAGTGTTTTTTTATTCTTTTCTTTGCGCCTTGGCGCGAGATAATTTTCTACTCCGCCTCTCCACGCCGCACGGCATTGGCGTAGTCCTGGTACAGCGCGCTCATGCGTTGCCAAAGTGGCCCCGGGGTGCCGGCGCCGACCGGCTTGTCGTCGAGGGTGATGACGGGTGAGATTTCGCGCGTGGAGCTGGTCAGCCACACCTCGTCGGCGTCGAACAGTTCATCCTCGTGGATATCGGCCTCACGGAACGGGATGGCATTATTGGCGGCCAGTTCCAGGATCAGGTCGCGGGTAATGCCGGGCAGTAGCGCGTGGCTTTTCGGTGGGGTGATTACCACGCCGTTTTTTACGATGAACAGGTTGCTGGCGGCGCCCTCGATGGCATAGCCCTCGTTGATCAGGATGGCCTCCGCGCTACCGGCCTCGACCGCCTGTTGGCGCAGCATTACGTTGGGCAGCAGCGTGATGGCCTTGATGTTGCACAGCTTCCAGCGGATGTCCGGCAGGGTGATGGCCGTTACGCCGGTTTCCTTGCTGAGATCGCGCGCGCCCGGCATGGGTGAGCTCATGGCGAACGCAGTGGGATTGATGCCGTCAGGAAAGGCGTGGTCGCGCTTTTCGTCGGCGCCGCGCGTGACTTTCAGGTACACGGCCTGGTCGCTGCCTTCATTCTGAGCAACCAGCTCGTTCAGGACGGATTCCCATTCCGCATGCGTGAGCGGGTTGGCGATGCGTACCCCGGAGAGGCTGTTATCCAGCCGTTTCATGTGATGCGCCAGCCGGAACAGCCGGCCGCCGTACGCGGGGATGACCTCGTACACACCGTCACCAAACAGGAAGCCGCGGTCGAGTACGGAAACCTGCGCCTCTTCCAGCGGCAGGAAAACGCCATTCAGCCAGGCGGTGGGCATGTCGGCTCCGTGTTACTCGAAGTAGAGTAGTGCTTCGTCGGTAATGCGCTGCCAGAACGAGCCTTCACTTACGCCCTGCAGGCTGACCAGTGGCTGTTCGGCGACCACGTCATCGTCCAGCCTGACCTGCACGCTACCCAGCGCTGTGCCTTCGGCAATCGGCGCCATGATGCGGTTGTCGATCTTCATCGATGCATCGAGTGCCTCATAGCGACCGCGTGGAATGGTCACATACAGCACCCGGTCCAGCCCGAGCTTGACGGAGTCGGTGCTGCCCTTCCAGATGCGCGATGAGGCCAGCGAGGTGCCGGCCTCGTACAGCTTGTATGTCTCGAAGAAACGGAAGCCGTAGTTGAGCAGGGCCTGGCTGGCATTGATGCGAGCGCTGGCGCTGGCGGTACCGAGTACCACGGTAATCAGGCGCATGCCGTCCTTCGCGGCCGAGGTAACCAGGCAGTAACCGGCGGAATCGGTAAAACCGGTCTTGATGCCGTCGACCGAATTATCTTTCCATAGCAGCTTGTTGCGGTTCTGCTGGGTAATCTCATTGAAGGTGAATTCCTTCTGCGAGTACCACTTGTAGTATTCCGGGTAGTTGCGGATGACCGCCGCTGCGAGGTTGGCAATATCCCTGGCGGTCATGTAGTGGTCGGCGCCGGGCAGACCGGTCGAGTTTATGAAGTGGCTGCCGGTCAGCCCGAGGTCTTCCGCGTGGCGATTCATCAGTGCGGCAAAGGTTTCCTCGCTGCCGGCAACGTACTCGGCCAGCGCGATGGTGGCATCGTTGCCGGATTGCACGATCATGCCCTGCAGCAGGTCTTTGACCGATACCTGCTTGCCGACCTCGACGAACATACGTGAGCCCGGTGTGCGCCAGGCCTTCTCGCTGATGGTGACCATGTCACCGAGCGCAATCTTGCCGGCCTTCAATTCGTTGAAAATCGCGTAGGCGGTCATCAGCTTGGTAATGCTGGCCGGTTCATAGGACTGATCAGCGGCCTCGGATGCGATGGCCCGGCCGCTGTTGAAGTCCTGGATGATGAATGCCTTGGCGCCGGACGACGGGGCCTTGGGTATCGGCATGGAGGCCGCCGTGGGTGCGGCCTGGGCAATGCTGGTGGCGAGCAGGAGAGAAGCTGAAATAATAATATAAAACAGTCTATTAAGCATGATGGTCCTGTTTGCTGTTAGGGTGCGGTGCGTGCCTGCATTGTCCGTATGTCGGTACCGTTTTGCAATGGCGTGCGGTTACTTGACGTAGGAACGTGCCGCACTGATCCCAAGTGGCTGGAGTGCCTGCGCGACCCGGTCGGCCTCGCCGGTATCGCTCAGTGGTCCGACCTGTACCTTGTAGAAGGTTCCCTGTTCTGTGCCGGCTTCGACAATCCGCACGGCGCCGAGGTTCTGTGCCTGGATATTGTTGCGCATGCGTTCTGCGTTATTGCGATCCTGGAATGCGCCGACCTGCAGGAACAGCTGGCTGTCAGTTGTCTCTGCCGGGATGTCTTTCTGTACCAGCACCGGGGTGTCGGCCGGTGCCTGGTCGGGGGTGCGCGGGTCAATGGCGCGCACTTCCACGCGGCCGGTGCCCTTGCCGAGGATGCCGAGTTTGGAGGCGGCGGTGTATGACAGGTCGATGATGCGGCCTCCGTGGAACGGGCCACGGTCGTTCACCTTGACGATGACCGAGCGTCCGTTGTCGAGGTTGGTGACCTCGACATAGGTGGGCAACGGCAGCGTCTTGTGTGCGGCAGTCATGGCGTACAGGTCATAGGGTTCGCCGCTGGATGTACGCTTGCCGTGGAACTTGGTGCCATACCAGGACGCCAGTCCGCGTTCCCGGTAGCCCTTGCTGGATGGCAGGGTGTGGTAGCGCTTGCCAAACACCACGTAGGATGTCGGGTTGCCGTAACGACTGCGCGGCTCCGCTTTCGGGACCGCGTTGGGGACACCGGATACATCGCGTGGACTGGCCGGCGCCTTGTCGGATGGCTCGAACACCTTGGTGGAGGAGCAGCCGGCTAACCAGAGTGCAAGGGAAAGCCCAAGGGCAATCAGCAGGATAGATGCCGGTTTTGAGGTTGTGATCATAACGGTCGGCTCACGGGTTCAGTGTGTGCTGACTGACACCGTTCATCGCCAGGTCAGTCATTCTTTCCGTTTGCTGCTTCATACGCGGCACGAATTTCCTCGCTCAGCTGGTAGACCGCCATGGCATATAGCGGACTGTGATTGTAGCGGGTTATAACATAAAAGTTGTTGAAGCCGAGCCAGTATTCCGGCCCGTCCTGCTGGTCAAACTGTATCAGGGCCGCGGTCAATGTGTCCGGCATTTCCTGCTGTGGCGCGATGCCTTCGTGGCGCAGCGCGTCCAGCACGGTGTTGGGTTTGTAGCCGAGTTCCAGCACGGCCAGGTAGCTGTCGCCGCTGACTTTGGCGCGTGTCGCGACCGGCTGGCCCGCTTCCCAGCCGTGTGCACGGAAATAATTGGCGACACTGCCAATGATGTCGCGCGGACTGTTCCACAGATCGCGTTTGCCGTCCTTGTCAAAATCAACGGCATACTGCCGGTAACTGCTGGGGATGAACTGGCCGTAACCCATTGCACCGGCATAGGAACCGGTGGTCTTCAGCAGGTCGATGTTCTCTTCGCGTGCCAGCAGCAGGAACTGCTCCAGTTCGCCGGTGAAAAAACTGCTGCGTGGCGGATAATCGAATGCCAGTGTGGACAGCGCATCTATGACGCGGTGGCGGCCGGTGTTGCCACCGTAACGGGTTTCCACGCCGATAATGGCGATGATGATCTGTGGATCGACGCCGAGTTCCGCTTGTGCCTCGGTCAGCGTATCGGCGTGTTGTTCCCAGAACGCGACACCACCATCGATTCGGCTCCGGGTGAGGAAGATCTTGCGGTATTCAAACCAGCGCAGTCGCTTCTCCGCCGGCTTGCGCATCAGTTCCAGGATGTCATCACGCCGTTCGGCTGCGTCGAAGATGCTGGTGAGTTCTTTCTCGTTGAATTCGTGCTCCTTCACCATTCGCTCGATAAAGGCATCTGCCTGCGGATGCGAGTGGTAGTTGTCACGCGCAGTGGCCAGCACTGTGCTGCAAGCCGCCAGCAGCGTCAGTAATATGGAGCAGGAGACAGTCTTGACCGTGTGTAGCGACATGCAGTTTTCCCTGTATGCGAAGCGCGCCTTGTATTTTACACCGAATGGCATGTTCAGGTTGCCAGCAGTTTGCGGTGGGTCTGGATTGACATCAGGATGCCGAATCCGGCCATCATGGTGACGATGGAGGTGCCGCCGTAACTGACCATCGGCAACGGCAGGCCGACCACCGGCAGCAGCCCGGTGACCATGCCCGTGTTGACAATAAAGTACACGCAAAAGGTCATCGACAGGCTGCCTGCGAGCATGCGCGTGTAGCTGTCCTGGGCCTGGATGGCAATCATCATGCCGCGCAGCACGATGATGGCGTAGATGCTAAACAGCAGCAGAATACCCAGGAAACCGAATTCCTCGCCGAGTACCGCGAAAATAAAGTCAGTGGAACGTTCCGGCAGGAAATTCAGGTGTGACTGGGTGCCATTCATCCAGCCCTTGCCGAACAGGCCGCCGGAGCCGATGGCGATCTTTGACTGAATGATGTGGTAACCGGAGCCCAGCGGGTCGCTTTCCGGGTTGAGCAGGGTGATGACACGCTGGCGCTGGTAATCATGCATGAAGTGCCAGATTATCGGGGTGGCGGCGGCCATCAGGACCGAGAAAAAGGCCAGCAGTCGCCATTGCAGGCCGGCGAGGAACAGCACGAAGAAGCCGGAGCTGGCGATCAGCAGGGCGGTACCCAGGTCGGGCTGACTGGCTATCATCGCCATGGGCACCACGATCAGCACGGTTGCCGCCAGCAATTGCCAGCGATTCGGGGGCAGGCGTGCATCCGCCAGGTACCAGGCGACCATCATGGGTACCGCCAGTTTCATCAATTCGGAAGGCTGGAAGCGTACTATGTAGAGATTCAGCCAGCGCTGTGCGCCACCACTGCTCTCGCCGCCGACCAGCACCGCGAGCAGGAACAGCACGCCGGTCATGAATGCCCATGGCGTCAGGCGCAGCAGCAGGCGCGGCGGCACCTGGGCCATCATGAACATCCCGGAGAAGGCAATCCCGAGGCGGACCAGCTGGCGCTCGATGATCCCGGCGTCGCCACCACTGGCGCTGTACAACACGATCAGTCCGTAGCCGGCGATGGCAATCAGGGCAAACAGCAGGGGCGCATCAACGTGCAGGCGGTATTGCCAGCCGCGCTTGCTGGCATCCGCGTGGTGACGGCCGAGCGCGATATTCATGGCGTTGGCTCCAGCAGGTAGGCATCCAGGATCTTGCGAGCAATCGGTGCGGCCACCGCACCGCCGCCACCGCCATTCTCCACGATCACGGCCACCGCGATTTTTGGCTCATCGGCCGGTGCAAAGGCGATGAACAGCGCATGGTCGCGCAGTTTTTCGTCAATGGTCTCTGCGTCGTATTTTTCCTCTTCCTTCAGGCCGAACACCTGTGCAGTGCCGGTCTTGCCGGCGATTTTATAGGGACTGTCGGTGCCTATGTGGCGTGCTGTGCCGCGCTGGCTATGTACCACGTCGACCATGGATTTTATGACATCGTCCCAGTGATGCTGCTGGTTGATGGTGATGGTATCCAGCAGGCGCGGCGTGTGCGGGATCAGTGCCTGGCTGCCGGCCGCCTGCTCCGCATAGACGATATTTGGTTGCAGCATGCGGCCACCGTTCGCCAGAGCCATTGTTGCGGTGGCCAGTTGCAGCGGGGTGACCAGGAAGAAGCCCTGCCCGATACCGGTAATAATGGTCTCGCCGGGGAACCAGGGCTGGTCATGGCGGCGGCGCTTCCATTCGCGCGACGGTAACAGGCCGGCCAGCTCACCCAGGATGTCGATGCCGGTGCGGCGACCAAAACCAAAATGGCTGAGGTAGCTGTGGATGCTATCGATGCCGAGCGACAGCGCCAGGTCATAGAAATAGACATCGCAGGACTGCACGATGGACTTATTCAGGTTCACTGTGCCGTGGCCGGCGCGTTTCCAGTCGCGGAATTTGCGGGTATTCCCGGGCAGCATGTAGAAGCCCGGGCAGTAGGTGCTGGAGTGTCCGGTGGTGATGCCCTGTTCCAGGCCGGCCAGACCCATGAAGGGTTTCACGCTGGAGCCGGGCGGGTACTGGCCGCGTAACGCACGGTTGAACAACGGTTGCCGGTTATTGTCTTTCAGGGCGGCATAGGAGGCATGATCGATGCCGTTCACAAACGGGTTCGGGTCATAGGTAGGCAGGCTGACAAAGGCGAGGATGTCGCCGTTGTCCGGGTCGATGGCGACGGCTGATCCGCTAAAATCGCCGAAAGCCGTCTCGGCGACATGCTGGATGCGGGAGTCCAGTGTCAGGTACAGGTTGCTTCCGGACACCGGGGCCTGGCGGTTGAGCACACGCAGTACGCGTCCCTGCGCAGTGGTTTCGACCTGTTGCAGGCCCACCGTGCCGTGCAGCAAGGTTTCATAGGTCTTCTCGATGCCAATCTTGCCGATGTACGTGGTGCCTCGGTAGTTCGAGGTGTCCAGGTCCTTCAATGCCTGTTCGTCGATGCGGCCGACGTAACCCAGCGCATGCACGCCCAGTGCGCCGTGCGGGTAATGGCGTGCCAGGCCGGCGGTGATATCGACCCCCGGGAAGCGATGGCGGTTGACGGAAAAGCGCGCCACTTCCTCGTCGCTGAGGTTTAACAGCAGCGGGATGGCCTCAAAGCGCGGCTTGCGGGCCAGCAGTTTTTCGAAGCGGCTGCGGTCGGATTCACGAATCTCGATGATGTCGGCCAGTCCGTCCAGTGTGGCGATCATGCTGTCGATCTGTTCCGGGGTGATTTCCAGCCGGTAGGAGGGCAGGTTCTCGGCCAGCAGGATGCCGTTGCGGTCATAGATCAGGCCGCGATTGGGTGCTATCGGTTGCAGCTTGACGCGGTTGTCCTCGGACAGTGTGCGGTAATGATCGTGTTCGATCACCTGCAGGTAGAGCAGGCGGCCAAACAGCACCAGGCACAACATGC
>CBEULV010000109.1:0-7453 GCA_965544015.1 uncultured Gammaproteobacteria bacterium | reverse complement strand
GAGGGGGGATTTATGCTGATTTCCATCATGGCTGTGTCCGCGAGGCGCAAGTCCTCGCCATCTGCTGCCGTCTGTATTGCAGAGCGTGCTGTGTAAAACCTGAATTACACATAATGTACACTATTTTTTCCGCCAGGCACCATTATCTGTAGCGGCAGCAAGCGTAAAACTTTTACCATATCCGGGCCTTGTCTGAGCGGGCAGTCGTTCCGTCAGGTGTTTTACCCGGGCAGCCCCCCGGAAATTCATGTTACTGTGGCGTATAGTTTGTTCCTGGTCATAAAATACCCTTGGCACGTGGACCGCGTGCAGGCTATAGGCAGGCCCTCATGAAGATCGCGATGTTAAGCCCGCTGTCCTGGCGTACACCTCCACGCCATTACGGGCCGTGGGAAAATGTGGTCAGCCTGCTTACGGAACAGCTGGTGACGATGGGCGTCGATGTAACACTGTTTGCAACCGGGGATTCTGTTACGAATGGCAAGCTCGCCTGGGTCTGCGAACGACCCTGGTCAGAAGACCCTTCGATCGATCCAAAAGTGTGGGAATGCCTGCATATCGCAGAGGTATTCAGGCGGGCGGATGAGTTCGATCTCATTCACAACCAGTTCGATTTTCTGCCGCTCACTTACAGCGGGTTTACCCATACGCCGCTCGTCACGACGATACACGGATTCTCTTCGCCGTCGATTTTGCCCGTTTATAAAAAGTACAATGAGCGGACCCACTACGTGGCGATCAGCGAGGCCGACAAGCACCGTGAACTCGATTACATCGCAACCATCCATCATGGCATCGATCTCGCACAATTTGCCTATCGGGAAGACGCGGGAGACTACCTGTTGTTTTTCGGGCGTATCCACCACCACAAGGGTGTCCGCGAGGCCATCGAGGTGGCGCGCAGGTCCGGTATGCGGCTGGTGATCGCCGGGATCGTGCAGGACGAGGCGTACTTTCAGGAACAGGTCGAGCCGCACATCGACGGATCCGCAGTGGAATACCTCGGCTCCGTCGGGCCGGAAAAAAGACAAGAGGTGCTGGGCGGGGCGCTGGCGTTATTGCACCTGATTCACTTCGACGAACCGTTCGGGCTGAGCGTGGTCGAGTCCATGGCCTGTGGCACACCGGTGATCGCCTATGGGCGGGGGTCAATGCCGGAACTCATTCGCGACGGCAGTACGGGATTCATCGTGGCCGATACGGACGCTGCCGTGCAGGCGGTGGGCAGAATTGCCTCACTCGACCGGCGCGCTTGTCGAGACGAGGTGGAACAGCGCTTTACCTGCCAGCACATGGCGCGTGCCTATCTGGATATCTACCAGACAATCCTCGACCAGCGGGAGAGCCACCGGCCGTGGGGGCACTATGAAGACCTGCTCGAACGGGACGATCACAAGATCAAGGAAATCGTCGTCAAACCTGGCGAGCGGCTGAGTCTGCAGAAGCACCGACGCCGTGCAGAGCACTGGACCGTGGTCAGTGGTGAGGCGCTGGTTACCGTGGGGGATCGGGAAATTCCGCTCAAGTCGGGGCAGTCCGTGGACATCCCAAGGGGCGCAGTACACAGGATCATGAATACCGGTGATATCCCACTGGTCCTGGTTGAGGTGCAGATGGGGGATTATTTCGGGGAAGATGACATTATCCGGCTGGAGGATGACTATGGGAGGGACTAACACCCCGGTGATCGAGCGCTGCCCGGACAACCCGATCCTCACGCGTGATGACATCCCCTATCCGGTGGAGACCGTGCACAACGCCGGCATCGTGCGGTACGACGGCCGCACCATCATGCTGTTTCGATCCCACCTGCGTAACGGCCGGTCGATCATCGGCATCGCCGAGAGTGAAGACGGCTTCAAGTTCACGGCAGGACCGGAACCATTTATGATTCCATCGACACAGGGTGAATTTGGGGAGTATGAGGCATTTGGGGTAGAAGATCCCAGAATCTCATGTATCGATGGGGAATACCTGATTACCTACAGCGCCTATTCGCGCCACGGTGTGCGCATCGGGCTGGCGAAGACCCGGGATTTTCGGTCCGTCGAGCGGGTTGCGCTGATTACACAGTCGGACATGCGTAATGTCGTCATATTCCCGGAACGGTTCAATGGCCGTTATGCCCGTCTGGACCGGCCCCATTCGGAGAACAGCCCATGGTCTGTATGGCTGTCGTGGTCGCCGGACCTGGTGCACTGGGGCGATTCCGAGGTAGTGATGAAACCGGTGCAATATCATTGGGACGAGTCGAAGATAGGTCCCGGCGCGACCCCGATCCGGACTGAGCGCGGCTGGCTCAGTATTTACCATGGGGTATTCGAGACCATGGACGGGGCGGTTTATCGCCTCGGCGTGGCACTGCATGATCTCGCGAACCCTGCGAAGATTATCGGTGTCTCGGACGAATGGGTGCTGGCCCCGGAGGACCCCTGGGAGATCACGGGCTACGTACACAACGTCGTCTTTAGCTGTGGCGCAGTCGCGGATGACGATGGCGGCGTAACGATTTACTGGGGTGGTGCGGATACCGTGATGTGCGCCGGGACCGCACACCTGGACGACCTGGTAGACCTGTGCCTCAATAACAGCCGGCCACCGTATTAACCCAGCTGGTTACCAGGGTACGAGGGGCTCGGCGCGAAGCGCCTGATCCGCCTCGCACCAACACCTGCTATTGTTTCACCCACACCAGCAGGCGGTTGTTCACCGGCATTTCGTGATCGGCCTCAAGGTGCATGCCGTTGCGTTCGGCCAGTCCGATCAGGTCTTCGAAATTGCGAATGCCGCTGGCCGGGGCGCGGTTCTTGAGCCAGTCATCGAAGCGCGCATTGCTTGCGCTGGTGAAGCGGTTGCCGTAGTTGAATGGCCCGTACAGACAAAACACTGCGCCGGGTTCCAGCAGCCGACCGATTCCGTCGAACATGTGCTGTACGGCGGACCAGTCCATGATGTGCGTGGTGTTGGCGCTGAACAGTCCGTCATAAGTCTGTTGCGGCCATTGATCGGCCATGACGTCCAGTTCCAGTGGTGGCAATGCATTGCCGGGATTTGTATCGGCTATCCATGCACGGATGCTGGCATGAGCGTCGATCATGTCGCTGGTTTGCCAGCTGAGATGGGGAAGGTGGCGGGAAAAATATACCGCGTGTTGACCGGTGCCACTGCCGATTTCCAGCACGCGCCGCGTGCCGGCAAACGCCTTGCGCAGGATGGCCAGGATCGGCTCCTTGTTCTGTTCGCAGGCTTCCGAATATTGTTTCATGCCTTGATCTTGTACCAGAACAGGCAACATAACGCACCACTGGCCGGCTTCCTGTGAGGCCGGCCGGTGGTGTACGGCGTCCTGTTAGTTGACCGTTATCTTGCGTGCTTCGGGCTTGGCCTGCTTCGGAATTTCGATGTGCAGGACACCTTCCTTGATGGTGGCGCTGATGTTCTCGGCATTCACCGTGTCCGGCAGGGTAAACTGGCGCGTGAACGTGCCATGTACCCGTTCGCGGCGCCGGAAGCCCTCGCGCTTTTCTTCGGTCTCGGCGTGGCGCTCGCCCTTGAGGGTCAACACACCGTCTTCCAGCGTAATTTCGACATCCTTGCGTTCCACGCCGGGAATGTCAGCGGACAATACGAAGCGATCGTCTTCCTCGCGGATGTCCACGGCCGGCATCCAGCCACGCTCCTGGTTGGCGGCGCGCTGTGTCTGCGTACCGCTGAACAAACGGTTGATTTCATTATTGAACTGATCAAACAGGTTGATTGGTTCGTAACGTATTAAAGCCATGATCTTGCCTCCTGAAAAGGGTTAGTCATGATTGACTTACCTCCTAGATAGGGGCGGGTGGAGGGATTTCAAGGGGGGGTGCGATGGAAGCGGCGGTCCCCGGGTTTTGTGCCGCCTGAGGCGGCTCAGAAACCCAGGGCGCGCGCGGACTGGTAAAAGATGAAACTGACGGCCCAGGCCAGCGACAGTGACCAGGCCAGGCTGATGCCGGTAAATTTCCAGCTGCGCGATTCAGTGAACTGGGTCGCCAGCGTCGACAGGCAGGGGGTATAAAGCAGTATGAACAGCATGAAGCTGATGGCCTGGGTGGTGTCCATCTGGGTGGTGAGGTAGCCATTCAGTGCGGCGCCTTCCAGTCCGGTCATCGCAACCATGGCGCCGATGACGATCTCCTTGGCGACAAATCCGAACAGCAAGATCACCGACATGGCGGCGCTGATGCCGATCGGATCCAGTACCGGTTTCATCCAGTCGCCCATCAGGCTGGCCCAGGTGCCGGCCCCGCCCGGTGTGCTGCCTTCCGGGTAGTGGGTCAGTATCCATACCAGTACCACGCCGGTGATGATGAAGGTGCTGGCGCGGCGCAGGAAGTGCGATATTTCGTGCCAGCCGCGCAGCAACACCTGTTGCAGCACGGGTGCGCGATAGGGTGGCAGTTCCAGCACGAATGGCTCGTCGCTCTTGAGACGGCGGCCGAACACTGTGGCGGTCAGGAACGCGGCGGCAAAGCTCGCCAGGTACATGAAGAACAGCACCAGCGGTGCCTGCTGTGCTGTGAACAGTGCGGTGGTGATAAACACAAACACCTGCAGGCGCGCCGAGCAGAGCGAGAACGGGATCACCAGCATGCTCAGCCAGCGCAGCGCACGGCTGCGCATGACGCGGGTCCCCATCAGTGCCGGGACGTTGCAGCCGAAGCCCATCAGGATCATCACGAAGCCGCGTCCGTCCAGGCCCATGCGTGCCATCAGCGAGTCGGTGAGAAATGCCGCGCGTGCAAGATAGCCACTGTCCTCGACGATCGCCATCAGGAAGAAGAACAGGATGATCACCGGCACGAAGGAGGCAACGGTGCCAATGCCGTCATACAGGCCCTCGATCAGGAAGCCGTACAGGGTTGCCGGCAGCGTGGCGGCCAGTGGTTCCAGTGCCCAGCCCTTGAAACTGCCGAGCAGGTAGGCGACCATCTCCTGCAATGGGCCGCCCAGCGTGTAGACGGCCTGGAACACCAGGAACATCATGGCGAAAAACAGCGGCAGGCCGAGCACGGGATGCAGCAGCACGTGATCGATGCGTTCGGTCATCTTGCGCACCAGCACGCTGGGCGCGGTAACGCAGCGACCGATCAGTGCATCCGAGTGTTGTACGATTTCATCGTCGGCATGCAGGCAGTCGTGCATTTCATCCAGTGGCAGGGGGCGGGCCTGGCTGATTTTCCCGGTAAGTGATTCGCGCACCTCGTTGAAGCCGGTGCCGTGCCGTGCACTGAGCAAGTGCACCGGGCAGCCGAGGTCGGCGGACAGCGCATCGGCGTCGATACGAATGCCAAGCTGGTCGGCCTCGTCGATCATGTTGATCAGGATGACCGGCTGGACACCCAGCTTGCAGAATTGCAGGGCCAGTGGCAGCTGGTGGTCGAGATGGCTGGCGTTCAGAATGACACCGATCAGGTCGACAGGATTGTTCTCCAGGAAGTCACGTACGATCTGTTCGTCTTCGGAGAAGCCATGCAGATCGTAGATGCCGGGCAGGTCGACCACCTCGACTGCTGTGCCGCCAAGTACGATGTGTGCGCTGAGCAGGTCTACGGTGACGCCGGGCCAGTTGCCGACGCGGGAGGAGGAACCGGTGAGCCGGTTGAAGAATGTCGATTTGCCCGTGTTGGGCATACCGACAATGGCGAGACGTTTCACTGCTCGGCGGAGATGGCGACACGTGCTGCGTCACAGCGACGCATGATCAGGTGAACACTGCCCACGCGGATCTGCATGGGGCCAAGCCGCGGACTGCGAATGACCTCGGCCTCGCGACCGGTGCGCAGTCCCATCGACTGCAGGCGCTGGCGGGTGCCATCCGGGGCATGGATGCCCGTGATGAAGGCGCGTTCACCGATGCCAAGACTGGTAAGATTGATATTATTCAATTGGTTACCTATATCCTTCAATAGTAATACAAGTGAGAATGGTTCTCATTATTACTCCGATTTGAATGTGGGTCAAGTAGAGTGTGCGCCAGCTTACCCTGTGATGAGTTGATCTATGTCAGATTTATCGGCTGTTAATCACCAGGTTGAGAGATTCAGAATCGGGGTGGGCGAGATTACTCGGGCCATTCATGGGCCTCGCCCTGCGCGCAGCCGTCACTTTGCGACGATGTTCTTCGCCACCTTCCGGTGCCTCGTCGAACCCTCTATGCGGATTTGTAATTCCAGGGTCACTTCAGGCCAAAAACAATGCCACCCGCAAGGGTGGCATTGTTGTTTAATAGTGGAGGCGGCGGGAATCGAACCTGGTGCCGAACCAATAGAAACAAAGAGTTATAGATCCATGTTGTCCAAATAGTGCATAAAATATGCCTGTTTTCCAGTAAATCGCCGGGTCTTGGCGATAGATTAGGTGTTACCGGATCGTCGCAGCTGAGGTCGGTGAGGCGGAGGCTTCAGTTCGCTTGGCAACAAAATGCCTACAAAGTGTTTTATGGCACTTGCATCGTTGCCATTCATTTTAACCGCCCCGGTCAATGTCATTCGAAGGGCTGCCGATCGAATGTTCATACGGATGATTCACAGGCGTGTGCACATATTCCGTTTTGGTTTCCTCGGATTCAAAGTAAATGGTTAGGTTGCCGTCCACCAGTGAGGGGTGGCCTCTCACGTCTCCGATATCGTTACCGGTGATTGGATCAATGGTGCCGATCAGATGATCCGGCTCATGCAGCCGGTGACTCTGTTCCTGGTCTCTTGGTAGTGGCGATGTGGCGACCCAGTTGAGATCTTCTAACCGGATGGCCGGTGCGTGCTGTGTCGATGTGTTCATGACAGTACCTCCTGTTTGTTCACATGATCGCGTGACAGCTGTGCCCCGCGGTCAGTTGCATTAAGCTAGATGTGCAATGCGTCGATATGCCAGCCGACGCCACCGACGACGGCCTCGGGGTGATGCTTGTGTATCAATGCCTCAACGCGTTCCACTCGCCATGCCGGGACGTCGACCATCAGCAGGAGCTCTCCGTGTCGCATTGCATCCCGAAATTCGGACAGGTGTACGTTGGGTACCTGTGAGGTGAACACGACCCCCGTCACAAATGTCACCAGCAAGACGGCTGCCGGTAGCAGTAGCCAGAGCCAGCCAAGTTCCGTATAAGCCATTGTGATCAGGGCAACCAGAGCAATAAAAAATATCACCAGGTTGCCGTCCCAGAGCATGGTTTCAAGTCTGGCACCGGAATCCCTGCGTTGTCTCCCGGTAGCGACTGGCAGGCCGCTCAGGTCGACACCCGGTTTCGCGAGGGTGTGCATGGCATCAGTGTTAATTCCATGCATGTTCAGGTCGTTTACCACGGCCTGTGTATGCCCGGTATCTGGCAAGAGAAAATAGAGCCGCCGTTTCATAGTTACCTCCAGACCGGCATGGTTTTTCCGGTCCCTACAGATAGGCCTTGGCATCTTCACCC
>CBEULV010000108.1:0-7716 GCA_965544015.1 uncultured Gammaproteobacteria bacterium | reverse complement strand
ACGCTGGAAAGCGTCTCCTGCATGCGCTCAAGTGCCCACACCAGGTTGACTGCCGTCGGGCGTGCCGCCGCCAGCATGGCGATATCGGCGGCCACACCGGGGCGCCAGTTTTCCGGCGCATGCTGCCGGTGCTGCTGCGCAGACAGCACCACGGCATACGCGGCCGTAATGCCGATGGCCGGCGCACCACGCACCACCAGGTCGCGAATGGCCTGCGCCACCGCAGCGGCATCGGTCAGCAGCAGGTACTCCTCGGCATGGGGCAGCCGGCGCTGGTCGAGCAGACGCAAACCGGAAGCGGTCCACTCGATGGCGCTAAAAGCTGTTGGCAAGGTCATGGTCCGGCCTGTATCCGTGATCTGGTGAAGGCGCCATTCTACTGATTCCGGAGCAAAATAACGCCCCCGGCAGCACTGGCTTCACACCATCGATACGACTAATATAGCCACCAGTCTGAGTGACCGAATTGACTATCCCTCATTTTTTCACACCACAGGAGTGGCGTATCCATGAAGAACAAATTACAAATCAGCGGAATACTGACCGCTTTTGCAGCCGGTATATTTTTCACCAGCGCCGCGATAGCGCACGAAGCGGGCAAGGCAGGCGACAGCTATGTTGGCTCCTCGCACCACCACTACATCATCGACAGCAGCGGCAACTGCGTGCGTACCGGTAGCTGGAAGAAAGGTGACCAGACCGTTGACTGCGGTGCCGAGCCGGTCGTCGAGGCCAAGAAGGCCCCACCACCGCCACCACCACCGGCACCGCCTGCCGAGCCGGTCTACGAGAAAACCACCCTGTCAGCCGGCACCCTGTTCGACTTCGACAGCGCCACATTGAAACCGGAAGGCCAGCAGGCCCTGGAAGCCGTTGCCGAGAGGATCAGGAGCAAGGGGGCCTCCGTGGTTGACATCGATATAATCGGTCACACCGACAGTGTTGGCGCCGAGGTGTACAACCAGCAGCTGTCCGTACGACGTGCAGCAGCGGTAAGGAACCATATCGTAAGCAACTACCCGAAAATTGACGCTAGCATCATCGATGTCAGCGGCAAGGGCGAATCCAGCCCGGTTGCCGACAATTCCACTGCCGAGGGCCGCGCCAAGAACCGTCGCGTGGAAGTGAACGTCGGCGTGAAAGTGCAGAAGTAAGCACTTCCTGGTATGTGTAACAACAACCCGTCGCTCACAATGGGCGACGGGTTTTTTATTGCCTGTCAACAAGGAGAAAATCATGGAACTTGAGAAATTCCTTGACCCGGAAATGATCAACACCTATCTCATCCCGTGGGGCATCCACATTACCATGGCACTGATCGTCTTTGTCATCGGTCGCTGGATCGCCCGCATCGTCGTGCGTGTAACAGGGCGCATGATGCAGAAGGCACGCCTGGATGACATGCTGGCCGCGTTCCTTGGCAATATCCTGTACACCGTACTGCTGCTGGTGGTAGTGATCGCCGCGCTTGACCAGCTGGGCGTGCAAACCACCTCGATGCTCGCTGTATTCGGTGCCGCCGGCCTGGCCATTGGTCTTGCACTGAAGGATTCACTGGCCAATTTCTCCTCTGGCGTCTTGCTGATCCTGTTCCGTCCCTTCAAGGTCGGTGATTTCATCGAGGCGGCCGGCATGTCAGGCGTGGTCGAGGAAGTGCGCATCTTCAGCACGATCCTGAAGACTGGCGACAACCGCGAGATCATCGTCCCGAACGGCCACATCTACGGTGGCCCGATCATCAATGTATCGGCAAAACCGACGCGGCGCATCGACATGGTGTTCGGCATCGGTTACGAGGATGACATTCGCAAGGCAAAACAGCTGATCGAGCAGGCCTTTGCCGCTGACGATCGTATTCTCAAGGACCCTGCACCGGGTGTGGCCCTGGCGGAACTGGCCGACAGCAGCGTCAACTTCAATGTTCGTCCCTGGGTCAAAACACCGGACTACTGGGCCGTACGCTCCGACCTGATGGAGCGCATCAAGTTGTCCTTCGACGAACACGGCATCAGCATCCCCTACCCGCAACAGGATGTGCACATGCACAACGTCGCCTGAATGGCAGCATGCCGGGGCGGACCACACCGCCCCGGCCCCATCCGTTATACTCACGGGCTGCTGGTAACATACGCGGAACCCTTGCATGAATACCGTTGACACCCTCATCCACAGTCGCTGGATCGCACCGGTTGAACCGGACGCCGTGGTGTTTGAACACCACAGCGTGGTAATCCACGAGGGCCGCATCCTTGACCTGCTGCCATCCGACCAGGCGCGCGCCATCTATACTGCCGAAAGCGAATACGAACTGGACCGGCACCTGCTGACCCCCGGACTGGTAAACGCACACACGCACGCGGCGATGTCACTGCTGCGCGGACTCGCAGATGATCTGCCCCTGCACGAGTGGCTGAACGATCACATCTGGCCGGCGGAAACACGCTGGGTCAACGAGGAATTTGTGCATGACGGCACGCAACTCGCCATGGCCGAGATGCTGCGCAGTGGCACCACCTGCTTCAACGACATGTACTACTTTCCCGATGTCGCCGCGCGTGCCGCCGTCAGTTGCGGCATGCGCAGTTGCGTCGGCCTGATCGTGCTCGACTTCCCCACCGTGTGGGCAAATGACGCCAACGAATACATTTCCAAGGGTCTGGCGGTACACGATCACTACCGCGGCGATCCCCTGATCAGGACGGTGTTTGCCCCGCATGCCCCCTATACCGTTTCCGATGCACCACTGCAGCACATTCGCGTGCTGGCAGATGAACTGGATCTCGGCATCCACATGCACGTACATGAAACCACCGAAGAACTCGACAAGGCGGTGGAACTGACCGGCAAACGTCCGCTGGAAAGACTGCATGAACTCGGGCTGGTGGCGCCCGACATGATTGCCGTGCACATGACACAGCTTTCCGCTGCAGAAATCGACACATTCGCCGCCGCTGGCGGTCACGTGGTGCACTGTCCGGAATCCAACCTGAAACTGGCCAGCGGCTTCTGTCCCGCGCAGGCCCTGCTTGCTGCGGGCGTCAACGTGGCACTGGGCACGGATGGCGCGGCCAGCAATAATGATCTCGATATGCTTGGAGAAATGCGCACTGCAGCACTGCTTGGCAAGGCGGTCAGCAACGATGCCAGCGCCCTGCCCGCACACACAATACTGCGTATGGCCACGCTCAATGGCGCCAGGGCACTGGGCCTGGGCGAGCAAACCGGTTCACTGGTGAAAGGGAAATGGGCTGATATCACCGCCATCAACCTGGATATACTGGAAACCCTGCCGCTGTACGACCCTGTGTCACAACTGGTTTACGCCAGCGGGCGTGAACAGGTCACCGACGTCTGGGTGGCCGGGCAACAGTTACTCAGGGACCGGCGTCTGACCACGCTGGATGGCAACGACATCGTAGAACGCACTCGCCACTGGCAGGCACGCATCGGGGCACAGTCATGACCGACACACAGCACAACGTCGACCCGTACGAGATCGGGAAATTCGAGAAGCTGGCCAGTCGCTGGTGGGACCCCAACAGCGAGTTCAAACCGCTGCATGACATCAACCCGTTACGGCTTGATTACATCGACCGCCTGGCACCACTCGACGGCAAGCGCGTTATCGATGTCGGGTGTGGCGGCGGCCTGCTCAGCGAAGGCATGGCCACGCGCGGCGCACAGGTCACCGGTATCGATATGGGCAAGGCGCCATTGAGCGTGGCGCAACTGCACCAGCACGAATCCGGCCTGGAGATCGACTATCAGCAGGCCACGGCAGAGCAGATGGCAGCGGCGCATGCCGGCCAGTTCGACATCGTGACCTGCCTGGAAATGCTCGAGCACGTACCCAACCCGGCGGCAGCCATCCAGGCCTGCGCACAACTGGTGAGCGATGACGGCTACGTCTTTTTCTCCACCATCAACCGCAACCCGAAGGCCTGGCTGTTCGCGGTCATCGGTGCGGAATACCTGCTGCATCTGCTGCCGAAAGGCACGCATGACTACGCCAAATTCATCCGGCCATCCGAGATGGAGGCCTGGGCACGTGCCGCCGGCCTGCAACTGGTCGACCTGACCGGCATGAGTTACAACCCGCTAACCAGAGAGTACCGGCTCGGACAGGATGTTTCGGTCAATTACCTGGCCTGCTTCCGCAGGGCCTGAAGTACTGCACCACCATGCCCCCCGCCAGCAATGCTCCGGCCGCCATACGCACCGTACTGTTCGACCTCGACGGCACACTGCTCGATACCGCGCCCGACCTTGCCGACGCCCTGAACACCGTGCTGGTCGAACAGGGCCATGCAGCCCTGCCCTTTGAACAGATTCGCCCGGTGGTATCACACGGCGGGATTGCGCTCATTGAACTGGGCTTCCGGCTGGAGCGTTCGGACCCCGCATTTGAAGCGCTGCGGCAACGCCTGCTGGAAATTTACCGTGCCAACCTGTCCGAACGGACACGGCCGTTCCCCGGCATGCCAGAACTGCTGGATGCCATCGAGGCACGCGGAATCAACTGGGGTGTTGTCACCAACAAGCCGGGCTGGCTCACCGACCCGCTGCTGCAGGACCTGGACCTGTATGGTCGCGCGGCCTGCGTGGTAAGCGGCGACACCCTGGATGAACGCAAACCGCACCCGGCACCGATGCTGTATGCCTGCGAACAGGCCGGCTCTCTACCTGCGCAGTGCGTGTACGTGGGGGATGCACAGCGTGACATCGAGGCCGGCAACAATGCCGGCATGCACACCCTGGTGGCACTGTTTGGCTACATCCAGGCGGAAGATGACCCACACAGCTGGGCAGCCAGCGCCGCCATCGAGGCACCGGCCGGTGTGCTCGACTGGATCGACCACGTTTCACGGCCGGGCTGACAAACGGCGCCCGGCAACATACCAGTGCCGGCTTCAGTGGTATCATGCTGAGCCATGCCAATGAACGAGACTGCATTCCTGATCCTGGTCGTCGTGATCTCGCTGGGGATCGGCGCCATCACCACCCACCTGCTGGCGATCCGCAAGTACAACAGACTGCGTTTCAAGCACTCGCGCCTGCTCGAAGACTACCGGCACGAACGCAGCAACGCGGAACAGAAAGAAGCGCTATACAAGCAGACCACGGAATCCATCAAGGACACCTTCAGCACGCTGGCCGGCCATGCACTGAAAGACAATGCCGAACAATTCCTGCAGCTTGCCAACGAAAACATGAAGCAACACCGTATCCGCGCGGAAGACACCCTCGGCCAGAAGGAAAAAGCGATCGAGAACATGGTGAAGCCGATACGCGAGGCGCTGCAAAAGACCGAGGTGGAGATTCGCCGCATGGAGAACGAACGCAAGGAAGCGCAGGGTGCGCTCAGTGCACACCTGGAAACCATGGCCGAGTCACAGCGCCTGCTGCAGAACGAGACACGCAACCTGGTGCAGGCCCTGCGCCGGCCCGAGGTGCGCGGCCAGTGGGGCGAATTGACGCTCAAGCGGCTCGCCGAGCTGGCCGGCATGGTCGAGCACTGCGACTTTGTCGAACAGGAAACACTGCAGTCGGAAAACGGCCAGCTACGTCCCGACATGGTCATTCGCATGCCCGACAAGCGCGAAATCGTCGTCGACGCCAAGACACCACTGGATGCCTACCTGTCGGCTATCGAGGCGACCGATGATACGGAACGCAAGAGCCACCTGGTTCGCCACGCGCGCAACGTGCGGGCACGCATCAAGGAACTGTCCGCAAAATCCTACTGGAAGCACCTCAAGTACAGCCCGGAATTTGTCGTGCTGTTCATTCCCGGCGACCAGTTCCTCAGTGCCGCGCTGGAGGCCGACCATACACTGATCGAGGATGCCCTGGCACAACATGTCATCCTCGCCACGCCGACCAGCTTCGTGGCACTGATGCGTGCCATTGCCTATGGCTGGCGCCAGGAGGCACTGGCCGAGAACGCCGATGTCATCCGCGAAATCGGTCAGGAAATGTATGCACGCCTGACCACCTTTGCCGAACACCTGGCGAAGATAGGGCGCAATCTCGACAACAGCGTCGATGCCTATAACAAGGCGGTCGCCTCCTATGATTCTCGCGTACTGCCCGGCGCACGCAAGTTCACCGAACTGGGCGTCACGGCAAAAAAGGAACCGCCCAAGGTGGAACAGATCGAGCGCATGACGCGCAACATCGAGTCGCGCGAAGAAACCGACCCAACACACTAGGTTTTGCACAACATGACGCACCCCCCGAAGTCACTGGCTGACTGGCAGCCTTCACCCGGCCTGCTCAAGGATCGCATTATCCTGCTCACCGGCGCCGCCAACGGCATCGGCCGCGCGCTGGCCGACAGTCTCGCCGCGCACGGCGCCACCCTGGTGCTGCTCGACAAGGACGTACACGGACTCGAATATGCCTATGACGCGATTGTCGCCGCCGGTCACCCGGAACCCGCCTTGTATCCCATGGACCTGCAGGGGGCCGGTCCGGATGATTACAGGAATCTTGCCGACACCCTTGAAAAGGAATTCGGTCGCCTTGACGGCCTGCTTCACGATGCCGCCGAGCTTGGTGCACTGGTTCCGATCAGCAACTTCACCACCGACCTGTGGGTAAAGACCCTGCAGGTGAACCTCAATGCCCCCTGCCTGCTGACCATGGCCTGCCTGGGCCTGCTGAATGCCGGCAAGGACGCCTCGATTATCTTCACCAGCGACAGTGTAGGCCGCCAGGGCAAGGCCTACTGGGGCGCCTACGGCGTCGCCAAGGCCGGCATCGAAAACTTCATGCAGATCCTCGCCGATGAACTGGAGGCCAACACACCCATTCGCGTCAACAGCCTCGACCCCGGCGCGGTGTTCACCGGCCTCAGGCGCATCGCCTACCCGGCAGAGAGCCGCAAGGGTCTGGCCGAACCCGCCGACGTGGTAAAGCCGTTTCTATATTTATGCAGCACGGACAGCAAGGGGAT
Source organism: uncultured Gammaproteobacteria bacterium (assembly GCA_965544015.1). Taxonomy (GTDB): domain Bacteria; phylum Pseudomonadota; class Gammaproteobacteria; order UBA9214; family UBA9214; genus UBA9214. The sequence goes on along the minus strand of CBEULV010000108.1, from coordinate 758 downwards.
TACCGGGCAGCAGTTGAGCGTTGCGGATTTATTGAAAGGCTAAGGCTCGCGCAAAGCCGCAAAGAAAAACACCGCCACAGAGAGCACAGAGAAAAGAAAAACACTAACACTAATAACTCTGATGTCATTCCCGCGCGATGTACATGGATGTACAAGTGCCGCAGGAGGCATGGAGAAGGTGAGACCGGGAACCGGTCGAGAGGCTGGCCCGGGCTATGCCCGTAGTAACAGCCGAGAGTGGCGAGGCGGAAACCCAGCCATAAAATTGTTGCAGGAGCGCTTCGCAAGCGCGATCTGGTAATTGGAATCAGGGCATATTAACGACCCTTCGCCAGCATGGCCTCGATGCGTTCGCGCGGAACGGTGCCTTCCACATAGCGGTTGCCCCAGTCGATCATGGCGGACAGTACCGGTGCCAGATCATGGCCCTTGTCAGTCAGTTGATAGGCATAGCGCACCGGGCGCTCCTGGTATTTCTCCCGCGCGATCACACCCGCCGCCTGCAGGCGTTTCAGGCGTTCGGCAAGAATATTGGTGGGTATCTTTTCCGGCGAGTTCTGAAACTCGGTGTAGGTCTTCTTGCCGAGCAGCAGGTCACGCACCACCAACAGCGTCCACTTGTCCCCGAGCAGGTCCAGGGTACAGGCCACCGGACAGGGTGAGCGCCCGCACGCACCCCCTTCCCTGTCTGATTTCCGAATGTCTTTCATAGTCTTAGCCTAGCACTGATTTTGTCACTTGTAAATTGCAAGTTACTA
>CBEULV010000107.1:0-7717 GCA_965544015.1 uncultured Gammaproteobacteria bacterium | reverse complement strand
CACACGCTGCACGTGCCGACGTGGTAGTGCTGGTTCACGGTTACCTGGGGGGCGCCGGCTCCTGGGACTACAGCGGTGTGACCACCACGCTGCAACAGCATGGCTGGCAGCGCGCCGGGGTTTATGCCGCCGGGCCGGCAGGTGTGCAATTCATCCCTGCCCGGGACACACAGACGGCACACAAGTATTACGCGGTAGACCTGCCTTCCGAAGCCCCCATCCTGGTGCAGGTGTACCAGTTGCACGAGATCCTCGCGGACATCGCTCGCAGCCACAACGGTGAGCCGGTAGTGCTGGTTGGTCATTCAGCAGGGGGTGTTGTTGCACGGGCCGCCCTGGTGCGCGGGGATGTTCACAATGTGAAGGCACTGATTACCATTGCCAGTCCACATCTCGGGACCGACCGGGCCGAGCAGGCGCTGGATGCGACTGATATCCCGTTCCCGTTTTCCATGGTTACGGATTTGCTGGGTGGTGAAACCTACGATACGGCCATGCGTTCGCGCAATCTCTATATAGATCTGATCCGTCCACAGCCCGGTTCGTTGCTGTACTGGCTGAATGCACAGCCGCACCCGAATATCGAGTATTTCTCCATCGTGCGAGGCCAAACAGCGTCCGGTTGGGGTGACTACATCGTGCCGGCCTACAGCCAGGACATGAACAATGTGCCGGCACTGCGTGGCCGCTCCTCGCTGATTACCGTCCCGGTCCGTCATGGCCTGGAACCGGTCGACGGCGGCATCCTCGTCAACCTGCTGGCTGATCTGCACTGACAGCCACCGCCGGCCCGGGTTGCTGCCCCGGGCCGGTGGGGAGTGGATTACCCGTAACCCCTGGGTTATAACTATTTTCGTGTTGGCCGACTACTGGTCATGAACATCCGGAAACACATGCTCAGGGGTGAACGTTGATACAGATTGTGTTCAAACTCGCCTGGCGCCTGGTTTGCTGGGCAGAACTCGTCATTTTTACCCTGGTAATGTACCTGTTGTCATGGCTGCCCCGTGCCATGATCCGGCCGTTCTATTTCCCGTTGTTCCGTTTCTGGACAGGTAGTTTTGTGCGGGCGTTGGGTATCGATCTGCGTGTGCACCAGAAATACACCGCAAAGGCGCTGCCTGAGCAGTACATCCTGATTGCCAATCATCCCTCGGCCTTTGAGGACATCGGGATTCCCGCGGTTTTCCCGGTACACTCGGTGGCCAAGATCGAGGTAAAGGACTGGTGGATCGTGGGGCGGATCAGCACCGCGTCCGGCTCGCTCTACGTGCGGCGTGAATCGAGGGAGTCACGCAATTCGGCGGCAGAAGAGATTGATCGCGAGTTGCGTGCCGGCAGGAATATTGCCCTCTACCCGGAGGGCGGCTGCAAGGGCAGGCGGATCTTTGAATCATTTCGCTATGGTGCATTCGATATCTCGCTACGCACCGGTATCCCCATCCTGCCTGTGTTCCTGCACTACGAATCCCAGGACGATTTCGAATGGCGTGAACCACAGACCCTGCTGCACAAGATCTGGCACATGAGTACCACCCGTAACAACCGCGTCAATTTCTATATCTACGATGCCCTCGATCCAAAGGATTTTGCCGACAAGGAGTCGTATACCGCCTTTGCACATTCCAAATACCTGGAATGGCAGGCGCGTTACCTTGACTGAGTGTTTTATGAGGCCGGCCATGTCCTGGTGCTGAAAACATGAGGCAGTGCCGGTAGAATCCCTTCCCCGTCTATCGTACCTGCCTGGATTCCAGGGGAAAAAAATGTTTGCAAATATAATTCGTGGTTCCCGTTTGTGCCCTTTGCTCTGCCTGCTGGCCGCTTTGCCAGTCCGGGTGCTGCACGCCGACACGCTGCTCATGCAGGACGGTTCCCGCCTGCAGGGCGAGGTGGTGCGGCAGCAGGATGGCGTGCTGGAGTTCAGCACATCCTATGCCGGTGTGATCAAGGTGCAGTGGAGCCAGGTCAGCGAACTACAGACCGACAAGCCGGTCGAGGTCTACCTGGATAGCGGAGAATCACTGCAGGTAACCACGATCCGGAATACCTCACAGGCAACCGTGCTGGGGGGTGTTGCATCCGGCAGGGAGGTTGCCCCCCGGGCGGTGGCTTTCATTAACCCGGAGCCCTGGCAGCGTGGAGAGGGGTTGAAGCTTAGTGGCATGCTGAACTTCGGGCTGGAATTCCAGCAGGGTAATACCGATCAGCAGAAGCTGGCGCTGGATGGGGCGATGAGGGCGCGCCGCAAACATGACCGTTATAAGCTGGCGGTGCAGTACCAGAAAGACAAGAGCAATGACGTTACCACGGCGCAGAACTGGCAGTTACGTAACAAGTATGACTATTTCGTATCTGACAAGCGTTATTACGGCGCATCACTCAATTTCGAACAGGACAGGTTTTCGGATCTCAAGTTGCGTACCAGTCTTGGTCCACACGCCGGTTACCAGTTCTTCGAGAGCAAGCAGTTGAATCTCGGTGCCGATCTCTCGCTGTTGTATGTCATTCAGGACTTCTATATCGCTCCGGATGACGAGTACACCGCGCTGGGCTGGAGCATTGACTTTGACAAGCTGCTGCTTGCCGAGCGCGTGCAGCTGTATCACAGGCAGAACGGTCTGCTGGAGATGGGCGATACCGGCAATGTGGTGGTGAACAGCTGGACCGGCCTGCGCTTCCCGCTGTATGCCGGCGTTGTTGCCAGCACCGAGGCGGAGGTCGATTACGATGGCGGGGCGCCGGCCGGGGTTGACGAGGTTGATACCATCTGGCGCATCAAGCTTGGTTACCAGTGGTGATGCGCTAGTTGATACTTTGCATGACCTTGTCGTAGAGCAACAGGCCGAATACGGCAACCGAGGCAAACAGCACCAGGTTCATGACAGGCCCGTTGCGCAGCTCCCCCACCCATGCGCGGCGGTTGTTCATTACCAGTAGCAACAAGCCCAGCAGCGGCATGAAGAAGGCGCCGGCTACCGCGTAGACCAGAATCAGCCAGATCGGTTCCCCGGACAGCAACATGATCATTGGCGGGAATGCAATGAACAGCAGGTAACCACGGTAGGCGACCGAGCGGGTGTCTATGGTGCGCGTCGGTTCATCCGGGTTTGTGTATTGCTGGACAAAATCCGCAAACAGGTAGGGGATCCCTTGCCAGACACCCAGCATGGAGGTGAACACTGCACCCCAGAAGCCAACCAGGAAGCACCACTTGCCAACCGGTCCGACCACGGCCTCGAGCTGGTTGGCGATACCCAGGGCCATTTGCGGGCCGGTGACCGTTTCCGGGTGCAGGCCGGCGGACACAATCATGATGGCGACGCCAAACAGGCCGGTCAGCAGGTAGGCAACCGCGAGATCCTGGCGCGTGCGTACCAGGTTGGTGCGTGAGTTCCAGTTCCGTTCCCGTATCCAGTAGCCATAGCACAGCAGCGTGACGCTGCCCCCCACGCCGCCGATGACGCTGAATATGAACAGCAGCGAGCCATCCGGTTTTGAGGGTATCAGGCCGCTCAGGATGTCGGACAGGTCCGGCGCAACCAGCACTGCAGCCAGCAGTGAATGGACAATACCCCAGGCCTCGAGTGACAGCCCGGGCAACAGGGCATGCGCGGCGAGACCGGTGCCGGCGATCAGTGCCGCTGCAACCACGAAGGTCCATAGCAGCAGGTAGGTAAAGAAAAAGATTGAAACGAAGCGGGGCAGTCTTTGCACCCAGCCTTCCAGCAGGGTAGTGCCGGTCGCCAGCTGCCAGCGCGCCAACCCTTCATTCATAGCGAATTTCATGATTGCGCCGAGTACGGCGGCCCACAGGATCGCGGTGCCGAATTTCGCGCCTGCTACAGAGGCTGCTACCAGGTCGCCGGCGCCCAGTCCGGTGGCCGCGATGACCAGGCCGGGCCGAGATCTTTTATTCTGAATGACGTGTTGCTCATGGTAACTCCGTGCGCCCGCGCTGAATCAACCATTCGTGTTAAAGTGGTCCTGCTGATTTTGTGTTCCTGTGAACCGCGTGGAAGAACTGCGGATGAAACTACGTACCCGGATATCCCTTTACCTTATTCTGTTTGGCATGATCCCGTTGCTGGTCGCTTTCGCGATCAACGTACCGATGATCTTTGACCGCATTGAAACACTATATCACAAGGCCCATCTGCAGAACCTGCGTGCCGAGTTCAGCGACCTCGACCAGCACCTGGCGCGCCGCCACGAAATGGCACGCCTGCTGGCCAAAATGCCGGAGCCGGGCATGCTGCAGTTGCCGGATGCCTGGCAATCGGATGAGGAACTCAGGGTGGCGCGCGCCGGGTATGTCAGTTGGGTCAACCAGGTGCTGATTGACCAGCTTGATGTCACCCAGGTGCTGTTTCTGGATGAAACGGGCGAGCCGGCATTCTGGATGGTCCGCAACAATGTTACCGGCCAGCTCGATATAAACACTGTGCAGCACCGCGGTGTGAACCCCCGCTTGCATGAAGCAAGCATGACATTGCGGCCCGGTGTCGTGCTGAATGGACCGATCATTTTTGATCGCGAGGCAGGTGCGGATACACCGAGTCGCTTTATGCAGATGAGTCTGGTCAGTCCGGTAGTCATCCCGGTGATGTCTTCCGAGTCGGGGGAACTGACCGAACAGCGCGGCACGGTGATTGTCTATCTCGACCTGGGTGGTCTGGCAAGCGCCTACCGCGGTAACTACTGGGTGCTGGGAGATGGACAATATCTCGCTTCCGCTTCCGGCGAGGTGCGGCAGAACTCGGCATTCGATGACTTCCGGGGCCTGCAGTCAGTGTTCAGCAAGGGTGAGCTTGCCCTGTGGAAGTTCGGTGACCAGCAAGTCTTATGGGTGCCGCTGTTCGAGACAGAGGATGCGGGCACGCTCTGGGTCGGACGCAGCGTTGATGCCTCGCCACTGGCAAAGCTGCAGCGTGTGGTGGAATTGCGCATTGTCCTTGTTGTAATTGGTCTGCTGATCGTTGTGTTCATTGTCGCGCGCCTGATTGCGATCAAGACCGAGCGCCTGGGACGCGAGCTGACAGACCGTATTACGCGGGTACTGGAGCAGGATGAGGCGGTGACTTTTTCCTGGCAACAGCCGCAGGAATTACACGAACTCGGCAAGACCCTTACGCAGCTGGCTGCGACACATGCCGGAAATACCCGGGCAATGCATGACTATGCCGAGGAACTTGAGGCATCCAACCAGTACAAGTCGGAATTTCTCGCCAATGTCAGTCATGAGCTGCGTACACCGCTGAACTCTATTCTGCTGCTGTCGAAGATGCTGGCGGAAAATCCCAAGGGCTCACTTTCCAGCGAGCAAGGCCGGCAGGCGCAGGTCATTCATGATGCCGGTAGTGACCTGAAGGCACTGATTGACAATATTCTCGACCTGTCGCGCATCGAGGCGCGACAGATGACTCTGGTGGCGGAGCCGGTCAACCTGCGAGTGCTCATTGATAATGTTGTTGAGCTGATGAAGCCACAACTGGATGAGAAGTCCCTGGACCTGAAACTGGAAATTGATCCGGCTGCCCCCGAGACAATCATCAGCGACAGAGAGAAACTGCGCCAGATCCTGATCAACTTCCTGTCCAATGCTGTCAAGTTTACCGAGCATGGCGGGGTAACGGTCAGCCTGCAGCATAGCGCCGGGCGTTCCGGCTCATCCTGCCCGGTGAGTATCAGTGTCACCGATACCGGTGTCGGTATTGCAGAGGACAAGCACGACCTGGTCTTCGAGGCATTCAAGCAGGCAGATGGTTCCACCAGTCGTCGCTATGGTGGTACTGGTCTGGGTCTGACTATCAGCCGTGAACTGGCCAACCTGGTAGGTGGCGAGATCGACGTGCAGAGTCAGTCCGGCGCCGGCTCGACCTTTACGCTGTTGCTGCCGCTGGAAGTGCCGAATGAGCCCAGGACGGTTGAAGCCGGTAGCGGGGTCGCCGGTAAAGCCGACAAGTCGGCAAGGGCAGCCATACCCGCGGCCGATTACGGCGGTGCACGGGTGTTGCTGGTCGATGATGATATGCGCAATCTGCTGGCGATGACCCCGCTGCTGGAACAGTGGCATTTGCAGGTGATGGCAGCCGGTGACGGTCTGGAGGCACTGGAGACGCTGGAATCGGCCGGCGAATTCAGTCTGGTATTTATGGATATAATGATGCCTGGCATGGACGGTTACCAGACGATCCGGCGTATCCGGCAACAGGACCGCTTCAGTGAGTTGCCGATTATTGCACTCACCGCAAAGGCCGGTGAAGAGGATCTGCGCCTGTGTCGCGAGTCGGGGGCGAATGACTGCGTGGTAAAGCCGGTTGATCCGGCTGAAATGAAGAAGTTACTGGATATCTACCTGACCGGGCCAGGCGGTGCCGAGGAATAATAATGGCAGAGAAGAGACGCTACGCCGACTTTCGTATCCTGATTGTCGATGACAACGAAAACAACCTGTTTACCCTGCGCAGCCTGATAAACAAGTACATGGATGTCGAGGTGCTGGAAGCCGGGTCCGGTCAGGCTGCACTCGACATCGCCCTGAACGATCCGCGTATCGACCTCATCGTGCTGGATGTTCAGATGCCGGAGATGGATGGCTTCCAGACGGCCTCCATGCTCAAGGTACGGCAGAAAACACGCGACATACCGATTATCTTTCTCACCGCGGCCTACAAGACCGATGAATTCCAGAAAAAGGGTTATGAAGTCGGTGCGGCCGATTACCTGCTGAAGCCGATAGACGATAACCAGCTTATCAACAAGATCAGCACCTATCTGCGGCTGATTGAAAAGGAGCGCGAGCTCAATACCCGCCTGGAAGCGCTGGTCGAGGAACGTACCCGTGAACTGAATGTTGCCAAGACCTACCTTGAGAAGGTTATCAACAATATGGGCGAGGCCTTGCTGGTGCTGGACCCCGAAGGCAGGATAACCGCGGTCAACCCGACGGCTTGCCGCCTGCTGGACTATTCCGAGAGTGACCTGCTTGGCATGGCTATCGGCGATGTGTTCGAGGAAGAGGCTGCGGAGCAGGCGAATGCCTTTATGGGGACCTGGCTGGAAGCACTGATCCGCACTGGCACTATCAGTAGTATCGAGGCATCCTTCATCTCCAAGGACCAGCAGCGGGTTCCGATACTGTTCTCAAGGACAGCAATCAAGCAGGCTTCCGGCGACATTACAGATATTATTTGCATAGCTAAAGACATGACAGGGTATACTCGGGTCGAAGTTACCTGACGGGGTTCCCGTTGAATAATCGAGTTCATGCCGCTTGCAACCGGACACTTGCTGCGTACACTTTGTCGCGGGCATATCAGGAGTAATCAATGGCAGAAACAGAAGGAGAATTGCCGCAGGAGGACATTATCCTGACGGCAGATGCACTCAAGGCCATGGGGCATCCCTTGCGCTGGAAGATTCTGTGCACCCTCGGCAACAAGGAGATGTCAGTCGGCGAAATCGTCGAAAAAATAGGCACTTCGCAGAGTAATGTGTCTCAGCACCTTGATCAGCTGCGTAACAAGAACATTGTTCGCTCCCGGCGTGACGCGAACCGTATCTATTACAGTGTCAGTAACGAGAAACTGCTTGACCTGATAGGCACCATGCGTGGCGTGCTGTGCCAGACCAACCTGGCAGACATGCCACCGCCTGAATAGACGGGTTACCGGCTACCAGCCGGATCAAGGGGTCAGAGTACTTGAATTTCCGC
>CBEULV010000106.1:0-7822 GCA_965544015.1 uncultured Gammaproteobacteria bacterium | reverse complement strand
CGGCACAGCATCCCGCAAGGCCTGGAAGGCAGCCACGGCATGATCCATGTCACCTGCGAAGTAATACTCCAGCGCCTGCTCACTGTCCCTGATCTCACCTGCCTGGTCGCTGGAAACATGGCTGGCCAAACCAACCGGCTCATAGATGGTTACCGGCTCAGTCTTTCCCTTGACCTTGACCCGGTCCAGGCAGCGCAACTCGATTCCATCCAGATCCCTGGCCGTGGTTTCACTGACAATCAATCGTACACCGTAGTACTTGGTCAGACCTTCGAGTCGTGCACCCAGGTTGACCGCATCTCCAATCACGGTATAGGCACGCCGATACTCGGAACCCATGTCACCGACGTTCATCATCCCGGTATTGATGCCGATGCCTATGTTGATCTCCGGCCAGTTGCGTTCCTTTAGTTCCGGCCGCATCTCCACCACCTTGTCGAGCATCGCCAGCGCCGCCTCAACTGCATGCTGCGGATGTCCGGGGTCATTCACCGGCGCCCCCCAGAAGGCCATGATCATGTCGCCGACGTATTTGTCGATGGTGCCACGCTGCTCGAAAATGATCCGTGTCATGGGTGTGAAGAAATAATTCAACAACTGCTTCAGCTCATCGGCAGCCAGCGACTCCGAGATGGTCGTAAAACTGCGAATATCACAGAACAACACTGACAGTTCCCGGCTCTCACCCTCGACTGAAAAATTCTCTCCCGGATTCCGGCTCATTTCATCAACGATCTCCGGTGGCACATACTGCCCGAACACCGCTTTCAGCTGCTGGCGGCTGCGCGCCTCGGTCAGGTACTGGGCCAGCAGCCCGACGAACAGCGCAAATGGCAGTTGCACCAGCATCGGGATGGCCAGCGGCAGCCACACATCGGCCGTGTTGAATGCAGATTGCACACCGACCACGTAGAAGCCGGACAGCAGCAGGGCCAGCGGCACCGCGAGACCGGCCCGCAGCAGATAAATACCGGCACCCAGTATGAGCCCGACCAGCACCAGGATGACGGCCGTTTCCAGCACTCCGACGGGACGTATGTTGCGATCGGTCAGCAGGTTGGCGAAGGCCGTTGCAGCAATTTCCACACCGCTCAGGTCCACGCCGTCTTCGTTGGTAAACACCGTGTAGAAGCGGTCAGGTTGCCCGGGATCATAGAGATCGGACAGCCCGACAAAGACCACCTTGCCGGTGAAATCCAGCGCCTCTGCCGGGACCCTGGCCGCCTCACCACCCAGCACGGCATTGTAGGGAATGTTCGGGATACTGCCAGGCGGCCCGTAGAAATTCAGGAAACGGTTATCAGCACCTTCATAGAGACCGGTGAGGGCCGTGATCAAGCGGCGATCTTCCCTTGTCAGAGCCAGTTGCTCCCCTTCACTGGCAAGCATTTCCCGGATCCTGCCCCCCAGTGCGGGATCGTTGGTAAAGGCGCTGCGCAAGGCCATCATCAATTGCTTCACGGCATCGGCACGCCCTACCCCGGATGCCTGTCGCGGCAAATCCTGGATGCCCGTGGCCCCGGCCCGCTCCAGCACTTCCATCCAGCGTTGCTGAACTGACAGGGCATGTACCTGCAGCGCCGTCGCCGGCAGGGTGGCAATATTGCCGGCACTGGGCTTGAAGGGCCAGTACTGGTACACGTTAACCTGCACCTTGGGAACCGGAAATGGCGCCAGTGCCTTTGCCGCATCCGCGAGTGGCGGGATTGGCGGCACCAGTTCCTCGACCCAGATGGTGCCGATCTGCTGACCTTCCATGTTATGGATTGGCTGTCGTTTCCCGTTCAGGCGCTCGAACAGCACCACGCGTTCAGCGTCAGCCACTGCACGGGCAAATTCAGCATCGTGCTCGGCAGATTTCGCCCGCTGGAAGTCTATGTCAAACAGGATGACGGACGCTCCACGCTTGACCAGTTCTTCAATCAACTCGCCATGGATGGAACGCGGCCAGTCGCGCGGCAGCTTGGGCAGGCCGAGGCCGGCGATGTCGCGCTCGTTAATGGCGACAATAGCCACCTCCGGCGGCGGCTCAATCGGGCCACGGATGAGGAACAGCCAGTCAAGACCAACGTGCTTCTCGAAATCCTCTCCCAGCGGGGTCAGGGCCAGCACGGCACCCATCAGCCCGACCGCGATACCCAGAATCAAGCCTTTGACTGATCGACGCATGCGGCTCCCCGCGTTTATGGACCGAACGGAATCATGCTGTGGATCGCTCCGCGATCATAGCAGGAACCGGCAAGGGAAAGGTAACGACCGGGCCCGCAGACAGCGGCCGTCAGCCCGCAGGCTCACACTTACATGGCGCTGGCGAAGAACCGTTTCCAGCGGACCGTACAGCTCTCCGGTATCACATCCATGTGGTACCCGGGAAACAACAGCAGCCGGGATACCCGTGCAAGGTATCGTGGCTGCCGGAGCAGACCGTCACGGCGTGACGGTCATGCCGTACTTACTTCGGACAACCGGTAGGCATCCAGGTGGCGTAGCTGTAACCGGTATTCGTCGTGCCACTGACCAGGTAACAGTTGCTTCCGGCGTATTCATCCACCCTCCAGACCTGGTTGCTCTTCGGGCCCCGTGCCTTCCTGAAGGTCCCGGCCATCAGGTCCACGTGCTGCAGCTGCTCCCACATCGTGAATCTCCTTCTCTTGGTGGAGATTCGAGATTCACGCAGACCGCCTTATAGGTCTAACCCATCGGAGTCCCCCGGCTAAGCCGGGGGATTTCCTGTCTGATTAATAGGTAAAGACGTAGGTCGTCGTTCCGGGGCACGGTGTTGCCGTACAGATAGCCCAGCCGCTCGGCAAATACATGATGGAGCTGGCCTGACCGAACGAAATGCCGTCCGGTACATTCGCGTTCTGGATCGGTTCCCCGCCAATCGCAGGCTTGGCGCCGGGTGGAACCTTGCCCGTAACGCATGCGCTGCCCGACGGCAAGGTGATGTTTACCAAATCGCCTTTACCGTTGTAGTGCAGGGTGGCGTCGCACTCGCCATGCAGTACGTTCACGTTCTTTTCGCTTGTGGTCGGCTGCCATACGTCGTCCTGAGTAACAACACTGCCGGGCCCCGCGATCAGACAGGACTCAGTAATCTTGCCGCCCTGGACAACCGCAGTGGTGGCCCCCGCTACAGTATCACCCTCGACGAAGATATGGGCTTCAAACGTCGTCGCGTTGGAATTGAAGCGGACAGCTTTTTCGTGCATGGCGTATTCCAGGAAACCATCGGGGCTGCCATCACCAGGGTCAGAAACGTCTTCACTTGCTGAAGGATCGTCTTGGATTACATACTCCGCCGATGCCGCGAACAGTGTGTGCGAAACCGTTGCCCCCGACAGCGAGCTCACCATGTACCCAAAATCGGCGCACTGCTTGTCGTTGCTGGGATCGTTGGGATCGTTATCAGGGCATGCCACCGTAAGCGGAAACTCGCCATTACCCCCGGTCATGGCCTCGACTTCGTAGTTATTGCCGCTACCTCTGGTATTGACCGTGGTACAGGACAAAGGCAGATCCGCAGCCATCGCACTCATGCTAAACGCCACACTACCCACGGCCACCATTCCAATCGAACAACTACATAAATAACCACATATACTCTTTCTCATAACATGTCTCCTCGTTAACTTCTTGCAAAATTGAACCACTCATACCAGGTCAATTAGTACCGTCAGATCATATCGCCAATCTGCCCGGCAAATTTTCACGACCACCAACTGCCACTACGGCAAAAACATCGTTACTCGTCCAAAAATCATACGCTCCGGCTGAAATTCCGTATTGGCCGTATCCACCTGCTGATAGGCGAACTGCTTATCAAACAGGTTGGTCGCGCCAAAGGCCACTAATCCCCGTCGCTTGGGCAGACGATAACTCACCGTCGCATCTGCCAACCAGAAATCGCTGCTTTGCTCGGTAACACTGCCAACGGTTCCAGAATCATAATACTCTTTGACATACGTTCCCTTCAGGGCGAAGGTCCAGGCCGAATCAAGGAAGAAGCGAATTCCCAGAGGGACTTTGTGCGCCTTGGTCTCATCGATACTTTCCACACCAGTAGCCGGCGAAAATGGCCGATCAAGGTGCTGATATTGATATTCTATGCTTAGCGCGAGGCGATCACTGGGCGTCATGAACAAAAAGGCGCGCGCGCTATCCTCCTTCCAGTCCGCGTGCACTACCGACGTCGCCGGTGGAGATACCGTGAGGTCGGTATACACAAGAGGGACCGTCAAGTCGCGCTTTGCCACCTGCACCCCACCAAACAACCGTTGGGAAAACTTCTGGTCCAGTGCAAGGCCATAGCGCTTTGCTTCCGTTGAGGCCACGTCATCGTAGAGCTGATTAAATCCCGCCACCTGGGTAGGTTCGAGCGTCTGGTCGCTAATCAGGCTGCGCTTGAGCACTTTGAAGGCCGCCGCGCGCAGCGTCGTGCCTGGCCGCACCCGCCATGTGACGCCCAGTTTTGGATTGAACTGATCCCGCGATTCCGACGACGCGTCTTTGGTGTCAAAAGAATCCCAGCTGGCGCCGAGGGTGAGCGTCACGTCTGGCACCACCCGAGTATTGGAGTAGACATAGGCATTCTTGTGCTTGGCGCTGACATCGGTCGTAGTCGTAACCAGCCCACCCAATACAAAAGGAGGGAAAGGTACCGATATAGGAGGGCTGAAACTATCCCTGGTCACCGATTGGTCAAGGTCGAAATATCCCACCCCAGCCGTGATATTGGACTTTTCAGAGCGGTACAGATACTGAAGCTCCGTGCCGAGCGCTTTGTCATCGGGTCTACGCTCTTGTACCCAAATGCCAGAGCCAGGTAGTGGCTCGTCGTAAAAGGACCTGTCTTCGGTCTTGTATATGACCGAGGCCAGCAAGATCGAGGCAGGTGAAAAGGCATGGCGCAGGCCGCCGCGATAGCTATCAGATTTCGTGTTACCTCTCAGGGCTGCTGAGAAGCTTTTATCCATGAACAGATTTAGATCGCCGTTCCCGGTCTTGCGATGCCGGTATTCAAATTGCAGGCTCGTATCAGGTGACAAGGCGGTTTGGATGAATGCATTGCCGATATTGTCGGTCTGGTCGTTGTTGTCCCGGAAGCCATCCGTCTCGAAACGGGAAGCACCCAGACTGTAGGACCAATTGTTGTAAGTACCGCCGACCACTGCTTCTCCTGACCCGGTTTGCTGTTCGCCAACCATGCCACTCACGATCGCATTGACCTGATTGCGCTTGAACAAGGAATTGAACTCGTTGTACGAAGCCGTGGCCGGGCCGCCGGCGCTGATGAGTGACAGATTGCTCTCCGCCGCCCGCGGTTGGATGGGCTCCAAATTCAAGGGATTGAGCAGCTGGGACTGTAGCAATTCACTGACCCGCGCGATTTCGTGCCGCGGCAGCACCGAGTAGGAATCCGCGAGGTAGCGGTGCGCGGAAGAATTGGTGGGGTCGGTATTGACCGATTCGTAGCCTTCTACCAGCGCCAATTGCTTGAATCCCAGATCGTCGTGAATCCGCGCCAGGCTCACATTGCGCGCCGCCTCGTCCGAATCCAGCAAGAGTCGGGAGCGGTAGACCGCACGGTTTCCGTTCAATTCGATCGACTTCTCCACATCGCGCAGCGCACCGACAGGGTCGTTCTCGGTCTGCTTGAGAATACCGTCATACAGGTATGGCGTCGGATCGAGCGGATCAAGTTCCTTGGCAATGCTGTATTGCTGGGCATCCAGCGGTGTGCGTTTTTCCTCGAAATAGGCCTTGCCCAGATAGGCGCGCAGTAGCGCATTATTTCCGTCCAGCGCCACCGCCACTTCGAGGTCGCGCCGCCCGGCCTCGAGCTTGCCAGCACTTATCTTGGCGAGCCCCAGTCCGAGCTGCGGCAACGGGTCGGCCGGGTCCAGTTTGACCGCCCGTTCAAAGGCCGCCTTTGCGGCGTCGTTGTGGAAGCCGGCCAGCGCGGCAAAACCCAGCGTGGTCTGGGTGCGCCCCAGGTCGGGCGCCAGTGTCGCGGCCTTCTCTGCCGTAGCGATGGCCTGCGCCCGGTCACCTTCCATCAGCTGCAGTTCGGACAACCGCGCCAGGGCCAGCGCATTGTCCGGATGTTGTGATACCGCCTGCTGCAGGGTGTCACGCGCCGCTTTCAACTGGAAGTTCGCCTGCTGCGCATAGGAGAGTGCGATCTTCGCCGCGGCGCTGTCCGGGCTCAGGTTCACGGCCTGGTTCGCATCGGCCAGCGCCTGCTCGAGCTGGTTCTGTACCACGTTGATCACCGCCCGCAGTGCATAGGCAAGACCGCTATCGATGCCCTGCTCTATGGCTTGGTTCACCCGCGGCAGTGCCTCGTCCACCCGACCAACCGACAGATCACTGGCCGCCTGCTGTAGGCCCGGCGCAATGTCCTTGTCACCCGCTGCCAGTACCGGCGGGTAATACAGTGACCACTGCGCGGCATCCCGCGGTGTCACAACCGTGCGTGCCTGTGGTGCCTGGCCCTGCATGGCACTGGCGGACTCACCACCCGATACCGATACGCTGCCCTGATCGTTGGAGGCTACAACGATACCCTCGAAAACGGTCAACTCGGATGCGTTGTCCTTTACCCGGAAAACAAACTCGGTGCCTTCGATGGAACCGTTCAAGTAGGGTGTACTGACTTCAAAGCCACGCGGCTTGCGGCTGAATGACTGGAACGCACCCCTGAGCAGGCTGAGTGCCGAGCGCTCTTCCTTCTTCCCGGTGATATTGTCCAGCCGTATGGCGGTGTTCTGGTCAATTCGCAGCACCGCCTGGTTGACCAGCACGACCGTGGCGCGACTATGCTTTCCGGCTCTCACCAGGTCCCCCTGGCACAGGGCCGCATCCAGTTGCACGGCGGACCAGGTCGATCCACGCTGGACCTCAACCTGGCCTTCCATGGTTACCAGTTTGCCGACAACCGGCTCACATGCCTCGGCAGCACGTGCTGTCCCGGCAAGCAGAAGGAAAACAAAGGCACATACAGCTGTTGTGCATTGGACCAAGCGGTATTTCGTCATCAACAGGACTCCCTGAACTGGATTAGGTTACTAACTGTCGGGAGGCAAGGCATGCTTTTGGCCCATGACAAGGACACAGCCGGCCCCGGCCACAACAAAGCACGCAAGAAGACAATGGCCTGACGACCATCAAAAACGGCGAGCTCCCCACGATCGTTCTTATTTTAGTCCATCCTTTCCACATAGTTCGCTATTCCCTGCGCATCATGCAATCTTTGCATGAAGAAAGATTTGCAGTTCCATTGCAACGCCCGTAGCAGAGCCACGTTCTTTTACCAACCCGGAAAGGCCAGCCATAGAGTTCTGTAACTCCCGGATAGACTGGCGTTTGTATTCTTGTATTAGTAAATTATTATAATTAGAATCGGATAAAATGCAAGAATTTACAGCTTTAGACCTGATCGATTGGTGTGGCAGCCCCGCGTTCCGTGGTCAAAAAAGAGAGGTTCACCCGTCACCCTGTTACATCCGGCAGCCATAAGCAACGGAAGTGCTGGCAATTTGCTCAGCGAGAGGGCACGGCCATAACACGGCAGGAGTCTAGTGGTTAAGTTATTGATTATGTTGAGGCTGATTCTTCTGTGTCCAATAAAACAGTCATGACAGTTTATTTGTTAGTGTAATTTTTTACCTGATTCTGATTGTTTATAGCTTTCATCACCGCGCCATTACTTATGTCATCACATCGGGCTACGTGTGGTTACCTCGAACCGGTATGCGGCATGGCATGCCACACAGTTCTTAAGAAGCGTGTTCATTTGAGAAAGACTATGGTCACGATC
>CBEULV010000105.1:0-7848 GCA_965544015.1 uncultured Gammaproteobacteria bacterium | reverse complement strand
CCTTCACATAATCCCCTCTATTTGCCTTCCAAATTTGGCGCTGTAGTCGGGCGTCTAATTCGCCAGCAAACCCACTCCAATCCAAATCATCCTGTTTACTCTGATCCCAGTCTTCACCGGATTCATAGTAAATGTCTAACCCTTCATCAATATCCATAATTAACCTAAAGAATCTTGCTCATGACGTTGTCAATCAGTGATTGCTTGTGGTTTACACATAAATGCGCATAGCGTTGTGTAATTATAGTGCTTTTATGACCAAGTACGTCCGCAATCTGTAATAACGAAGCACCTGACATGGCGAGTATCGAAGCTGCGGTGTGTCTGAGGTCATGGAACCGGAAATCCACGATGTCCGCGCCATCCATTGCCAGCTTCCATGGCTTGGTAAATTCGAATGGGCTGCTCGGTTGCCTAGGGGAGGGGAACACCAGTCCTGCCCCAGGCTCACGAAACCTGATTAATTCCTGTACAACATCTTTTGTCAGGGGAAGTACTCGGGGTTCGCCGTTTTTAGTTGTCGCCACATAGGCACGTCGCGCATGCAAATCAATATTGGACCAACGAAGCCGGAGTAGCTCGCTCTTGCGGGCGCCGGTGGTAATGGCCATGGAAACCAACAAATAGAGCCGGGGCCAATCCGATAGTTTGCAGGCGGACAGCAATGCTTTGCGTTCCTCATCACCGAGAAAGCGAATGCGTTTGTTATTTTCAGTCTCGGCTGGAACACCACGGCAGGGATTGCTTGGTAGATCCAAGTGGTTTATTCCGAACTTGAACACGGACGCCAGGCTGGCCTTGTAACGGTTGATGGTGGCTGGGGCACGGGGCCTCCCCGTGCTCTTTAGCTTCACATTTTTACCGCGACCATGGCCGCGGAAGCCCTCGCCGGCCGCCAGTTCGCGTAGCGCTCTGCGGATAAGTGCCCGGTCTATATTTCCAAGCTTGTAATCGCCGTAGTGGTCTTTCCACCAAGTCAGCCGTGAACTGATGCTCTGATCATTCCCTTTGTACTCTTTTATATATAGCTCGATGAGTTCGCCCAATGTCATGGATTTCAGTACGACAGAGGCCTCGCCACCTAGGGCAATAGCGGCTTCCTGATCGCCTTCGATGCGGGCGGCATACGCTTGAGCCAGTTTTTTTGTTCCGAAAGTCTTGGTAATGGGCTTCAAACCGTTTTTGCGAATGAACACACGATAAGACGTCTTGGCTGTAATTTTGCCAGACGTGGGGTCCGTTCTTTTACGAACGAGCTTCTGGATTGAGGACATAATCTGCACCCACACACTCAATTGAACACCACGTTAGGCGTACTGCACGCCTAGCGCACGGGGATAAGTGGGATAATTAATGTCCGAACAGGAAGAGCAGTTAAAACAAGAACTTAATGGCTCCCCGGGACGGGCTCGAACCGCCGACCTAGTGATTAACAGTCACCCGCTCTACCAGCTGAGCTACCGGGGAATAGAGAACCAGTAAAGTCGGCCATCATACTGGATTCCCGGGTTTTTGGTCAATGCAGCATGGCTATTTGGCAGCAAACCCGTCAGGGGCAGCTGATGGGGGTTTTATCGCAGCGGGCATAGCTCAGGCGCGGACGTCCGCTATTGGACAGGCAGATAACGCGCGGTTTCGCTCGCTGGTGGCGTTCGCAGAAGGTAAACGAGCTGTTGCTGCCGCCACTGCTGCCATCCGGCTGGTAGACGATGCGCTTGCGGTAATTGCTGGAGGTCATGTCTATGCCGGTGCCCATCAGCGTACCGGCCTGCAGCAGCGGTTCCTCCGGGTCGCGTTCCCGGTCATCGCTGGCAAACAGCATCCAGCCCAGCGGCCAGTCCTGGCTGTTGCCACAGTGGACCCGGTCCCGGCTCGGGCACAGCACCACCCGGCGTCCGTGTTTCACCGCCTCGCTGCGCGCAAGGTGCAGGGCCGTGACGAACTGGTTTACTTCGCTGACCATGCGGCTTTCCTGTACGAAGCGTGGCAGGTATTCCGCTGTGCCGACCGACAGGATCAATGCCACCGACAGCGTCACCATCAGCTCTACCAGCGTCAGTCCGGATTGCGGGCGGAGCGGGAGTGATCGGGGTCGATTCGTGCTCGTTGCCATCGTGGCAACAGTGTGGGCAGGGCGCGCTGGCCCGGCCAGCCATACGGGCCGGCAGGGCGTGTAGGTCAGGACGGTATCAGGTGGTCAGTGCCCGCTTCAGGCGCGACAGCGCCTCGGTAAGCACATCCATGTCGATGGCAAAGGAGAAGCGAACATAACCGGGCGCGCCAAACGCCGAGCCGGGCACCAGTGCCACGCCGGCAGTCTCCAGCAAGTGCTCGGCCAGCTCTACGTCATTGGCCACCCCGTCCAGCCGGTCGATCACCTGCTGGACGTGCGGGAAGCAGTAAAATGTGCCATCGGCGGGCAGGCAGTTCACACCCGGCATGCTGTTCAGTTCGGAGACCACGTAGTCGTGGCGTTCACGAAACGCCTTGATCATGGTCTGGATGCAGGACTGGTCACCGTCCAGCGCGGCCTGCGCCGCTACCTGTGATATCGAGGTCGGGCTGGAGGTGCTCTGCGACTGGATATTTTTCATCGCCTTGATGAGCCTGGCCGGACCACCGGCATAGCCGATACGCCAGCCAGTCATGGCGTAGGCCTTGGAAACGCCGTTCAGCACAATGGTGCGATCGTACAGGTCGGGGCAGGCGTTGAGGATATTGCTGAACGGCTCTTCGCTCCACAGTATATGTTCATACATATCATCGGTGGCAATCAGTACCTGTGGGTGCTTGCGCAGCACCTCGCCAAGTGCCGCCAGCTCGGTCCGGGAGTAGGCGACGCCGGTCGGGTTGGACGGGCTGTTCAGCACCACCAGCCGGGTTCGCGCCGTGATGGCGCTGTCCAGTTGCCCGGGTGTGATCTTGAAGCGGGTATCGACGCTGGTCGGGATAATGACCGGTTCGCCGTCGGCCAGCAGCACCATGTCCGGGTAGGAGACCCAGTAGGGCGCCGGGATGATCACCTCGTCGCCGGTATTGAGTAATGCCTGGCACAGGTTGTAGAAACTCTGCTTGCCGCCGCAGGACACCAGGATTTGCTCCGGTGCATAGTCGAGCCCGTTGTCGTGTTTGAACTTCGCTATAATCGACGTTTTCAGGCTGGGCATCCCGTCGACTGCCGTGTAGCGCGTGAAGCCGTCGTTGATGGCCTCGATCGCCGCCGCCTTGATGTGCTCCGGCGTGCCGAAGTCCGGTTCGCCGGCACCGAGACCGATGATGTCCTTGCCGGCGGCGCGCAATTCCGCGACGCGCGCGGTCACGGCCAGCGTGGGTGAGGGTTTGATGCGTTGTACCCGGTTGGCAAGCGTGAGTTTTTCCACGACAGGTGTCCTGTAAAAAGTAAGGGCCCGTTCATCATACTCAATGTGCAGCGATAGAACATACCCGTGAGTGAACTATTCCAGTTGAAGGCCGACATGAAGCCCGCCGGTGACCAGCCGCGGGCGATTGCCGAGCTGGTCGAGGGGCTGCGGGATGGACTGGCGCACCAGACCCTGCTCGGCGTAACCGGGTCCGGCAAGACCTTCACCATCGCGAACGTCATCCAGCAGGTGCAGCGCCCGACGCTGATTCTTGCACCCAACAAGACGCTGGCCGCGCAGCTGTATGGCGAGATGCGCGAGCTGTTCCCGGCCAATGCCGTCGAGTATTTCGTGTCCTATTACGACTATTACCAGCCGGAGGCCTATGTGCCGGCCTCTGACACATATATAGAAAAGGACGCCTCGGTCAACGAACACATCGAACAGATGCGCCTGTCGGCGACCAAGGCGCTGCTGGAACGTCCCGATGCCATCATCGTCGCAACCGTGTCGGCGATCTATGGCCTGGGGGATCCGCGCGCCTATCTGAAAATGCTGCTGCACCTGGTGCGCGGCGACCACATTGACCAGCGTGTCCTCCTGCGTCGCCTGGCCGAGTTGCAGTACACCCGCAACGAGCTTGACCTGCACCGTGCCACCTACCGGGTGCGCGGCGAGGTGATCGATATCTACCCGGCCGAGTCCGATAGCGAGGCAGTGCGTGTTGAACTGTTCGACGACCAGATCGAGTCGCTGGCCTGGTTTGATCCATTAACCGGCGAGGTGCTGCGTCGCGTGCCACGCCTGACCATCTATCCGAAGACTCACTATGCGACCCCGCGCGAGGTCATCCTGGGATCGATCGATCAGATCAAGGAGGAGTTAAGGGAGCGGCTGGAACAGCTACACGGCAACAACAAGCTGGTGGAGGCGCAACGGCTGGAACAGCGCACGCTGTTCGACCTGGAGATGATGCAAGAGCTGGGTTACTGCTCCGGTATCGAGAACTACTCGCGCTACCTGTCCGGGCGTAAGACCGGTGAGCCGCCGCCCACGCTGCTGGATTATCTGCCCTCCAATGCGCTGATGGTCATCGATGAATCGCACGTCACCATCCCGCAACTGGGCGGCATGTACCGTGGTGACCGCTCGCGCAAGGAAAACCTGGTCGAGTACGGATTCCGGCTGCCGTCCGCGCTGGACAACCGGCCCCTGCGCTTTGACGAGTTCGAGGCGCTGGCGCCGCAGGTCATCTTTACCTCGGCGACCCCCGGATCCTATGAAGAGGAGCATGCCGGCGCGGTGGTCGAGCAACTGATCCGGCCGACCGGGCTGGTAGACCCGGAGATCGAAGTGCGCCCGGCCGGTACCCAGGTGGACGACCTGCTATCCGAGATCCGCGAGCGCGTTGCAGCCGACGAGCGGGTGCTGGTGACGACCCTGACCAAGCGCATGGCCGAGGACCTGTCCGAATACCTGGCCGAGCACGGTGTGCGTGTGCGCTACCTGCATTCCGACATCGAAACGGTGGAGCGTGTGGAGATCATCCGCGACCTGCGCCTTGGCGAGTTCGACGTGCTGGTCGGCATCAACCTGCTGCGCGAGGGACTGGATATGCCGGAAGTGTCGCTGGTCGCCATTCTCGATGCCGACAAGGAGGGTTTCCTGCGCTCCGAGCGGTCGCTGATCCAGACCATTGGTCGTGCCGCGCGCAACCTTTCAGGCAAGGCGATCCTGTATGCCGACAAGGTCACCGGCTCGATGCGCCGTGCCATCGACGTGACCGATCATCGACGCGACAAGCAACTGGCCTTCAACAAGGAGCACGGCATCACTCCGCGCAGCGTGCGCAAGGCGGTTACCGATATTATGGAAGGGGCGCGCGGAACGGGACCGGGTACGCCGGCGGGGTTCGCGAAGGTGGCCGAGGAACTGGTGCAATATGGCCGCATGAGTCCCAAGCAGCTGGCAAAGGAAGTCAGCAAGCTGGAACAGGAGATGTTCGAGCATGCCCGTAACCTCGAGTTCGAGGAAGCGGCACGTGTGCGCGACCGTATCCATCACATCCAGCTTGGCAACCTGGGGCTGGTGGACTGAGGGAGGGGGGTTATGAGCACCCTGTAGGAGCGCCTTGCAGGCGCGATTACCTCTGCGCACTGGTCAAGGCTGGGTCCCCGCCTTCGCGGGGACGACGGTGGAGAGTAACTCGCAGACAGCTTCTGCTCCTGAGACAATGAGGAAGATCGGCAGGATCACGCGAACGCGACCTTTCCTGTCCGTTAAATCCTGGTCGTCCCCGCGAAGGCGGGGACCCAGCCCGCAATAGGACTGGCGATTCTATCGCGCCTGCAAGGCGCTCCTACACTCAATATTTACTACAAGCCTTGCAACCAGCCGGCGCTCCCGGTATCGTTTTCCGCCTACGCAGGCGCGTAGCTCAGTTGGTTAGAGCACCACCTTGACATGGTGGGGGTCGGTGGTTCGAATCCACTCGCGCCTACCAATTATTTCTTCGTCATCCCGGGCGAAGCGCAGCAAAGACCCGGAATCCAGTGGGTGTTTGCAGGCTGGGTTCCCGCTTCCGCGGGAACGACATGAGTACAAAGCATCGGCCTGCCGATGCTTTCTTTTTGGATAAAGCATGTGGCCCCTCGTATCGGTCACCACTGGAGAAAAATATGCCGACCGTTACCCTTCCCGATGGCAGTCAACGTGAATTCCCGCAGGCCGTAACCGTACTTGATGTCGCCGCCGACATCGGCCCCGGCCTGGCCAAGGCCGCGCTGGCCGGCAAGGTCGACGGACAATTGGTCGATACCAGTTTTCTGATCGAACTCGATGCCGAGCTGGCCATAATCACCAGCCGCGACGACGAGGCGCTGGAACTGATACGTCACGATGCCGCGCACGTAATGGCGCAGGCGGTGCAGGAACTCTATCCCGACACCCAGGTGACCATCGGCCCGGCGATCGAGAACGGCTTCTACTACGATTTTGCGCGCGAAACCCCGTTTGTCCCGGACGACCTGGTGAAAATCGAGCAGCGCATGCACGAAATCGTCAAGCGCGACCTGCCGATCCAGCGCGAGGTGCTGGAGCGCGACGAGGCGATCCGCGTGTTTGGCGAGATCGGTGAATCCTACAAGGTCGAGATCATCAACGACATCATTCCGGAAGGCGAGGAGGTGTCCGTCTACCGCCAGGGCGAATGGTTCGACGTCTGCCGCGGGCCGCACCTGCCCAGCACCGGCAAGCTTGGCAAGGGCTTCAAGCTGATGAAGCTGGCCGGCGCCTACTGGCGCGGCGACTCCGACAACGAGATGCTGCAGCGCATCTACGGCACCGCCTGGCGCGACAAGAAGGAGCTGAATGCCTACCTCAAGCGCCTGGAAGAGGCCGAGAAGCGTGACCATCGCAAGCTCGGCAAGGTCATGGATCTGTTCCATACCCAGGAAGAGGCGCCGGGCATGGTGTTCTGGCACGATGCCGGCTGGCAGGTCTACCTGGTGATCCAGGACTATATTCGTGGCCAGCTGCGCAATCACGGCTACCAGGAAGTACACACGCCGCAGATCATCGACCGTTCGTTGTGGGAAAAGTCCGGGCACTGGGAGAAATTCCACGCCGACATGTTCACCACCGAGTCGGAGAATCGCACTTACGCCATCAAGCCGATGAACTGCCCGGCACACATCCAGATCTATAACCAGGGCCTGAAGAGCTACCGCGACCTGCCGCTGCGGCTGGCAGAATTCGGCTCCTGTACCCGCAACGAGCCGTCCGGCACCCTGCACGGGCTGATGCGGGTGCGCAATTTCGTGCAGGACGATGCCCATATCTTCTGCACGGAAAACCAGATCGAGGGTGAGGTGTCCGCCTTCATCGACCTGTTGTTCCAGGTGTACGCCGATTTCGGTTTCGACGAGGTCAGCGTGAAATTCTCCACCCGGCCGGAAGACCGTGTTGGTGACGATATCCTGTGGGACAAGGCCGAGGCCGCCCTGCAGTCGGTGCTGGACGCCAAGCAGCTGGACTGGGAGCTGCAGCCCGGGGAGGGGGCCTTCTACGGGCCGAAGATCGAATTCAACCTGAAGGACTGCCTGGAACGGGTCTGGCAGCTCGGCACCATCCAGCTGGATTTCTCCATGCCGGACCGGCTTGGCGCCCACTTCATTGCCGAGGACGGCAGCAAGCAGGTGCCGGTGATGTTGCACCGGGCCATCCTGGGTTCGCTGGAGCGTTTTATCGGCATGCTGCTCGAGCACCACGCCGGTGCACTGCCGCTGTGGCTGGCCCCGGTACAGGCGGTGGTCCTGAATATCACCGATAACCAGGCCGACTATGCCCGAAAAGTGGAAGAATCCTTGAGAAATAAGGGTATGAGGGTCAAATCCGACTTGAGAAATGAGAAGATCGGCTTTAAAATCCGCGAGCACACGATTAGACGCGTTCCCTATTTGCTGGTAATCGGCGATCGGGAGGTGGA
>CBEULV010000104.1:0-7853 GCA_965544015.1 uncultured Gammaproteobacteria bacterium | reverse complement strand
CGGCATACGCGATAGTAAGCCGTGACTGGAGTTCAGACGTGTGCTCTCCGATCTGATGGAATTTGGTGCCGCCTCATGCAACGCCTCGGACAGGGTCGGGTGGGCGAACACCGTGCGTGCGATGTCTTCACTGCTGGCACCAAATTCCATCGCCAGCACGGCCTGTCCGATCAGCTCGGAGGCCCCTGCACCGAGAATGTGTACCCCCAGCACGCGGTCGGTGCCGGCATCGCTCAACACCTTGACCATGCCGTCGGTGGCGTGCATGGCACGCGCACGTCCGCTGGCGGCAAACGGAAACACACCACTGCGGTAGTCAATGCCGGCCTGCCTGAGTGCGTCCTCGGTCCTGCCCACCCAGGCGATCTCCGGGTTGGTGTAGATCACCGAGGCAATCGCCTCATAATTCACCTCGCTGTGTTGGCCGGCGATACGCTCTGCCACCATGATGCCTTCTTCTGAACCCTTGTGCGCCAGCATCGGCCCACGCACCGCGTCACCAATGGCATACACACCGGGCAGACTGGTCTCGCAGGATTCATCCACATGCACGAAGCCGCGCTCGTCCAGCAACAGTTCGGCCTCGGCCGCGGCAAGCCCCTCGGTGCACGGACGACGGCCAACCGCAACCACCAGCCGGTCCACGGTGATGGAATGATCACCACCGTCCTGATAGGCAACCTCGATACCGTCAGCAGTCTCCCGGGTACCTTTGACGCGGGCATCAAGGCGGATGTCCAGGCCCTGCTGCCGGTAAAGTTTCAGCGCAGCGTCAGCAATCTGCCGGTCGGCCATGGCCAGAAATGTCTCCTGCGCCTCAAGCAGCGTGACACTGGCGCCCAGGCGCCGCCACACACTGCCGAGCTCCAGTCCGATGACGCCGGCACCAATAATGCCGAGGCGTTGCGGCACGCTGGTCCACGCCAGCGCACCGGTTGAATCGACGATGACATCCTCGCGCAACGGCAAAACATCCAGCTCCACCGGCGCGGAGCCAACGGCAAGAATCACATGTTTTGCACTGACGGTCTGCTGCTCGCCACTGTGCAGACTGATCCTTACCTCGCGCCCCGGCAACAACTGGCCACGGCCTGACAGCCACTCGACGCCATGGGATTTGAACAATGCTGCAATACCGCCGGTCAGCTCAGCTACGATGCGGTCCTTGCCGGCAATCATCTCTGCCACATCGATCGACACTTCCTGTGCATGAATACCGTGCGCAGCGGCCTCATGCTGCAGGCACGCGTAGAGTTCCGAGCTTTCCAGCAAAGACTTGGAGGGAATACAACCGGCATTCAGACAGGTGCCGCCCGGGGCCGGCTTGCCATTGTCATCCAGCCAGTCATCGACACAGGCCGTGACAAGACCCAGTTGCGCGCAACGAATGGCAGCCACGTACCCCGCAGGGCCGGCGCCAATGACGATGACATCGTAACTGTTATCCATAATGCGTCATCCTTATGGAGTTAGTCATTTTGTGCACTGCCACGCGTTACAGGAAGCTTTCATAAATCCAGCAACATGCTGGCCGGATCTTCCAGCAGATCGACGATGGTCTTGAGGAATGTAACCGCGCTCTTGCCATCGACAATGCGGTGATCATAGGTCAGCGCAAGGTACATCACCGGTCTTACCACGACTTCACCGTTTTCAACCACCGCCCGGTCCTGGATGCTGTGCATGCCAAGGATCGCACTCTGCGGCGGGTTCAGAATCGGCGTCGACAGCATGGAACCAAACACGCCGCCATTGGTAATCGAGAATGTCCCGCCGGTGATTTCCTCCATGGTGAGCTTGCCGTCGCGGCCGCGTGTCGCGAAATCCAGTATCTGTGACTCGATCTCGGCAAGGCTCATGTATTCCGCGTTACGCAGGATCGGCACCACCAGGCCACGGTCAGTGCTGATAGCCACCCCGATATCGCAGAAGCCATGGTAGACAACATCATCACCATCGATAGAGGCATTGATATCCGGATGCCGCCGGAGCGCCTCAGCCACGGCATGCACGAAGAACGACATATAGCCCAACCGCACACCGTGGGTCTCCTCGAACGCCGCACGGTGTTTCTCGCGCAGTGTCTTGACCGCTAGCATGTTGAGCTCATTGAAGGTAGTCAACATTGCGGTGTTTTGCGTGACCTGCAACAGCCGCTCTGCCACCCGCGCACGCAGACGTGACATCGGTACGCGCTGCTGCGGGCGCTCCTCTACCGCCCCGGGCGTCACCGGTGGCGCAGGCTGTTCAGGTAAGCGCTCCGGTGGCTGTTGTGCGAGGTGTTCGATCACATCGGCCTTGGTAAGGCGGCCCGCCTTGCCACTGCCCTTGATTTGACGCGGATCAAGCTCATTCTCCGCAACCAGCTTGCGGACAGCCGGGCTCAGCACCACCTCATCATCAACAGGGCTGCGCTCTGCCGGCAGAGCCGAACCGGTCGCGTCCGCAACAGCGACCGGCCGTGCCGCACCAGTGGTATCAATCACACCGATCAGCTGGTTGGCGACCACGGTCGCACCATCATTGATCAGGATTTCTTCCAGTACGCCGTCATCGGGGGCGGGTATTTCCAGCACGACCTTGTCGGTCTCGATATCCACCAGCGCCTCGTCACGCCTGATCGCTTCACCGGGTTTCCTGTGCCAGCAAACGAGCACACCGTCACTGACGGACTCGGGAAGCGCGGGCACCCTGACTTCTGTTGCCATAACCCATCAACTCCTGCTGTTACTGTTATGCAACATGAACGCTTGCACGGATATGGACACCATTACTGCTCCAGCCCCAGCGCCCGGGCGACCAGTTGCTCCTGCTGCTGCACGTGCAGGCTTGCATAGCCGACCGCCGGCGCAGACAAGGCAGCGCGGCCAGTATAGATAAGTTTGTTTTCAGCGCCAATCAGCTCCTCGAGCTTGTGACGCGTTGCGTACCAGGCACCCTGGTTCTGCGGTTCCTCCTGGCACCAGACATACTCAGTGACGTTCGGGTAGCGCGCCAGCTCCGCGCGCAGCAGGCGCCACGGGAACGGATACAGCTGCTCGATACGCACCAGCGCAACGTGGTCCAGCTTGTGTTCGCGCCGGTGTTCCAGCAGGTCGTAGAAGACACGGCCGCTGCACAAAACAAGCCGCGTGATACGTTCGGGCTCCTGTATATCTTCATCCCCCAGCACCGGCCGGAAACTGCCCTCTGCCAGTCCCTCCATGCTGGAGGTTGCCAGCTTGTGACGCAACAGGCTTTTCGGCGCCATCACGATCAATGGCCGTCGCAATGGCCGCACCATCTGGCGGCGCAGCATATGAAACATCTGCGCCGGCGTGGTCGGGTTGCATACCTGTATGTTGTGAGCAACGCATAACTGCAGAAAGCGCTCCAGCCGCGCGGATGAATGTTCCGGGCCCTGTCCTTCCTGACCATGCGGCAGCAGCAGGGTAAGACCGCACAACCTGCCCCACTTTGCTTCGCCGGACACAATAAACTGGTCAATGACCACCTGCGCCACGTTGGCGAAGTCCCCGTACTGTGCTTCCCAGATGGTCAGCGTTTCCGGTTCGGTGGTCGCATAGCCGTACTCGAATGCCAGCACCGCCTCCTCGGACAGAATGGAATCAAACACCAGAAAATCCGGCTGGTCAGCAGCAATATTCTTCAGCGGCACCCAGATATCACCGCCATTCTGGTTATGCATCACCGCGTGGCGATGAAAGAAGGTGCCACGTTCGCTGTCCTGGCCGGAAATACGAATCGGGAAGCCGTCGTCCAGCAAACTTGCAAAGGCGAGTGATTCTGCAAAGCCCCAGTCTACCGGCATGGCGCCTGCAGCCATCTTGCGCCGGTCATCCATCAACTTGGCAACGCGCGGGTGCAGCTCGAAACCGACTGGCAAGCGTTGCAGCCGTTCGGCCAGCGATACCAGCGTGGCGCGACCGACCCTGGTATCGCAGGGGTCATCCCAGTGATAACCGACATAGTTCTTCCATTTGACCGCAACGGCCTCGTCAACCGGCTGTCCCAGTATCACGGATGGCGTCACGGTCTCGCCGGCATCCAGCCGGTCACGGTACTCGTGCTGCATGGCATCCGCCTGTGCAGCCGTGATAACGCCACTGTGCACCAGTTTCTCCGCATACAGTGCGCGCGTGGTTGGCAGTGTACGAATATCACGGTACATCATCGGCTGGGTCGCAGCCGGCTCGTCGGCCTCGTTGTGACCGTGACGGCGGTAGCACACCAGGTCAATGACCACATCCTTGCTGAAGGCCTTCCGGTAATCCATTGCCAGCTGCGTGACAAGCAGCACGGCTTCCGGGTCATCGCCATTGACGTGAAATATTGGTGCATTGACCATCTTGGCGACATCCGTGCAATACAGCGTCGAACGCGCATCCTTGGCCTGGCTGACGGTAAAACCGATCTGGTTATTGACCACGATATGTACGGTTCCGTGCGTGGTGAATCCGCGCAGGTCGGACATGTTAAAGGTCTCCATGACCACACCCTGTCCGGCAAAGGCCGCATCGCCGTGCAACACCACCGACATGACGCGCTTTCCTTTCTTGTCCCCGTACCGCTGCTGGCGCGCGCGAACCGAACCCTCGATGACCGGCGAGACAATCTCCAGATGCGAGGGATTGAAGGCAAGCGCAAGGTGTACATTTCCTCCCGGTGTGTTGATGTTTGATGAAAACCCCTGGTGATACTTAACATCACCGCTCCTGTGGTTGCGGTCATGCTGGTCCTCAAACTCCGAGAACAGTATCGAGGGCAGCTTGCCAAGGATATTGACCAGCACGTTGAGACGGCCACGATGTGACATGCCAATGACGATTTCCCTGATGCCGTCTTCACCTGCATGGTCAATCAGTTCGCCCATCAGCGGGATCAGGCTCTCACCGCCTTCCAGCGAGAACCGTTTCTGCCCGACATACTTCGCATGCAGGTAGCGCTCGATGCCCTCTGCTGCCGTCAGTCTCTGCAGCAGCCATTGCTGTCTCTCCCTGCCGATATCCGCTCGCGGCCGGGCACCTTCAAGACGCTGCTGGATCCAGCGTTTTTCAGCGGTATCCGAAATATGCATGTATTCCGCGCCAATCGTTGTACAGTAAATCCGGTTAAGGGCGACCAGAATTTTCTTCAACGTGGCCTTTTCCGGCCCAACCAGCGAACCGGTACTGAACACCGTGTCGAAGTCCTGCTCGGACAGTTCATGATAGGCCAGGTCCAGTTCACTACCCGGCACAGGAGCGCTGCGCCGCAACGGGTCGGTGCTGGCGAACTGGTGTCCGCGAAAACGGTAGGCATTGATCAGCTGCAGCACGCGTATCTGCTTGCGCTCATATTCCAGGCGTGACTCACTGACCTGCGCGCCGTCATACCTGCGCCGGCGCCCGGTCAGCCGCGAGAACTCGGCACGCAGCTCGGAATGCAGGACATCATCCACGGCCCTTCCATTGACCTGCGGCAGGCCGGCAAAATAACTGCGCCAGCGCTCGCTGACTGCATCCGGATCACGCTGGTATGACTCGTACATGGCTTCCAGCCATGCACCATTGCTGCCATCCAGCAGGGAGGTCTGTTGCAACGATTTCATGCCTGGCTTGTTCATTTTCGGTGATCCCGGTCGGCACCAGCAGTTGCCTGGATGCCATATCTCCTGATCTATACCTTATATAGGGATGATATCGATGTATCTGCTGTTTCCTTTAGGCAGCGGATGGCGCTGCCAGTTCAACTGACGGCATCTCCGCCCACCTGCCACCGCCATGAACTACCCTGGCGGCGGCCATAAATCGCGCTGCAGCAGGCGCCGGACCTGCCGATAACCCGTCAGGGCATAATGGGAACTTCACTGGATAAACTGATGCATACACGCTGGCAAGCCGGGTTTACCATGGTTGAAGTGGTGATC
The DNA here is from genome assembly GCA_965544015.1 of uncultured Gammaproteobacteria bacterium. Taxonomy (GTDB): domain Bacteria; phylum Pseudomonadota; class Gammaproteobacteria; order UBA9214; family UBA9214; genus UBA9214. Next base: position 1,945 of record CBEULV010000104.1, on the reverse strand, counting down.
AGCCTGACCATTGTCGCCATCCTGATCACGCTGGCTTTACCCATCTATATCGATTTTCAGCACAAGGCACAGGTCACCAGCGGTCTGCACCTGGCGAGCCCGGTGCAACTGGCCGTTTCGGTATATCACTCCACCCATGAGGCCTTTCCGGTCAGCAACCTGGCTGCCAATATCGCCGACCCGGATGAACTGGGTAACCGCTTTGTGCGCTCCATCTCCATTACTGACAAACCGACTGCGGGGACCATCCGAATCAGCTACCGGGCGATGGGGAGTGTGTCCGAGGGCGACGTACTGCTGCTGGTACCCACGGGTTATGGCGACGATGTGCTATGGGATTGCACCAGCATGACGATTATCAAAAACTTGCTGCCAGCCAACTGCCGCTAGCGTAGCGGGCAACCACGCAGAAGATTCCACTCCGGACAACTAAAAAGGGCTGCCAAGGCAGCCCTTTTACGTGCAACCGGTCACAGCTTACTGACTGTTGTTGACCATGTACTCAACTGCCGCTTTCAACTCATCATCCGAGCAGGTCATGCACAGGCCTTTCGGCGGCATGGCGTTCAGGCCATTGGTGGCATTCGCCACCAGTGAATCCATGCCGGCGGCAATGCGCGGCGCCCAGGCAGCCGCATCACCCAACTTCGGCGCACCGGCGGCACCCGTGGCATGACAAGCCAGGCAAGAGCCGTTGTAGATGTCCTCTCCGGACTTCGGCGCAGCAGCCGTCTCGGCTGGCGCCGGCTCAGCATCCTGCTCCGGAACAGACTCGCCCGCAACATTTACCTCACCCACCGGCTTGATGTTTTCCAGCACGACTTCTTCCGGTTTGTACTCGGCAACGTCGGAGGTCAGGTTGGTGGCGATGATAACCAGAGTGATAGCCAGCACGGTCAAACCACCCATGATGGCAAAGAATATTGAGAAAAACTGTTTATCCTGGCTCAAGGCGATCTCCTTGTTCGTTAGTATGCGTGATGAACTGCCGCCGGGGCAGCGGGATGCCGGCAGATTATACTGAAAAGCAGTAGTACGGGAAATTCCCGGTTTTCACGCTTGAAACAGGCACTTTCAGGCATGGACCCGGTCTCATTCCGGCGTTATCCTGTCGCCCGCCTCCCCACGCGCGTCAATCTGGGTTACAGTCTGCGCAGGGGAAAACCCGCCATACAGGCCTGGCGGACACCCGCAGTATGACTCATGCGCCCGTAGCTCAGCTGGATAGAGTACCGGCTTCCGAAGCCGGGTGTCACAGGTTCGAATCCTGTCGGGCGCGCCATACACAATGCCAAGGAATCGCCATGAACCTGGACCGCGTCACGTCCGGCAAGAACGTGCCCGACAACGTCAACGTGATCATCGAGATCCCGGCCCACAGCGACCCGGTAAAATACGAGGTCGACAAGGAAACCGGCGCCATGTTCGTCGACCGGTTCATGGACACGTCCATGCATTACCCGTGCAATTACGGCTATGTACCGCATACCCTGTCGGAGGATGGTGACCCGGTCGACGTACTGGTGGTAACACCGGTCCCGCTGATCAGTGGCTCCGTCATCCAGTGCCGCCCGATCAGCATCCTCAAGATGGCCGACGAGGCCGGACCGGACGCCAAGATCCTCGCGGTACCCATCGACAAGCTCTCCACCCATTACCGTGCGGTCCAGTCACTCGATGATCTGTCGCCGGAACTGCCGGCCTCCATTGCGCATTTCTTCGAGCACTACAAGGATCTGGAGCCCAACAAGTGGGTCAGGATCGAGGGTTGGGACAATATGGATGCGGCCCGCATGGAGATCCTGGCCAGTATCCAGCGTTTCAAGGACGCCCCCATCAAGCCCAACTTCTAGGGAAGCTCTGATTTGTTCATCTATGGAAATCTGTAGGAGCGCCTTGCAGGCGCTCCTACAGCATTATCCAGTACCGCACGTACAAGCCTTAC
>CBEULV010000103.1:0-7985 GCA_965544015.1 uncultured Gammaproteobacteria bacterium | reverse complement strand
CCTTCCTGATCGGGATAGAAGAACTGGACCACGAACACAAAGTATTAATCGACGATATCAACAGGCTCCACGAGGAACTGGCCAGGCATGACGAAAAGTCAGAAATCGAGAAATGTCTAGGCGATATTTGCGCACGCATGCAGGCTCACTTCGCGCTTGAGGAGCATGTCATGAAGGAACACGGGTACAAGTTTTTCGATGAACACAAACGCGAACACGAGGAATTGCTCGACAGTTACACCGAATACATGGCGCAGTTTCTGAATGACCCCGGCGTCCCTTTCAGCAGCCCCATAGAGGATAACCTCAAGCACTGGGTCATAACCCACATCGTCACCAGCGATAAGAAAATGAGCCTGATGGTGCAGGAAAAGAAGTCTTTCAAGGAAAAGTACCGGACCTGAAACGGCGGCAGTTAGCTCCCAGCCCGCTGCCCGTTGAACCTGAACAAGATCAGACTGAATTGATTTTCCCTGGTTTGCAATGCTGCCCACCCTGCCCTTGCACCCTGGTTCCCCGGGTCAGGCAAATGCAGGGCGGGTAAAACTGGCGGCAAGCGCCTAGGGAACCCTGCTGTCGATGTTCAGCTCGATGGCCTGTCCGGAGTCCGGCACGACCGGCTCAACCAGTCCCTGCAGGTCACCGCTCTGCGGCATGGCCGTGCCCGATTTCGAAACCCGCGCACCCACGGCAACCTCGTCGAAGTTTGACAATTTCATGCTCGGCATCATGGCCGTCGAATCATCCAGGGTGACCGTTACCGGCAGATCGCTGACCTGCCTGCGCTCAATGGCCAGCGGCATGCGCGGTCCGCTGACTGCGCGCGCAAAGATAAACACCGTGTCTTCGGGTGCGGCATCGGCGGCGACCTGCGGGTCCAGGGTGACGCTCACGGTAATGGCCTTGCCAGCGGCAGCCTCCTGGCGGGGTATCGGCGCCTCGACCACCTCACCCGGCGCCAGGTGTTCCCGGGCCTGGCGAATCTGCTGGGCAAGCACCTGGGCATCCTTACCATCTGGCGGCAGCAGCCCGGCGGCACGCTGCCAGTAGTGCACTGCATCGGCGTATTCCCCCTGCCGGCTTTTCCAGTGGCCGGCCAGCCACAGTGCCTTCACGTGACCGGGCTCAATCTCCAGCGCCTTCAACAGCAGGTCACCGGCCTGATCGTTGAATTCCCTGCCGTTGGCCATCACCAGGGCATCGGCGTAATTAGCAAGCAGGTCGGCGTTGTCACCGACCAGCCGGTGTGCCCTGGCGTAGGCCACGGCAGCGTCACCGAAACGCTGCAACGTTGTGTAACTGCGCGCCAGCATCACCCAGCCCTCGGCATTATCCGGCTCCTGGCGCATGCGTTCGGCCAGGCGTTCCACCAGGACCTCGAGCGAATGTTCGCTTCCGGTCGACGTCCTGACCGGGGTAACGTCTCCCTCTGCCAGCAGCGCGATGATCTCCTGCGTACCGATGTATTGGTACAGGCCGATGGTCAGCCCGGGGATCAGCAGGATCAGCACCAGCGCCGCCCAGCGGCCACCGCGCACCTTCGCAACAGTGCTGCCAGCCGACGAAACTGACAGGTCGGCCAGCAGTTCGCGCTCCAGGTCCTCGCGCGCCGCAAGATACTGGGCCTCGTCGAGCCGCCCGCTGTCCAGGTCGGCCTCCAGTTCGGCGAGTTGGGCCTTGATCACCTCGGTATTCACCGTGTCCAGGTCGGTGTCCTGCCGCCTGTTGCTGCGCAGCAGCCAGGGCAGCGTGAACAGCAACGCCAGCATGACCATGATGCCCGCCAGTCCCCAGAAAACAGTCATGCGTCTTTTTCCTTGTCAGCAAGCTCCGGCTTGCCGAGCAGCGCGTCCAGGCGTGCACGGTCCGCGGCAGAGATCTCGGCCACCGGCGCCTTACGCTGACGGCGCAGCGCGCGCAACAGCAGCAAGGCGGCGATGGCGAGCAGCACAAAGGGGCCGAACCAGATGAGATAGGTCGACGGTTTCAGCGGCGGCTTGTAGAGCACGAAATCACTGTAGCGATTGACCAGAAAGTCGATGATCTCCGCATCACTGCGGCCTTCCTGGACCATACCGTAGACCTCGGCACGCAGGTCGTGCGCCAACTCGGCATCCGAATCGGCCAGCGACTGGTTCTGGCAGACCAGGCAGCGCAACTCCGCGATCAGGTCCTTGAAATGCTGCTCTTCGGCCTCGGTGTCGAACTTGAAAGACTCCAGGGTGGCGGTAGCCGATAACGGCGTTGTGCCGAGCAACAGCCACACAACCAGCAGTGCAGGAAGTATACGTTTCATAGGGGAATCAGAGTTTGAGTTTGGCAATCAACGGAAGCAGCTGCGTTTGCAGAACCTCGATGGTCAGTGGTCCGACGTGCTTGTGGCGGATGATACCCTGCGGGTCGATGACAAAGGTCTCCGGGGCACCGTAGACACCCCAGTCGATACCGACCCGGCCATCCTCATCAAAGGCGTTGGCTATGTAGGGATCACCCAGCTCCCGCAGCCAGCGCTGGGCCTCTGCGCGGTTGTCCTTGTAGTTGAGTCCGTAAATCGCCACCTGCCCGGTCTTCGCCAGTTGCAGCAGCACATCGTGCTCGGCACGACAGGAGCCACACCAGGTGGCCCAGATATTCAGTACCGCGACCTTGCCCTTGATATCGACATCGCTAATGGTGGCATTTGGATCGTCGAGACGGGTCAGCAAGAAGGCCGGCATGGGCTTGCCCACCAGCGGCGACGGCACCAGTTTCGGATCGAGGCTCAGCCCCCGGAACAGGAAGGCAACCAGCACGGCAAAGATGCCCAGCGGCACCAGGTAGCGCAGGTAACGGGTCATCAGGAGCTGCCCTCGGCGGCCAGACCGCCCTTGACCAGCGCGGTGGCGCGGCGTCTGATTGCCATGTGGTAGCGCTTGTCCGAGGCCGCCAGCAGCCCGCCGATACCGATGAAAATGCCACCCAGCCAGATCCAGCGCACCAGCGGCTTGTAGTAAAGCCGCAGACTCCAGTCACCCCCGCCAAGCGGTTCGCCCAACGACACGTAGATGTCACGGGTGAACCCGGCGTCGATGCCGGCCTCGGTCATCGGCTTGCTCTGTACCAGGTAGGTGCGTTTTTCGGGTTTCAGGACCGCGACCTCGCGGTCTCCCTTGTAGACCCGCACGGTGCCCAGATCGGAGCGGTAGTTGGGGCCGCGCTTGACCTCGATGCCATCAAAGAGAAAGGCGTAGCCGGCCAGCTCGATGGTCTGACCCGGCGACATGCGCACGTCCTTCTCGACATCGAACAGGGTGACCACGGTCACCCCGATGATAAAGACCGCAATGCCGAAGTGTGCCACGACCATGCCGTAGTAACTGCCGCTGCCCTTGAGACGCAGGTCCCGCCAGATCCCTGTCAGGCCCTTGCGATAACGCAGCCGCTGGCGCAGCCCGATAAACAGCGTGGCAACCAGCCACATGGACAGCATCACGGCCTCCCCGACCCAGAGCGACCAGCCTTCGTGCAGCACCGGCATGGCGACCAACAGGCCGGCGCCGACACTGACCAGGAATGCGATACGCAACCGGTGCAGCAGCTCGCCGCCATCCTGATGTTTCCAGCGCGCCAGCGGTCCTATACCCATAATCAGGATCAGGAACGGCGCAAAAATAATCAGCATGGTGGTGAACCACGGAAAGCCCACCGAGATCTTGCCCCAGCCAAGGGCGTCATAGACCAGCGGGGCAAGCGTCCCGAGCAGGATGAAGGCGGTGATCACGATCAGCAGCAGATTGTTACCCAGCAACAGCGTCTCCCGGGAGATCATGTCAAAACGCCCGCCGCCGGTGACGTCCGGGGCCCGCCAGGCATACAACGCCAGCGATCCGCCGATGACGATGCACAGGAACACCAGGATGAACAGACCGCGCGCCGGATCGGCCGCGAAGGAATGCACCGAGGTCAGCACCCCGGAGCGCACCAGGAAGGTACCCAACAGGCTCAGGGAGAAGGCCAGCAGCGACAGCAGCACCGTCCAGCGCTTGAATGCGCCGCGCTTCTCGGTCACCGCCAGGGAATGGATCAGGGCCGTACCGGCCAGCCAGGGCATGAACGAGGCATTCTCCACCGGGTCCCAGAACCACCAGCCACCCCAGCCCAGCTCATAGTAGGCCCACCAACTGCCCAGGGTGATGCCGATGGTCAGGAATACCCAGGCCACGGTGGTCCAGGGCCGCGACCAGCGTGCCCAGGTGGCGTCCAGCTTGCCGCCGATCAGGGCGGCGATAGCGAAACTGAAGGCGACCGACAGTCCCACGTAACCCATGTAGAGCATGGGCGGATGAATTGCCAGGCCGAGATCCTGCAACAGCGGGTTCAGGTCCCCGCCTTCCAACGGCACCGGGAAGCGCCGCGCAAAGGGGTTGGAGGTGAACAACAGGAAGGACATGAAGCCGATACTGATCATGCCCATGACAGACAACACCCGCGCCAGCACCACGGCGGGCAGGTCGCGGGCGAACAGCGACACCGCAACGGTCCAGCCACTGAGGGTCAGCGCCCACAGCAACATCGAACCCTCGTGCGCGCCCCACACGGCGGAAATCTTGTAGAGCGTGGGCAGCTGGGTATTGCCGTGCTGGGACACATACAGCACCGAGAAATCATCGGCCAGAAAGGCGTTGACCAGACAGGCAAATGCGATGGCGACGAAAAAGAACTGGCCCCAGGCAGCCGGCCGCGCCAGCGCCACCCAGCCGGGTGTGTTGTTGAGGCTGCCGATGATGGGAAACACCGCCAGCACCAATGCCAGGATCAACCCCAGGATCAGGGCCAGGCTACCGAGTTCGGGGATCATGGGGTAGTGCTGCCCTGCTCCGCGGACCCGGCCCCTTCCTGGTTGGCCGCCTGCAATGCATCGGCCACCTCGGGCGGCATGTAGTTCTCATCGTGCTTGGCAAGCACCTCATCGGCAACGAACACACCGTCCGCGTCCAGCTTGCCCCGGGCGATGATGCCCTGCCCCTCCCGGAACAGGTCAGGCAGGATGCCGGTGTACTCGACAGTCACGGTCTCGGCATTGTCGGTGACATCGAAGTGCACCGTCAGACCATCCTCCTGGCGTTGCACAGTGCCGGTGGTCACCAGCCCGCCGACCCGGATCGGGTGCCCGGCAGGTGCCTCGCCGGCCACGATCTCGCTGGGCGAATAGAAAAACATCAGGTTGTCATTGAAGGCGTTGAGTGCCAGTCCGATGCCGACGCCAACACCGGCGAGCATCAGGACAATCAAATACAGTCTCTTTTTACGTTTCGGGTGCATCATGTTCTCCGGGCGCGTCTGGCGCGGCGGGCAATGGTGGCAAGCAGCCTGCGCCGGTTGCGCAGCGGCACCAGCACATTGAGTCCCAGCACGACCAGGGCAATGGCGTAGGAACTCCATACGTAGAAGGCGTAGCCGCCCATGTGGAAAAATTCACTCATCTTGGTTACGACTCATCTTGGTTACGACTCATTTAGACTCCGCCAGTTCACTGACCCACTGGGTATTGCGCTCGCGCTCCAGCAATTCGCAGCGCGCACGCATCAGCACCACGACCGCGTAGAACAGCTTGAAGGCCACGGCCATCAGCAGCAACGGGATCAGCATCCTGATATCGATAGACGGGGCATCAAACTTGCCGACCGTCGGTCCCTGGTGCAGGGTATTCCACCACTCCACCGAGTAATGGATGATCGGGATATTCACCACGCCGACGATGGCGAGGATCGCTGTCGCACGCGCGGCAGTGCGCTTGTCATCAATGGCATTGTGCAGGGCGATCACGCCCAGGTACAGGAACAGCAGGATGAGCTCCGAGGTCAGACGCGCGTCCCACACCCACCAGGTACCCCACATGGGCTTGCCCCAGATCGAGCCGGTGATCAGGGCCAGAAAGGTAAACGATGCACCGATGTGGGCGCTGCTGATGGCAATGACCTCGGCAAGCTTCATGTGCCAGATCAGTGCGATGGCCCCGGCACCGGCCATCACGACATAGATGAACAGTGACATCCAGGCACTCGGCACATGGATGAAGATGATGCGGTAGCTGTCGCCCTGCTGGTAGTCGGCCGGTGCGACGACCAGGCCCTGGTAGAGGCCGAACAGCATGAGGGCGGCGCAGGGCACGGCCAGCCAGGGAATCAGCCGCCCGGAAAAGCGGTAGAAATATCGGGGTGATCCCAGCTGGTGATAGAAGCGAAGGAAACGACTGATCATAATCAACTCAAACTCACGCGCAAGGCCGCTGCTGTAGCCAGCGGTGACAGGCTCAACGCCAGCACCAGCAAGCCGCTAAGCATCGACAGATGGGCCGTTATCGGCAATCCGGCAGCGGCCGTTTCCACGGCATTGGCCGCGAATATCAACACCGGAATATACAATGGTAACACCAGCAGCGACAGAATCATCCCGCCGCGGCGCAGGCCGACGGTCAATGCCACCCCGATGGAACCGATCAGGCTCAGCACGGGTGTACCCAGCGCCAGGGTCAGCATCAGGATCTTGATGGATTCACCCGGCAAATTAAGCAGTACGCCGAGCAACGGCACGATAATCAGCAACGGCAGCCCGGTGACCAGCCAGTGCGCCAGCACCTTGGCCAGCACCAGGATCGATACCGGGTGGGCGCTCAACAGGAACTGCTCGAGTGAACCGTCCTCGAAATCCGAGCGGAACACACTCTCCAGCGACAACAGCGACGCAAGCAGTGCAGCCACCCAGATCACGCCTTGGCCAACCGCCTTGAGCAACACCGGGTCGCTACCAATACTCAGGGGAAACAGGGCCGTAACCAGCACGAAGAACAGCAGCGGGTTGACCAGCTCCGCGCGGCGGCGGAAAGCGAGGATCAGATCACGCCGCAACAGCAGCAGGAAGGCCGTGCGTAAAGACGCGCCGTTCATGCGGACAGGTTTATCCTGTTAACGCGCGCGCTGTCGAGATTGACAGCGTGGTGGGAGGTCATCGCCAGCATACCGCCCCGGGAGATGTGCTCAAGGAATAATTCCTCCGCCAGTTCAATGCCATCCACGTCCAGCGAGGTGAATGGCTCATCGAGTATCCACAATTGCGCGCGGGTCACCAGCAGACGCGCCAGCGCCAGCCGCCGCCGCTGCCCGGCCGACAGGTTGTGGGCAAGGACATCTTCAAACCCATAAAGATCGACCCGTTGCAGCGCATCCTCGGGGCTGGTATCCGGGTTGGGGCTACCCAGGCCGCGCGCCATGGCCAGGTTCTCCATGGGAGTCAGGTCCAGCTTGAGGCCGTCGCGATGGCCCACGTAGGCGATATGCTCGTGGTAGACCGGGCCGAGACTGGAAATGTCCTCGCCACACCAGGTCACATCACCGCTCTCGGGCAAGCGAATACCGCACAGGATACGCAACAGGGAAGTCTTGCCGCTGCCGTTGCGCCCCTCGAGCAACAGAGTCTGCCCGGACCCAAGCACGAAATTCAGATCACTGAACAGCACCCGGTCATCGCGGATGCATTCCAGTCCCTTGCCTTCCAGCAGCATGGCGTTGTCAGTCACTGACTGTCCCATAAACGTTGATTGAATTGTCATAAAGTCATGAATGAAAATGTTTATACCAACTGTTACTACACGCTGGACATGAATGCCAGTCACCACAAAACAAACAGGGCGTCCCTGTGGGAGAGGGAGTATATGGGATAACGGCGATTGGCTTTACCAACTGCTTCAATATACCGTGCAGGCGACCTTCTAGAGAGTGAGAGTAAATACGGCGTTGTCAAGCAGCACCTTGTATTGATAGCCTGCTCCCAGGTTGACATTGGTCCTTACGATACCATCGACGATGACTTTCGCGCCTACCGGAACGGTTTCTGACGTAGTCACGGTGAGTTTGTCATCTGGCACGATACCCGTTCCATCCCGCAGGGTAATCCAGTTCTTACCAAGGACATTATTGCTCACTTTCATAACCACGGCACGTAATACA
>CBEULV010000102.1:0-8020 GCA_965544015.1 uncultured Gammaproteobacteria bacterium | reverse complement strand
TCCGGCAGCGATGGTTTGATGGACTCCAGTCGTTCGGCAGCGGCCTGCGCCACTATCCGGCTGTTTTCTCCTACCAGCATGAACACGGTACCCAGCACCACCTCTTCGCCATTCTGGGTGGCCGCGCCCGTGCGCAGTTCGCTGCCCAGCTTCACTTCCGCCACATCGGATAAACGGATAGACACCCCGTCACGACTGGCAACGGTGATACCACTGATCTCCTCCAGGTTGGCGAGCTGGCCCGGCGAGCGAATCAGGTACTGGGCGCCGAAGCGCTCGATGTAGCCGGCACCGGTATTCAGGTTGTTGCGTGCCAGTGCGCGCATCAAGTCCTGAAACGTCAGATCAAAGGCCAGCAGTTTGTCCGGGTCGGGCAGCACGTGAAACTGCTTGGTATAGCCGCCGATGGTATTTACCTCCACTACACCGGGGGTCTGACGCAATTGCGGCCGCACGATCCAGTCCTGCACCGTGCGCAGATCCATGGGCGTGTGCTGTGCACCTTCCTTATTGGAAACGGTGTACATGAAGATCTCGCCAAGTCCCGTGGCGATTGGGCCCATGATTGGCTCGACACCTTCCGGCAGTTGTTCTTTCACCTCGGACAGGCGTTCACCGATCAGCTGGCGCGCCCAGTAAATATCCGTGCCGTCCTCGAACACCACGGTGACCTGCGACAGGCCGTAGCGGGAAATCGAGCGGGTCCCGGACAGGCGCGGCAGGCCCGCCATCGCTGTCTCAATCGGATACGTGATGCGTTGCTCCGACTCCAGCGGTGAATAGCCCGGCACCTCGGTGTTGATCTGCACCTGGACATTGGTGATATCCGGCACTGCATCGATGTTCAGCCGGTTGAAATTCCAGGCACCCAACGCCATCAGGCCGAGGGTAACCACCAGTACCAGCCAGCGGTGCGCCAGTGAGGCGGCAACGATACGGTTTAACATCGTGGCTCTCCTCAGTGGTCGTGACTGGCGCCGGATTTCTCGATATCGGCCTTGATCAGGTAGCTGTTGCCGATGACGTACTCGGTACCGGGCTTCAGCCCGCCGAGCACCTCAACCCATTCGCTGTTTTCCCTGCCGAGCTCCAGCATGCGCACTTCATAGGTCTCCCCAAAGCGCGCAAAAACCACCTGGAAATCACGAAAACGCTGAATGGCGGACTGCCGCACGGCAAGTGCCACCGCATGCTCTGCGACCACAACCCGGCCACGCACGAACTGTCCCGGACGCAGTTTCCCGTCAGGATTTGCGACAATCACCCGTGCCTGCACGCTTTGACTGGCGTGGGCGGCCAGCGGCGCGATCCAGTCAATCTGGCCGGTAAGACTTTCCCCATCGAGTGTTTCGATCATGACCGACTGGCCCGGTTTCACCTCCCCGATATCGCTGGCAAAGATATCCAGCTCCACCCACACCTCCGACAGGTCGGCGATGACAAACAGCGGATCATCACCCGTCGCCATACCCAGCTGTATATCCTGGCGCAGAATTATGCCGCCGATGGGTGCCTTCACCTTATAGCTCTGCAGGCTCTCGTTGCTCTGTATGCGCGCCAGCACAGTATTCTTTTCAACCTGGTCACCGAGCCGCGCCTCGATACCCTGAACGACGCCGTCAAAGCGTGCACGCACCCGGGACAGACGCGCCGGGTCTGTTTGCACACGCCCTGTAAGGGCCAGTGTCTTGGTTATCAAGGCAGCTCCGGCGACCCCGGTTTCAATGCCGGCCTCGCGCGCCAGCTCTTTCGGAATTTCCGTGCGACCCTCATAGCTGGAGAAACTCCATTCATATGACTTGCCTGCGTGGTGCGCGTGTACCGTTACATCAAAGGAATGCGGCTCACTCACCACGCCCTGTCCACGCAGGTAATCCTTGAGCGGCCTGAAACTGAAGTGATCTACCTGACCATCGATACGTGCCAGTTCCACTTCCAGCTCTACGCTGTCCGGCGCCAGGGGCTTGCCGTTCTGATAAACATAGACGTGAAACTCGGGCGGCACACCCGTCTCATACAGAGACAGCTCTATTGCAAAGTCGTCCTGTTCCAGCAATTTGCCGCCGTGCGGTCCTTTCGGAATCTCTTCCTCTGCGTGATCATCACCAGCCTCACTTTCTTCATATGAATGCGAATCAGCACCAGCAGCGATGCCATCAGTCATGGGCCAGGCGGTCAGGATGAGGCCGGCTACAACCAGGCTCTGTAGAAAATTGCGAATCATTGGGAAACTCCTGTTGTGGATACTCCATTCAGGGGAGCAGTGCCGATAAGGCGATCGATCTCGATACGCGCGCTGTGATGGTCAGCGGCAGATGACAGGTATTCCAGGCGGGCCTCCAGCAGGGTCTCCTGGGCTGCGGTGAGCTCTAATAACGAATAACGGCCGACGACATAGCCCTGGCGGTAATCCTGCAACGCCTTTTCAGCCGCGGGAATAATGTCATCTTCGTAGACCTCAAACCGGTCACGCGCATGCAACAATTCCTGATGCAGACCGGCCAGTGTGGAACGCAGGACGAGATGCTGGTCCTGTGCCAGAAGTTGCTCACGCCCTGCGAGCGCCTCGGCCTCACTCACATATGGACTGGCACGACCAGCACTGCCAAGCGGCATGCGCAAGGACAACACGAGACCCACATCATTCGGGGCATTGAGGTGACGCACCCCGGCACGCAGATCAAGGTCTGACCGGACACGTGTTTTCGCCAATGACAAACGCGCCTTCGACAGGCGCTGCTGGGTTGCCAGGCGCGCCACTGCCGGGTTGTTTTCGATTCGCTGATCAAGAGAGGCGAAGTCCGGCTCTGCATCAAGATGGAAAATATCGGCCTGAGTGCGCTCAAAATCCGGCTGAAATTCGCCCCACATAACCGACAGTTCGCGCCGGCCGTTAATCAGCAAGTGCCCGGTCTCTTCCAGGGCAAGTTCCGCGCGCGCCAGCTCAATCCGAACCTTGCTGCGCTCTGCCGCAGGTGCCTTGCCAACACGGTGGCGCCGCTCCACGGACTGCAGGGTGCGCCGCATCAAATCAACCCGTTCCTGCGCGAGCTTGCGTTCGGCCTGCACGCGCGCCAGTGTCAGAAAGCGCTGCGCTGTTTCGGCCAGCAGCTCCAGTCGCCTGGCATCCTGCTCGTGTCGCAGCACGCCGGCTTCGAGTTCTGCTACCTCGCCTCGCCACCGTGCCTTGTCACCGATCTCCAGCACGCGACCAAGACTGAGCGTAGTCTCCAGTCCGCTCACTCCGCTGGCCTCACCTGTCCCTGCCAGGTTTTCCAGTTCCACGCCCAGCTCATATGGCCTGGCCTGACCCTGCTGCCGGATACGTTCAGCGGCGGCTTGTGCGTCGAAATCGGCTGCCTGCAGGTGCGGGTTGTTTTCCAGCACTCGCGCAATGGCCTCTCCCAGTGTGAGTGGCGAACCAACAGCAGTCGCAAAAGCGAAATCCGTGGAAATCACCAGTATGAATACAGACATCCTCATCCAGAGTCGCATGGATACAGCTCCTCAGACCGAGCAACGGTCATTTAGAAATTCAGTTACATCAGTGCGCGCGACTGAACGTAGCCTGATGGCTACGAACGCAATACACTGATAATGCGTTTTTGATTCAGGCGCGCGGCGGTGCGCGCAGAGGGGGGGTAGTGTAGCGGGTATCCTGGGAGCAACTGCGTGTTAGAGATGCCAGGTTGTAGCGAACATGCTGTACAGCGGGCAGCAAAAGAACCAGCAGGGTAAAGGCCAGAATAAACAGGGGCAGCTGGAGAGTGGTTATTTTCAGGGTGGTGTAGGTGGTCGGCTCGATAGCATGTCCATCACCGTGGTGCTCAACATCACTGACATCGGCATAAACATGCATATCAATGGTATGGGTGTAGGCGGCCGAATCATGTGAAGCCGCATCATCTGCATGGTGCAGATGAAAGTGAAACGGGAATAGTGCCAGCACAAGAAACGCAACTATCAGCAAACAGCTGATGCCTCTCTTGTGCAAAGCAATTTTGTGGAAACAGGATTTCATGGCTATTTAGCTATATTAGGTAGTGAAAATAACCTGTCTTGAGGATTAGTGTCAATTTATATTGATAATCACACGACAATATATCCGCTTATCGGCATTTTTTGATAGATACTCAAGACATTGGCTGAAATTACAATCACATGGCTCTGCTGTCACCGGAACAAGTATAACGCATTCTCGCAAAGGCACGTGAAATGCTGGATCCTGACTGCCTGGCGTTTCCGGGAATCGATCAGTAACAGCACGCTGCGTGTGCGATACTTTTATCAAAAGATCGCGGATGCGATCCGCTACAGAAGCTTCTATAGTTATAGGAGCGCTTCGCAAGCGCGATTTTTCGGCGTCACGCTGGTGAAGGGTGACCTGCGCGGCATTGTCCGGGCGCGCAGACTGAGTCGCATGATGATGCGCAATATCCGTGAAAACCTGTTCTTTGCCTTTATCTACAATTCACTGGGTGTGCCGGTAGCAGCAGGCGTGCTCTATCCGGTGTTCGGTCTGTTGCTGTCACCGATGATCGCCGCTGCAGCCATGAGCTTCAGCTCGGTCTCGGTGATCACGAATGCCTTGCGCCTGCGAAGGGCGCGCATCTGAAGCTGCAGTGCGTCCCGCTTAATCCAGGTCAATACCGGCGCACCGAAAAGTGTTAGTCTTCCCTGCCAATTATCAAACAGGGCCCTATCTGCATTGGAACAACTACGCCGCTTTCTGGATTCCGTGCTTTCCAGCGCCCGCGACCTGTTACCGATCGTGCTGGTCGTGGCATTCTTCCAGATCGTTGTCATCCAGCAACCGTTCCCGGAGTTCGGTCGCATCCTGCTCGGCTCCCTGCTGGTGGTGCTGGGGCTGGCGTTTTTCGTGCGTGGACTCGAGCAGGGCCTGTTCCCGATTGGCGAATCGCTGGCCTATGCCTTTGCCAAAAAGGGTAACCTGTTCTGGCTGCTGCTGTTTGCCTTTGCGCTCGGGTTCGGCACCACCATTGCGGAGCCTGCGCTGACCGCGGTCGCCGCAGAGGCCGCGATCATTGCTGCGGACGGCGGCGTTATTGCACGTGATGATGTGGCGATGTCTAACTATGCGCTGGGCCTGCGTATCACGGTCGCGGTCTCGGTTGGTGTGGCCATACTTGTCGGTGTATTCCGCATCGTACGCGGCTGGCCGATCCAGTATTTCATTATCGGCGGCTACATCGGTGTGGTTATCATGACCGCCTTTGCGCCACCGGAAATTATCGGCATCGCGTATGACTCTGGAGGCGTCACAACCTCGACAGTGACCGTTCCGCTGGTCACTGCGCTGGGCGTGGGGCTGGCAGAGAGTATTCGCGGGCGCAACCCGATGGTCGACGGCTTTGGTCTGATTGCCTTTGCCTCGTTGACACCAATGATCTTTGTCATGGCCTACGGGATGGTGTTGTGATGGAATTGCTGTCCGAACTGCTGCAGACAGGCCTGTCCACGGTAACCAACGTGCTGCCGATTGCGGCGATTATTTTCGGTTTCCAGATACTGGTACTGCGTCAGCGCGTACCTAACCTCAAGAAGGTGCTGATCGGTTTTTTGTATGTACTGATCGGGCTGACACTGTTCCTGGTCGGCCTGCAGGAAGCGCTGTTTCCGCTCGGTCGAGCCATGGCACAACAATTGACCGATCCCGGCTTCATGCGTGCAGCGGGTGATGCAGCAGATTCCCTGCTGCAGTGGCAGGACTACTTCTGGATCTACCTGTTTGCCGCCGCCATCGGCTTCTCCACCACCATCGCAGAACCCGCGTTGATCGCGGTTGCCATCAAGGCGCAGCAGGTGTCGGCCGGCGCAATACGCACCTGGGGATTGCGCATAGCGGTTGCCATCGGTGTGGCTTTCGGCATCGCACTGGGCGCATTCCGCATCGTGACCGGAACGCCATTGCACTACTATATAATTGCCGGATATATCATTGTCATTATCCAAACCGCGTATGCGCCGCGCATGATCATCGCACTGGCCTATGATTCAGGCGGCGTCACCACTTCCACCGTAACCGTGCCACTGGTTGCCGCACTTGGACTGGGACTGGCCAGTACCATCCCCGGACGCAGCCCCTTGCTGGACGGGTTTGGCTTGATCGCTTTTGCCAGCCTGTTTCCTATCATATCCGTAATGGCCTATGCGCAACTGGGTGCCTGGTGGGTGAAGCGGAGCGCCAAACGACTAAAGGACTAAACTGAAGGACTACCGAAACGAGGTACACAGCCATGCATTTCAAACTTATTATCGCCCTGGTCGAGGATGCCAAGACCGATGTCATCATGGATGCCGCGCGAACGGCCGGCGCCACCGGTGCTACCGTACTCAGCCAGGTGCGTGGTGAAGGCATCGATGCGCCGCCCACCTTTTTCGGCCTGAACCTGGAAAGCCCGCGTGACATGTTGATGTTCCTGGTCGAGGAACACATGTGCCGGAACATCCTGGAAACCATCGCCAGTATCGGGGGTTTTGAAACCAACCCGGGTGCCGGCATCGCATTCCAGATTGATGTCGAAGACGCTGTCGGCGTGTCACGCCAGGTCAGCGAATTAAGCAAAGCCGTGGAGGATCAACTATGAACAATCAAGAACCGGTACGCGTCAAGCATGTCATGACCAGCCAATTCCAGCTGGTCGACGGACTGATGATGGTCGACCAGGCGCTCAGGTTAATGAAGGAAAATGACTCGCGCGTGCTGATTATTGACAAGCGCCACGAGAATGATGAATACGGCATCGCGCTGCTGTCCGACGTTGCACGCGAGGTACTGTCGGCAAACCGCGCGCCGGAACGCGTCAATGTCTACGAGGTGATGACCAAACCGGCAGTCAGCGTCGATCCGGAAATGGATATTCGCTATTGCGCACGCCTGTTCCACCAGCTCGGCTTCGCCTATGCACCGGTGATCGACCAGGGCAAGGTGCTGGGCATCGTCGGTTATGCGGACCTGGTGTTAAACGGTCTAGTCAAGTAATTGCAGGACCTGGTTGATTGTCTTCTTCAGCACACGGCGGCTGAAGTGTGCCTTGCCCAGTACCATCATGCCGGCCATGGTCGTGGCAATGGTGGTCGCGGTGCTGCCTGCATCCAGTTCTGCGGGTAACTCTCCCCGCTTGCGCGCCTTCAGCAGGCGTGTCTGCAAACCCTGCTTCAGTTCCTTGATGATATTCGCCAGCGCCGCGCTGGACTGTTCATCGTGTTGTCCACTCTCCAGCACCGACAGTACCACCAGGCAGCCGCCCGGATAGTCTTCATTAAAATGAATCTCGAGTACTTCGTTTAACAACCGCTTGATGCCGGTGCGTATATCCGGCGCGTTGTCCAGCGCATCAAACAGCGCACTCAGGATGGATTCCTTGTAGCAGGACACCACACGTTCAAACAGGCTGCGCTTGTTGCCAAAGGCATTGTAGATACTGGTCCGGTTCAGTTCCATGGCCTCCTCCAGATCCTGGATGGACGTGCCTTCATAGCCCTTTTCCCAGAACACCAGCATCGCCGCGATCAGCACCTGTCGTTCATCGAATTGTCGTGTTCTTCCCATAACAGCACCGATTATTACTATATACAGATATTGTACCGTTTGGTACAGAATTCCTTGACAGCATTAGAATTATCGCATATACACATATTGTACTGAACGATATATTATCACCAAGGAGGCTATTATGACTGTTATTGCAGAAAAACTGGATGCCCGGGGACTGAACTGTCCGCTACCGATCCTGAGAGCACGCAAGGCGCTGAACCTGTTGGCCAGCGGCGCAATACTGGAAGTCATTACTACCGACCCGGGCGCGGTCAAGGACATGGCCTCTTTCTGTGCCCAGACCGGCAACCGCCTGGTATCCAGCACCGAAGCCGACAACAGCTACACGTTCATGATCGAGAAGGCCTGAGCCTGATCACCATCAACCCCTGATTTCGGAGGTTACCATGTCAACAACTGCAGAGAACGTACAAGGTAACGCCCAGCTGGATGCGTGGCTGG
>CBEULV010000101.1:0-8020 GCA_965544015.1 uncultured Gammaproteobacteria bacterium | reverse complement strand
ACCGAGAGATCACGTACCCGCAGGACCCGTTTGTCATAACGCCCCCGGCAGCGGTGTCCACAGTGCGAACAGATGGCTGTTTTTTTCTCCGCCTGAGTTTCATGATGCGAGCGTATCGATCACCGAATACACCCTTCAATTGGGAGGCCGCCACGAAACCGGGCAACGCGAACAGTGAGCGAATCGACTTAGTGTTTTTCATGCTGTTAACCTACCCGAAAAACGGATCAATTTTCATTGCCTGATGATGGGCTGAATATCCTTCTATTCACAATGAGTTATACTACTTCTCTGTCAGAATTGACCCACACGATTCCGCGTAGACCCCAATAATAAGACAGGCCTGCAGGAGCGGATCGCATCCGCGATCAAAATAAACACGGGCGCCGAAGCGCCCGTCTCTGTTACACGACTGGTAATAACCCTTACAGGTTATACCCTGTCTCGTCATGCAACACGATGTCGAGACCCTCGGTCTCTTCATCCCCGCTGACACGCAGACCGATCACCGCATCGATGATCTTCAGGATAACCAGTGTCGCAATTGCGCAATATACAAAGGTTGCCGCAACACCGACAAACTGCACCCAGAGCTGGCCACCGGTGGTCATGCCCTCGGCCAGCCCGATACCGCCCAGGGTGCCGACGAACAGACCTGCAAACAGGGTGCCGATAACACCGCCAACACCATGCACCGGGAACACGTCGAGCGAGTCGTCGATCTTCAGCGTGCGCTTGATAAAGCTGGTAGCGGTGTAGCAGATAACACCGGCGGAGAGACCGATAATCAGCGCGGCCACCGGGCCAACGTAGCCGGATGCCGGGGTAATGGTACCCAGGCCGGCTACCATGCCGGTAACGATACCCAGCACACTCGGCTTACCGTGCCGGATCCATTCCATCGCCATCCATGCCAGCGAACCGGAGGCAGCGCCAATGTGCGTGACCAGCATGGCCATGCCGGCATCACCGTTGGCGGCCAGCGCGCTGCCGGCGTTAAAACCAAACCAGCCCACCCACAGCATGGCCGCACCGGCCACGGTCATGGTCATATTGTGAGGCGGCATCGCTACCGTGTTGAAACCCTTGCGGTTACCGAGCACCATGGCGGCCACGATCGCCGCGACACCGGCATTGATATGCACCACGGTACCACCGGCAAAGTCCAGCAGGCCCATATCTCCCAGCCAGCCGCCGCCCCAGACCCAGTGACAGACCGGCGCATACACCACGGTCAGCCAGATGGCCGAGAACCACAACATGGCGGAAAACTTCATGCGCTCGGCAAAACCACCGACCACCAGTGCCGGCGTAATAATGGCAAACGTCATCTGGAACATGGCAAACACGGTTTCCGGAATCGTGCCACTGAGGCTGTCACGCGTCACATTTGACATGAAAAAGTCACCGAAACTGCCGACCCACTTGTTCATCGAACCACCATCACCAAAGGCAAGGCCGTAGCCATAGGCAAACCAGAGTATGGAAGCAAGACAGGTAATCGCAAAACACTGCATAAATACCGACAGCACGTTCTTGCTACGCACCAGCCCTGCATAGAACATCGCCAGGCCCGGTATGGTCATGAACAGCACCAGTGCGGTTGAAGTCAGGATCCAGGCAGTATCCGCACCATTGAGATCATCGGCCAGTGCCAGTGATGGCAGCAGGCTGGCCAGCACGGCGAACAGGGCTGCCGGGCAGCCTTTCTGTTTGAGCAGGCTCATAGCAATTCTCCCAGGAATATTTTAATTGGTTATAGCGCGTCCGGGCCGGTCTCGCCGGTGCGAATGCGGATAGTCTGTTCCAGGCTGCTTACAAAGATCTTGCCGTCACCGATTTTGCCGGTATTGGCCGCGCTGGTAATGGCATCGATAACCGCGTCGGCCTTGTCGGAGGCGATACCGATCTCGATCTTGACCTTGGGTAGAAAATCGACCACGTATTCCGCACCGCGGTACAGCTCGGTATGCCCCTTCTGGCGGCCAAACCCCTTGACCTCGGTGACGGTCATGCCCTGCACACCGATATCGGACAGTGCCTCGCGCACGTCATCCAGCTTGAAAGGTTTGATGATTGCCGTAATGAGTTTCATGTGATTCCTCCGGTTGTTCTGACTCCCCGTTTACAGGGAAAGGATCATACCAGAGCATGCACCGGATTGGTGCCATTTCGATGCAAGACAGGCTTGCAGGAGCGGACGTTGTTTGCGATTTTCCGGACGGCCCAACCAATCGCGCCTGCAAGGCGCTCCTACAACAATTAGTTATTCTTGTAGGAGCGCCTTGCAGGCGCGAAATCGGGATAGGGGCGGTCAGGATACCTGACCGAGCCCCTCCCACACCACCCGGCATGCGGGTCCGCACCGGGCGGTTGGAATAGTTGAGGTCGGCGCGCTTGAGTAAATCCCGGCACGCCTCCCGAGGTTGCTTGTTACTGATCCACCCAATTTGGTTTCTCGCTGCCGTGGCCCTTCAGGCTTCACCTTATAAGCCATACCGGCGAGCTTCGTCGCTGCGAACATCTGAGACATTCCAAATCCGAGAACCAGAGGGCTCCCCCTCCCATTCCTTCGGCCCTTCGCCTCCCAGCTACTATGGCCTCTGCTGACTTCTTGCTCCGGTTTATCACCGTCGTCCTTTC
The DNA here is from genome assembly GCA_965544015.1 of uncultured Gammaproteobacteria bacterium. Classification (GTDB taxonomy): domain Bacteria; phylum Pseudomonadota; class Gammaproteobacteria; order UBA9214; family UBA9214; genus UBA9214. The sequence goes on along the minus strand of CBEULV010000101.1, from coordinate 5,377 downwards.
AGACACAAAACAAGATCTCCCCAGGTAAGAACACGATCCTTCACCGCACAACCGCCGGATTTACGCCGTCCACCCTTGACCACAAGAGCTTCGCAGTCTCTTGCCTGCTCGCCCTGGTCGACCACGCCTCGTATCCGATTCTTGTCCATCAGCTCACGGTTTCGCTATTCGCTTCCTCCCCACGCTCGGTCACCCTCACGCAGTTGCGATTCACTTCGCTCGCTGTGGTCAGCTCGCGGGAGGACTTGCACCTCCAAGATCGCGCCCATGCTGGGCGCACCAAAAAACGGGCGCCGAAGCGCCCGTCAATAGGAAAGGATAGAGCTAAACTTACTTGCCGGAACCCTGCGAGCCGACAAATTCCGGGTAGGCCTCCAGGCCACACTCGGAGAGGTCGACACCCGCGTATTCCTCTTCCTCGCTGACGCGGATACCGATCACCATCTTGATAATGCCCCAGGTAACCAGGCTGGCCGCGAAGGTCCAGAGCAAGATCACGCCCAGGCCGGTCAGCTGTGCGACCAGCGTGGCATCCGGGTTGGACATCACCACCGCAATCAGTCCCCACATGCCAACCACACCGTGCACGGAGATGGCACCAACCGGGTCATCGATCTTCAGGCGGTCCATGCCCAGGATCGAGAACACCACGATCAGTCCACCGACGGCGCCGATCAAGGTTGCCAGCAGCGGCGTCGGGGTCAGCGGTTCAGCGGTAATGGCAACCAGGCCGGCCAGTGCACCGTTCAGTGCCATGGTCAGATCCGTCTTTCCGAACAGCAGGCGGGCAACGGCCATTGCGGCAATGACACCGCCGGCGGCGGCCATATTGGTGTTCACAAACACCAGGGCAACCGCATTGGCTTCTGCCACGTTGGAAATGATCAACTCGGAACCACCGTTGAATCCAAACCAACCCATCCACAGGATGAAGGTACCGAGTGTTGCCAGCGGCATATTTGCGCCCGGGATCGGGTTGATGGTGCCATCAGCCCGGTATTTACCCTTGCGAGCACCGAGTAACAGTACACCGGCAAACGCTGCGGTCGCACCACACAGATGCACAACGCCGGAACCGGCAAAGTCCAGGAAGCCCAGTGCGTCAAGACCGCCGCCGCCCCACTTCCAGTAACCCTGCATCGGGTAGATGAAACCGGTCATCACCACGGCAAACAGCAGGAACGCCCACAGCTTCATACGTTCAGCTATGGCACCGGAGACGATCGACATGGCAGTTGCCACGAACACCACCTGGAAGAAGAAATCGGACAGACCGGAGTAATAAGTATCCCCGCCACTGGCGATAACATCGGCCGCCGTATTGTCGCTGCTGCCCAGGATACTGCCAAGGCCCGGCCACCAGGCGTTCACTGCCTCAGCCGGATACATGATGCTGTATCCCATCAGCATGTACATGATGCAGGCAACGGCAAACAGGGAAATATTCTTGGTTAAAATTTCGGCGGTGTTTTTCGCACGCACCATACCGGCCTCAAGCATCGAAAAGCCTGCGGCCATCCACATTACGAGGACACCTGTCATCAAAAAGTAAAAGGTATCCAGCGCATAACTCAGTTCAGTTAATGCATCCACGGTTTATTCCTCCGTCTGCCTGATCAGAGCGCGTCCGGACCGGTTTCACCGGTGCGGATACGGACTGTCTGTTCTAGAGCGGACACGAAAATCTTACCGTCCCCGATCTTGCCGGTATTGGCTGCCTTGGAAATTGCCTCGATGACCTTGTCAGCCATATCGGCCGTAACAGCAGCTTCGATTTTTACCTTGGGCAGAAAGTCGACGACATATTCCGCGCCACGATACAGTTCCGTATGGCCCTTCTGACGCCCGAAGCCTTTCACCTCGGTGACGGTGATCCCCTGCACACCAATCTCCGACAGGGCCTCACGGACATCATCCAGCTTGAACGGCTTGATGATTGCAGTTACCAGTTTCATGATTGTTTACTCCTTGCTGGAATGGCCTGCCCATACGGGCAGGCCATAGCCGTATCGATTAAAGAGACTTGGATACGCTGAAGACAATGCGTGATTCGGCAAGATCACCGAAGAACGTCGCATCATCAGCATCGCTGTCGACGTAGGTAAGGCCCAGGTCCACGCCAGCAACCGACTTCGAGACACCGACGCTCCAGTCAACGATGTTGTCAGGCAGACCGGTAGGCTTGCCCGGATCGAACGCATCACCATCACTCAGTCCAATGTGGACAGACAGACCAATGTCCTGCGGTAGCGTCATTTCATAACCGGCCGCAAGATAGTAGGCGCTTTCCTTAGAGCCAACGAAGGCCAGCTCATCGGAATAATTGAAAGACACGCTGAAGCCATTCATGCTGCCACTGATGTAGAGTTCATCCGTATCAGCAGCATCAGCGCCCGGATAGTCGTAGTGCAGGATACCGAAGTCATAACCGATACCATTTGCCATCTCACCTGAATAACCAACATAGAGGTCGATCTCGAGCTGCGGATCCTGCGGGTCGTTGAAAAAGCTCGAATCAACGTTGGACGCCCAGGTGCCGACGTAGAAACCGCTGTCGTGGGCGTAGTCGAAACCACCCTGCAGGGCGATCTGCTCGTCGGTCTGCGAGACACCACGGAAGGCGTAATCCGAGACCAAGCTAACGTTACCGCTGATTTCAGCCAGCGCAGCAGTCGAAGTCGCGGCCAGTAAGGCAGTTGCAATCAAGGTTTTCTTCATCATTTTCATATCTCCAAAAGTTGTGGTTAAACACTGTGCAATGACCAACCACTTCAACTCTGTGTTAAGGGAAAATCACCCTATGCTGAGCAGGAACCGTGCCAGCCTGTTAATTTGTATTAATTACAGATAGATAGAGATTTCAGGTGGGGAGACTGGTGATCAGGGTGCACCTGACTGGCGCACAAAAAGGGTGCGCGCACCATAATAGTGCATATACTGGCATGCCACGCCCGCTGGACGCCCCGGCCGGCAATCCACTAAGGTAGTTATATGCTTAACACCAAATTCATTGACGATCTGGCACGCCAGATCAGCAGCAGCATTCCCTCCGGCGTGAAGGGCCTGCAACGGGACGTGGAGAAGAACATCCACACCCTGTTACAGGGTGCCTTTGCGAAACTCGACCTCGTCACGCGGGAGGAATTCGACGTACAGAGCAAGGTGCTGGCACGCACCCGCGAAAAGCTGGAGGCACTGGAACGGCTGGTCGCGGAGCTGGAAGAAAAAAACCGCTGATCTATCGCGCATGCAAGGTGCTCCTACAAGTAAGATCTGCTTTGTAGGAGCGCCTTGCAGGCGCGATAAACCCTACACCCACACCGCATCCCACAACGGATAATCCCCTACCCGTTTGACAAGGCCTGCCCGCAACGGGTTGGCAATGATGTATCTCGCAGCATCAATCACTGCCTCCTCACTGCGCAATGCATGGTCATGAAACCCGCATTGCCAGACGTGGGTGCCGGGTCGCTCCATCAGCCTGTTGATATTCCTGGCGGAGTGGCATTTCACATTTCCTACAACATCCGGGAGTGACAGACAATTACCCAGTTCGACCAGCCAATGGAAATGATCTGGCATGACGACAAACGCATGTGTCCGGGTACTGCCGAAATTGTCAGCCTGCATGAGTTCCCGGATGACAATTCGTCCAATACTGAAATCGGAGAATATTGCTCGCCTGTGATAAGCAACAACTGTCACAAGATATATCTGCCCGGGGATAGAGTAGCGCCCTATTCTCAGATTACGTCCATGATGACTGTTGGGCATGCTTTCATTATTTTCCCATCGCGCCTGCAAGGCGCTCCTACAATTCCGATTTAAATTGTACGAATACTAATAATCTTATATATCCCGCAATACCTGAATAACCCGTAGGAGCGCCTTGCAGGCGCGATAACACATCGAAACAGTGCCTGTCTGACAAGGATTGTCTGTGGGGTTGCCTTTTCACATTCAACCACACGACCTACCCTCCCTGCTTACCCATTAGGAAATACAGCATGTCGCTCGCCGTCGTCTACAGCCGTGCCCGGCTAGGGATGGATGCCCCGCTGGTCACCGTAGAGGTGCACATTTCCAATGGACTGCCTTCCCTTTCCATCGTGGGCCTGCCGGAAACAGCGGTAAAGGAGAGCAAGGACCGGGTGCGCGGCGCGATCCTGAACTGCAATTTTGAATTTCCGATGCGCCGTATCACGGTCAACCTGGCACCGGCCGACCTGCCCAAGGAAGGCGGTCGTTTCGACCTGCCGATCGCACTCGGCATCCTTGCCGCGACCCGACAGATACCTGGCAATGAGCTGAACCAGTACGAGTGTGCCGGCGAGCTGGCGCTGTCCGGCGAATTGCGCCCGGTGCAGGGCATCCTGCCGATGGCATTACAGGGCACGCAGGCCGGGCGCATGCTGTTAATTCCTGCTGACAACGCTGCAGAAGCCACGCTGGTCAAAGCGGCCCGGGTGCTTGCCAGCGGGCACCTGCTGGAAATGACGGCACACCTGACCGGCATGCAAGCACTGGAATTTTCTCAACCAGCGGCAAGCACTTCAGGCAATCTGCATGCGCCTGACCTGGCCGACGTGCGTGGCCAGCAGCACGCGCGTCGCGCACTGGAGATCGCAGCCAGCGGTGGCCACAGCGTACTGATGCTCGGCCCCCCTGGCACCGGAAAATCGCTGTTGGCCAGCCGCCTGCCCGGCATCCTGCCAGAGATGAGCGAAACAGAGGCACTGGAAACCGCAGCCCTGCATTCCATCAGCGGGATGCACATCGAGACCAGGCACTGGCGCAAACGCCCGTTTCGTGCGCCGCACCATACCGCGTCAGCTGTTGCACTGGTTGGCGGCGGTTCCAACCCGCGCCCCGGGGAAATCTCGCTGGCACACAACGGCGTGCTATTCCTCGATGAACTGCCGGAGTTCGGCCGCAGGGTACTGGAGGTGCTGCGTGAACCACTGGAAACGGGGTACATCATGATCTCGCGCGCGGCTCGCCAGGCGGAGTTCCCGGCACGATTTCAGTTGATTGCGGCCATGAATCCATGCAAGTGCGGCTGGCTGGGTGATCCGTCAGGCCGTTGCAGATGCACCAGCGAACAAGTATTGCGATATCGCAACAAGATTTCAGGCCCCCTGCTGGACCGCATCGACATGCACGTGGAAGTGCCGCGGTTATCTTTTGATGAAATGCAGGGAGCAAAAGGTGAATGCAGTGCCGTTGTGCGTGACCGCGTTACACAAACACGTGACATTCAGTTACAACGTAACAACACGCTAAATAGCCTGCTTGCGCACAAACAAATCGATGAAGTGTGTGCGTTAAAGAAAACAGATCAACTTTTGTTACATAAGGCAATGGAAAAACTACAATT
>CBEULV010000100.1:0-8073 GCA_965544015.1 uncultured Gammaproteobacteria bacterium | reverse complement strand
GAGTAAACCCCCAATGTCATCCCCGCGCAGGCGGGGATCCAGCCCATCCATTTCCTGCAGGCTTGTAACAATATTTGATTTACTCAAATATGTGTTCAGTACTCACACCTGAACTCCTTTTATCGCTGGGTTCCCGCCTGCACGGGAACGACGTGATGTTATCTATTATTTCTTTGTTCTCTGTGTCCTCTGTGGCATAGGTTCTTGTGGGGTTCCTCTGCGCCTTTGCGCCTTGGCGCGAGATATCCGTTAAATCAAAATCGCGCTTGCAAAGCGATCCTACAGCACTTTTTATAGCCGGGTTCCCGCCCCGCGAAAGCGTGGCGGGAACGACGACAGGAGTTTTCTTTAGCTTCAGATATTTTTCTTTTCTCTGTGTCCTCTGTGGCAAAGATTTTATCTCTGCGCCTCTACGTGAAATGGTTTCTTCGCGGCTTTGCGCGAGCTGCTATCCAATAATCAGCTTCACACCCACCAGCAATGTCACGATCTCGAACGCCCGCTTGATCCAGCGGTTACCCGACCTGATCGCCAGGTGCGCACCGAAATAACCACCCAGCAGCGAACCGAGCAGCAGGGCCGGCAGCCAGGACCAGCGGATCTCGCCAAGGATGCCCAGTGTCAGCGCCCCGCTGCCATTCCAGAAGACGCCGACCAGGATCAACGTGTAGGCGATGGCGCGGCGGTAATCGAGGCCGAACCAGCGCACCAGCCACAGGGTCACGAACAACCCCGTACCGGAGGTCAGCGAGCCATTCAGCACGCCGACCGCAAACAACACCAGTCCGCCCAGCAACTTGCCCTGGCGAGTGCGGTTAACCGGTATCGCGGTCTGACCCAGGTTCGGGTGTAGCCAGGAATAGACGCCCAGACCCGTCGTGAGCAGCCCCAGGGCGATTTCCGCCAGGCGTTCCGGCACGCCGAGAATGATATTTGCCCCCAGCACTACCCCCGGCAGCCCAAAGCCGAGGATGGTCAGCGCCAGGTGGCGCTCCAGCGGCTCCTCCCTCAAGTGTCTCACGGTAGCGCCGATACCCAGTGCAACGCTGGCGACTTTGTGGGTCGCCAGTGCGATGGTGAATGGAAGACCCAGGAAGATGAGTACCGGCAACTGGATCAGCCCTGCCCCGCCACCCGAGAAGGCCGAAAAGACATTGGCTACCAGGGAGACGAGGAAAAGGATGACCTGATCCGTGCCGTTCACAGGATTCTCCGGTTTTTCATTCGCATTGTATTGCCCCCGGGCACTACCACAGGAAACCGTTCAGTAACACAATAGATGATGAAGATGACCCGTAAAGCCTGTTCCCTGATCCTGCTGCCGGCCCTGTGCCTGGCCACAGCTACTTCCGTCATGGCCGAGCGCCTTTACAAGTGGGTTGATGCCGACGGCCACGTTCACTACAGCAGCCAGGTACCGCCGGAGGCCGCGCAACAGGAACGCAAGGAAATCAACAAGCAGGGCCGCGTGGTGAAAGTATACAGCGCCCCAAAGACAGCAGAAGAAAAGGCCGAGGCAAAACGCCTTGCCGAGCTGGAGGAAAAGAAACGCAAGCGCGCCAGGAAGCGCGCCATTCATGATCGCAGCCTGCTGGCCAGCTACGCCAACAAGGAAGACATGCTGAACGCCCAGGAGGGCAAGATTTCCCTGGTGGAGTCACTGGTCCAGCTCACCTATAGCCGCATCAAGTCAATGCAGGAGCGACTGGTCATGCTGACCGAGGATGCGGCCGGCTACGAACGCAGCGGCAAGGAACTGCCAGCTTCCCTGCAGCGCCAGATTCAGAACCTGCGCGACCAGATTGCCCATAACACCCAGTTCGCGAAAGAAAAGGAAGCCGAAATTGTTGTGATCAAGCAGCAGTTCGAACATGACATCGCCCGTTACGAGGAACTGACCACTGATCCCGCGGATGAGAAAAAACCACGCAAGAGTGCGCTGGAACTGGCCATGGAAAACCCCGACCTCGAGCTGGGCGGCCAAGACCGTACGCTGCTGACGGCGTTTTCCAGCGAGGAAGACCTGCTGTTTGCGCGTAACGAGGAACTGGAAGCACTTGAAGACGAAATCAGCCAGGCCTCCGAGATGATCGAGAAACTGCAAAAGCGGCTTGCCGAGCTGTCGGGCAAAGCCGGCGAATACGAGGCCAGGGGCGAATCACCCCCGCATGCGCTGGTCAGCAGGATGAAAGATGCGCAAACGGGCATCAGGCAGGGCGAAACCCTCCTCAGGGAGAAGCGCAAGCAAAAGGAAGAGGCGCAACAACGCTATGAAAAGGATATCGAACGCTACCGCTATCTGACCGCCAGCAACTAGCCGACACAACACGGCACGCGGGCGTTACCCTCAGGCGGTAACCAGGGTACCGACACCCTCGTCGGTAAACAGCTCCACCAGCACCGCATGAGTCATGCGTCCGTCAATGATGTGGGCAGCACCGACACCGCTGTTCAGCGCCGACATGACACAATTGATCTTCGGCAACATGCCGCCCTGCACCGTGCCATCCTCGATCAGGCGCCGGACATCAGCGACCTTCAGCCCGGTCAGCAACTGCCCTTTCTTGTCGAGCAGGCCCGCCGTATTGGTCAGCAGGATCAGCTTTTCGGCCTTCAGCACCTCGGCCATGTGCCCGGCGACCAGGTCCGCGTTGATATTGTAGGAACGCCCGTCACTACCCACACCGATCGGCGCCACGACCGGGATAAAATCACCACCGATCAGCATGTCGACAATACTGGGGTCGATACTTTCCACCTCACCGACATGCCCGATATCAATGATTTCCGGCGCATCAAGATCCGGTGTGTGCCGCTTGATAGTCAGCTTGCGGGCACGGATCAGGTCACCATCCTTGCCGGTCAGGCCGACTGCGCGGCCACCGTGGTGGGTGATCAGATTGACGATCTCCTTGTTCACCAGGCCACCCAGCACCATCTCGACCACGTCCATAGTCTCGCTGTCAGTGACACGCATGCCATCGACAAACTCGCTTTCTTTGCCAAGCCGCTCCAGCAGCTTGCCGATCTGCGGCCCGCCGCCGTGCACCACGACCGGGTTGATGCCGACCAGCTTCATGAGCACGATGTCGCGGGCAAAGCCGCTCTTCAGCTCCTCGTCGACCATGGCATTGCCGCCATACTTGATGACCACTGTCTTACCGCGAAAACGACGAATATAGGGCATCGCCTCGGTCAGGACGTGTGCGACATTGACTGCGGATTCCTTGGTCTGGGACATGGTCGGGGTCACCACATTGCGGCTGTTGGAACAGCGTGAAGTTTACGCGGGAAACAGGGCGGGTAACAAGGACACCCGGCCCGCGGGATCAGAACGGCAGCGCCAGCCCGGCGTCGACCTGCAACATCACACGGCGGAACTCGCCCATAATGCGGCTCAGTGCGTCCTCATTGTCGGCCTCGAAGCGCAACACCAGCACCGGCGTGGTGTTGGAGGCTCGCACCAGGCCCCAGCCATCCTCGAAATCGGCGCGCAGGCCATCGATAGTGGAAACCGTGGCCGCCTCGAAGTGCACATTTTCCAGCAGCCGCTGGATGAATACCTGCGGCTCGCCTTCCTGCATGGCAATATTGATCTCCGGCGTATTCACGCTGTCCGGCAATGCGGCAAAGATCTCGCTGCTGCTGCGTGCGTCCCCGGACAGGATCTCCAGCAGGCGCGCGGCTGCGTATATCGCATCATCAAACCCGTACCAGCGCTCCTTGAAGAAGATATGGCCACTCATTTCGCCGGCAAGCAGCGCCCCGCTTTCCTTGATCTTCGCCTTGATAAAGGAATGCCCGGTCTTCCACATCAGCGGCTCGCCACCATGCTCGCGGATGATGCTGTCGAGGAAACGTGTGCACTTCACGTCGTAGATGATCTGGCCACCGGGATTGCGTTCCAGGATGTCAATGGCATACAGCATCAGCACCCGGTCCGGCCAGATGATATCGCCCCCGGAACTGATCACGCCGAGCCGGTCGCCGTCACCATCGAAGGCGAGACCGATATCCGCCTGGTTGGCAGTCACCGCGGCAATCAGGTCCTTGAGATTTTCCTCCTTGCTCGGGTCCGGATGATGGTTCGGGAAGTTGCCATCCACCTCGCAGAACAGCTCGGTGACCTCGCAGCCGATCGTGCGCAACAGTTCCGGGGCAACCCCGCCGGCCACGCCGTTGCCGCAATCGATCACGACCTTGAGCGGCCGCGCCAGGCTGATGTCGCCACGGATACGCTCGATGTAATCGGGTACCACGTTCATGGTATCGACATTGCCCTGACCGGATATAAAGTTTTGCGCCTCGATGCGTTCACGCAGTGCCTGGATCGATTCGCCCGACAGGGTCTCGCCGTCGATGACAATCTTCAGGCCGTTGTAGTCTGGCGGATTGTGGCTGCCGGTCACCACCACACCAGTCTGTGTATCCAGGTAATGGGTAGCAAAATACAGTACCGGCGTCGGAACGCAACCGATGTCCTTCACATTGCAGCCAGTCTCGATAATGCCTTCAATCAATACCTGTAACAGTGTCGGTCCGGACAGACGACCGTCGCGACCGACCACCACGGTATTGCGACCACGCTGCAAGGCCTCGCTGCCAATGGCACGCCCGATCAGGCGCACGGCAGGCACGGTCAATGTCTGGTCTACGACGCCGCGAATGTCATAGGCCCTGAATATCGATGCATCTACCGCGACGTTCTCGTTTTCTATGTCCAGCGCCCCATCCTCCTGTATCGGTGTTTCGCTGCGAGCAGGTAGCCCTTTGCTGTCACTGCCGTTGCCCAGCGTTCCTTCTTCGTCTGCAGGCGGGCTTTCTGCAGTCTCCTGTTGCGTGGCATCGCCGTTCTGTTCCGGCTCGACCGGGTTGCTGGCTTGCACGGCATCCTGCGTAGTGGTCGCCAGCTGGATCATGAACTCAAGGGTACTGTTCATCTCGGCCAGTCCGCCGGGATAGTCACGACGCACGCGGCCATCACGGTAATCCTTCATCAGGGTCACCATGCTGACCTCGTCGAGTCGAATGGCATTGACAATGCGGCGGAACAGCAAGCTCACCATCACAACCAGCACCGCAGCAGCTGCCAGGACGGCAGCCAGCACCCAGATACCCATCTTGCCGAGATACACCAGGCTGCTGGTGGCAGGCCAGTAGGCAACCTGCCAGCGACTGCCGGACACCGGCACGACCTGCCCGGGGTCACCGGATTTGATGGCGACATTACCCTGTGCGGCGATAACTGCCGGCGGGCCCTTTGCGCCATTCTGCTGCAACTCGATATAGCCATTGATTTGCTGCAGGTCGCTGAGAACACCCTTCAGCACCTTATGCGACAGCGCCAGCATGACATGCCCTACTGCACCGGAACCTGCCGGGTCCATTACGGCACGCACGATACTGATATGCTTCTGCGGCTTATTGAACAGGTGCACCTCGGCCGGCGGCTGCGCACCCCCCTCTGCTGCGCGCATCTGCGCCAGCGCTGCATAGCTCAGTGGCGGCGATGCCTGCTTGTCGATCCGGGTCAGGCCCGGCTCCAGCAGGCGCACGTTGATCGCACCCGGGAACATATTACCCAGTGATTCCTCGCGCGCGCTGCGTTGGGCGGCATCCCCCTGCACCAGCAGGTTTGCAATAGCGGCATCCTTTGCCTGCAGCGCCACACTGGCACTGTAGTATTCGACCATGGTGGACACCCGTGCGGCCACCAGGTCAGTGGTGACACTGTTCTCGTGGTCCATGGTGCGCGCAATATGCAGCGACATCAGCTGGAATACGAAATAACCCAGCACAGCCAGCGCACTCACACAGGTGACCAGCAACAACAGGCGCACCCGTGCCAGGCTGACCGGCTTCATGCTGTCGGCCTGCTGCGGCATCGGCTTCGGCTCGGCCTTCCCACCGGCTGCCTTGTCACGTTTCAAAATACCGGGTAACGAGAACTTCATCCTGGTCCATCAACTCCGGGGCGGCTGCCTCATGCAGCGGCATAAATTTTACAGAGACTTACTGAAAGAATATCGGCTGGTTCAGGCAGCTTATTGAACCCTGGTTGCCACCAGGAGCCTCCTAGTGCCGGCCAGTATGACCGAAACCACCGGCCCCGCGGTCGCTTTCGACAAACTCGTCCACGATCTCGAAGTCGGCATGTACCACCGGCACAATCACCATCTGGGCTATGCGCTCGCCGGGATTTACGGTAAAGGTCTCGTTACCGCGGTTCCAGCACGATACGAACACCTGGCCCTGGTAGTCGGAATCGATCAGTCCAACCAGGTTGCCGAGCACGATACCATGCTTGTGGCCCAGGCCGGAACGCGGCAACAGGATGGCGGCAAGACCGGTATCTTCTACGTGGATGGCCAGCCCGGTCGGGATCAGGTGGGTTTCGCCGGGGGCGATCTCGAGCGGCGCTTCCACGCAGGCGCGCATATCCATGCCGGCCGAACCCTCGGTGGCATAATGTGGCAGCGGAAATTCATTACCCAGACGCTGGTCGAGAATCTTAAGCTGAATCTTTTGCATCAAACCGGATCACCTTGCTGTGCTTGTCATGAAATTGTTGCGCGATCAGTGCCACTAGTTGATGCGCCAGTTTTGTCTTGCCGGTGAGCGGCAAGACCTGCTCACCGCCTTGCCAATATACCTGCAGGGCATTGTCGTGCGCATCAAAGCCGGCCCCCTCACCCACCCGGTTGGCCGCGATCATGTCGATCGATTTGGCCACACGCTTGGCCCGGGCATTGTCCTCGAGTGCATCGGTTTCTGCGGCAAAGCCCACCGTAAAGGGTGCATCCGGCAACGCCGCCACCCCGGCAAGGATATCCGGATTTCGGGTCAGTGCCAGTGTCATTTGACCGGCGGACTTCTTGAGCTTGTGTGGCGCAACCACCTCGGGACGGTAATCGGCTACCGCCGCGACCGCGATAAAAATATCACAATCCGCCACCTGTTCCTGCACCGCGTGCTGCATATCGTCGGCACTGACCACATCGATGCGTGTTACCCGCGGTGGCGCCTCAAGACTGACCGGGCCACTGACCAGCACCACCTCGGCACCGGCTTCACTGACAGCGCGCGCCACGGCATAGCCCATGCGGCCCGAGCTGTGGTTGCTAATGTAGCGTACCGGGTCGATCGCCTCGCGCGTAGGTCCGGCCGTGATCAGCACACGGCATCCGGACAGCGCACCGGTCTCGAACAGACCCCCCAGCGCCGTCACCAGCTGTTCTGGCTCCAGCAGTCGTCCCGGTCCGACCTCGCCACAGGCCTGTTCGCCCGACGTGGGGCCAAACACGTGGATGCCGCGTGCCTTCAGGGTAGCAATATTGGCCTTGGTCGCCGGGTTCTCCCACATGGCGCGATTCATCGCCGGCGCCACCGCGACCGGCGCATCGCAGGCCAGCGCCACGGCCGTCAACAGGTCATCGGCACGCCCCTGCTGGAGCCGCGCAATGAAATCCGCGGTTGCCGGTGCCACCAGCAGGGCATCTGCCCAGCGTGCCAGTTCGATATGGCCCATCGCGGCCTCGGCATCAGGGTCGAGCAGTTCGCTGTGCACCGGGTTGCCGGACAGGGCCTGCAGGGTCAGCGGGGTGATGAATTCCCGGGCGCCGGCGGTCATCACCACGCGCACCCGGGCGCCCTGCGCGCGCAGCTGGCGGACCAGCTCGGCACTCTTGTAGGCGGCGATGCCGCCGGCCACCCCGAGCAGGATGTGCTTGCCGGTTAAGGTATTCATATGACTGGAGTTTAACAGATGATCCCGCGATGATAACAAACAATAACACCTGCCACAGAGGACACAGAGGACACAGAGGACACAGAGGACACAGAGGACACAGAGGACACAGAGAAGACAAAAACTACGTCATTCCCGCGCAGGCGGGACAAATTCGTCTGGAACGACAAGGACGAACTGATATAGACCCGAAGGGCAGGATACAGGGTTGTATCCTGCAATCCAGTCTTAAGATTCGCAGATCAACTGAATTTGACCTCATTGATCCTGATGCATTCTTCGTTTTACCTAAAAATTGTCCTGTTTCCTACACCGCACAGGGGTTT
>CBEULV010000099.1:0-8311 GCA_965544015.1 uncultured Gammaproteobacteria bacterium | reverse complement strand
TCGCGCTGCGCTGGATTGGCTGCACCCGCACTCGCCGGACTTGACGCTGACTCATCGAGGTATGTCGCCGCCGGTGGAAGCTGAACGGATGGCTCGGCAGTCATACTGTCTACAGCCGGCGTTGCATCCCGGTAGTCCCGAATCAACCAGCCCGCCACACCGGCCACAGCAACCAGCCCAGTTAGCATCCAGGCGGCGCCACGCCGTTTGCCTGGCGCGCCGCTGTTCTGCTGCTTTTCGGTAACAAGCGTGTGAAGCCCGGGTGAATCATTGTCTGATGCAACCTGCCGTCCTGGCCCAGTAGCTGCAGTTGTTTCCGTTACCGTGCAAGTCGGTCCCTGGTCAGCGGGTACATCAGCTGTGGCCTCGGTATATCCACTAACGCTTTCCTTTGCCGGGTCGGTTACTTCTGCCGGGGCAGGTTTCTCAATTTCATTCAGTGTGGCGCCGGGTGGTTCCGGAGCTGCTTTTGACGCAGTATTGTCGCTACTGTCTTTATGCCTTGCCTCGTTACCGGTATTCAACTCGACCACCTTCATATAGGCATCGGCGCCTCGCTGCGACATGCCGCCTGAAGTCGCCTGAATGTTGCCTATACGCTGGTCCCTGGCCACTGTTGTTACCAGTTCTGAAGTAATAACCTGACTTTGCTCTGAATAACCGTAAACCAGACTGACGCCGCAAATTCTGTTAATCAGGCGCGGGATACCTTTGCTGTAGCGGTAAATTGTACTGCAGGCATCCTGTCCAAACAGATCCGGCGAACCACCTGCATGGCTTACCCGGTAGCGGATGTACTCATGGGTTTCCTGTTCGTCCAGACTTGTCAGGTGATAATCAACGGCGATACGTTGTGAGAACTGCTCCAGCTCCGGTCTGGTCAGCTTGTCGTGCAGCTTCTTCTGTCCCACCAGAATAACCTGCAGCAAAAAATCCTTGTCAGCATTGATATTGGACAACATGCGTAACTCTTCCAATGCCGCAATGGAGAGATGCTGTGCCTCGTCGATAATCAGCAGTGTATGTTTCTGATTGGCGTATTGCTGGATAATGAAGTCGGCAAAGCATTTGTGCAGTTCAAAACTGTCTTCGGTGTCGCATTTCAGACCGAAGGCAGCCGCGATCAACTGCAGCAGTTCACCAAATGACGGATGTGTATTGGTAACCAGTCCAACGCAGATGTTGTCATCCAGGCGATTAAGCAGTTCGCGTACAAGCGTCGTTTTGCCAACGCCGACATCTCCACTGATAACGCAAAATCCGGATTGATTGAAAATCGCCAGCTCAAGTGAATCAAGTGCCGTCCTGTGTTTCTCGCTCAGATACAGGAAATCAGGATCAGGCTCCAGAAAGAACGGACGTTCCCTGAACCCGTAGAATTGTTCATATACACGGGGCTTGTCCCCGTTGATCGTGTTATTTTTATTGCGCATAAGTGCTTAAAGTCTAGCAGATTACCCCGTCTCGCAGCAGTGAGAATATTTTCCTCCGGTCTGCAGGATTTTCCGGAGACAACGAATACGGGCAGGTCCTTCAGACATGGTTATATCTTTTAAATGTATAATATATCCTGATTCCCCCGTGAAATATTGCAGATAACAGCGTTGCCGGAATCCATACGGATTCAAAATAAAATACACCAGGAGATTCATCATGCGTAATCTGTTTATTATCCTGTTACTGAACCTGTGCCTTGTATTCACTGCATCGGCCGGGGTGGTTACCCTTTCGCATGACGGCAGAACACTGAACGCCAACCTGGAGCAGGCCGGTTCGGACTGGCAGGCCGGTCCCGTGGTGCTGATGACACATGGCACGCTGGCGCATCGCGGCATGGAAATCATGGCCGGGCTGCAGGGCATGTTTGCCGAGCGCGGCATCAGTTCGCTGGCGATTAATCTCAGCCTGGGTCTGGATAACCGTGTCGCTGCGATGTATGACTGTGCCACGCCGCATACTCACAAGCATACCGACGCGACTGGCGAGATCGGTGCATGGCTCGGTTGGCTGAAGGTGCAGGGCGTCAGCAAGATCGCGTTGCTGGGACATTCACGTGGCGGTAACCAGACAGCGCGTTTTGCCGTCGACCATGACGATCCTGTGGTTCGCGCGGTGATCCTGATTGCCCCGATGACCCGGGACGCCGGTTATCCTGAACAGGACTACAGGAAGCGTTACGGAGAGGAGCTTGCGCCGCTGCTGGCAAAGGCGCAAAAGATGGTGGCCGGGGGTAAGGGTGGGGAGATGATGACAGGTGTCGACTTCATCTACTGCAAGGACACCAGCGCCACGGCCGAGGCCTTCCTGTCCTACCATGCGCCGGATGAGAGAATGGATACACCCGGACTGCTGACGGGGATCCGTGCACCGGTTACCGTGTTTGCCGGTACCGAGGACACGGTAGTGAAAGGTGTTATAGGGAAGGTCGAGCCGCTGGCGGATGGCAAGGCGATCAGCCTGGTGACGATGGACGGCGCCGATCACTTTTTTCGTGATCTGTACTCCGAGGACATCGCCGACCTTGTGGCCGGGATACTCGAGGCTGAGTAGGCAAGTATTCCTTGCATCAGGGGGCGGCAGTGCCGCCCCCTTGCCACTCTAGTTTTGCACCTGCCAGCTGCCATCGGGTTGCCGGCAGGCGGTACCGTAGATCTTCTCGTTCCTGCCGCCGATCATGGCATCCATCGTGTATTCCCGGCACGGGCCCTGGGCCGTGTCATAGGTACGGGTCGGAACCACCGTGTAGTCAACGCCGGTGTCAGGATTGTGCCAGCGTGACGGCACACCGGTGCGTACGGTCTCCAGCGCTTGTGCCGTGCGCATGCGGTCGGTTTCATCCATTGAATGTCCGATGGCGCCACCGATGGCCGCACCGGCCAGGGTGCCGGCAATAATGGCGGCAGTCTGCCCATGACCACCACCGACTTGTGACCCCAGCACTCCACCAAGAATGCCGCCGATCACCATGCCGGCCTGTTCCTGCTGGCCCTGGTAGGTGGCACACCCGGTAATAGAAACCGTGGCAGCCAGCAGGGCGGAAAGCAGTATTTTCTGTTTCATGATAAATACCTCAGTCAACTATCAAAACTTAGTCTCACTCTGTCAAAGTATAGTTCCCGGTGTGGGGAAATGAATTGATCGTAGTCAACTTGTCAGGTGCAATGCGACAGATTCGCAAAGAGAATAATGACTGCCACAGAGGGCACAGAGAGACAACAAATCAATCGATACCGGATTTCTTGATTATCATGCAGGAATTACACTCTCGCGTCATTCCTGCGCTGACTGGATCCCCGCTTTCGAGGGAATGACGAAAAGAAGGTTGTTTCTGAGTTCTCTGTGCCCTCTCGGTAACTGCTCCATGCGTTACTCTACCTCCTACGTCCATGTAGTCGTGTGGCAAATCATTTGCCGGATACCGTGCGTGAGATAATTGTTATTTCTTATCCGCGACTCTCAGCGAAGCACTGAAACTTTCCAGGTCGCTCTGGTACTTCGAGTTGTCCTTTTCACGCTGCCAGATACGTACCGGAAGATAGTTGAGCGCCGGCGCGCACCAGATATAGGTCTCGCGCTTTTTGTTGTCGCGCAGCTTGGTGACCTTGATGGTCTCGAAGGTCCCGGCCGGCAGTTCCAGGGTTTCCTCGCCGACCACCTTGAAGCGGTATTCCTTGAGCTTGCCGCCGTCCGCGATGTTGAAGGTGATGTCATGCTGGCCATTGGCCAGTGCACGCATCATGCCGAGTTGCGAGGCGAGTTTATCGATGGTGCCAGCCGGTATGTCCATTTCCCACGGGCTGTCCTCGACATTGTTCTCGACAACCATGCGTTCCCAGTCGAACGCCAGCTTTGCTTCACGTTCCTTCGCTCCGCCGGTACGCTGGTAGTGGTAGTAATCGGGACGAATGCCGGCATCGGTGATGGTGCCGCGGCTGGTCTCAAACAGCTTGTCCTTCAGGAACCAGGCCACCCAGCGTACCGGCCAGCTGTGTGACTTGTAGGTATAGGCGCCATCACTGCCGGTGGAGAACTCGATGGTCGAATTACCGATCTTCAGCGAACCGCGCGTCAGTTCGTAGCTTGCCTTGAAGTCCGGCAGAGGCGTCGCGGCACTGGCCGTGCCGGCAAGCAGCACGACCGCCAGTAGCAGGTGAGTCATCAGGCACTTGTTCAGCATGGCAACGATTGCTCCCTGGCCAGGTCCCTGGGATGCGTCAGTGGCTGGCCGTCAAAGACAATTCGACCGTGTTCGTCGAGAAAAATTCGCTGTTCGGCAAACCACTGAATCGCGAGTGGATACAGTCTGTGTTCCTGGCCCAGCACGCGCGCGGCGAGGGCCTCGGGGTCGTCGTCCGGCTTGACCGGCACACGCACCTGCAGCAGCACCGGGCCGCCATCCATATCGTCGGTGACAAAGTGCACGCTCGCCCCGTGTTCACGGTGACCGGCCTCGATGGCGCGTCGATGTGTGTGCAGGCCGGGGAACTCCGGCAGCAGCGACGGGTGAATATTGAGCATGCGGCCATGATAGTGCGCGACAAAGCCTTCGGATAGCAGGCGCATGAACCCTGCCAGCACCACCAGCCCCGGCTGGTACTGATCGACACGGTCCTGCAGTGCCTGGTCAAACGATTGACGATCAGCATAGCGGCTGTGATCGATGATTTCGGTAGCAATGCCGGCGGCCCTGGCTATTTCCAGGCCGGCGGCATCCGGCCGGTTGCTGATGACGGCGCGGATCTTCACCGCCAGTGCGCCGCTGGCGGCGCAGTCAATAATGGACTGCAGGTTGCTGCCACGCCCGGAAATCAGGATGACGATCGGCAAAAGCGATGTTGCCGGTTGTGTCATCAACGCGTCAGTCTGACGTCGGGCTGTGCATCACCTGTCTCGATCTCGCCAATAAGCCGTGCATCTTCACCTTCCGCCTTGAGATGGGCAATCACGGCGTCGGCATCAGTCCGCGCGACACACACGACCATGCCGATACCGCAGTTAAAGGTGCGGTACATCTCCTGAGGTTCGACATTGCCATGCTGTTGCAGCCAGGCAAAGATCTCAGGGGGCTGCCATGTGCTGGTGTTGATCACGGCACGTGTGCCGGCCGGCAATACGCGCGGCACATTCTCGGTCAGCCCGCCACCGGTAATGTGTGCCAGTGCATGGATATTGAATGCCTTGCACAGTGACAGCAGCGGCTTCACGTAGATGCGCGTCGGTGCCAGCAGACAGTCGGCAAGCGTGCGTCCACCCAGCGTGTCGGTCAGCTGGCTGTTGCTGACCTCCAGGATCTTGCGGATCAGGGAATAGCCGTTGGAATGCGGACCGGAGGAGGCGATCCCGATCAGTGCATCGCCGACACCCACCTGGCTGCCGTCGATGATGTCTGATTTTTCCACGATGCCGACACTGAAGCCGGCCAGGTCATAGTCGCCGCTGCTGTACATGCCGGGCATTTCCGCTGTTTCACCGCCGACCAGTGCGGCGCCGGCCTGTTCGCAGCCCCTTGCAATGCCGGTAATGACGTCAGCGGCAATATCCAGTTCCAGTTTTGCCGTTGCATAGTAGTCCAGAAAGAACAGCGGTTCCGCGCCGGTGACCACGATGTCGTTGACACACATGGCCACCAGGTCGATGCCGATGCTGTTGTGGATACCGGCCTCGATAGCCAGCTTGAGCTTGGTGCCGACGCCGTCGGTGCCGGATACCAGTACCGGTTTCCGGTAGCGATCCAGCGGAAGTTCAAACAGTGCGCCAAAGCCGCCCAGGCTGGACAGCACGCCGGGACGATGGGTCCTGGCGACTGCTGGTTTGATGCGTTCAACGAGTTCGCTGCCGGCATCGATATCCACGCCAGCATCACGGTAGCTCAGGGGGGTGCCGGATACACCGGATTTTTTTTGTACGCTCACGCACGAACTCCTCGGAAAACAGGGGCGCTATGGTAGCGGTCGGCCGCTGATGCGTAAACCCGCCGACCGGCCCGGATTCGCTGTGGTCAAACCGGCTGGATACCCGTATGCTGTGCAAAAATTACCTGAGCGGTCACTGGTAACATATGGATAAGTCTCAACAAAGAAGCTTTCTGCGGGTGCTGTTGCTGTGTCTGCCGGTACTCGCTGCGCAGGCAGCTGCCCCCGCCCTGTTTGAAGCCGAGGTGGTGGTCAGTGACCAGACGCCAGCGCAACGCAACGTGGCACTGAAGTCGGCGCTCGGTGAGGTGCTGGTGCGCGTGACCGGTCAGGGCAGTGTGCTGGAAGCCCCCGCGGTGCAGACCCTGCTGGCCGGTCCCGAACAGCTGGTGCAGCAGTATCGATACTTCACCGAGCCGAACCAGGAGCCGCCGCTGCTGAAATTGTGGGTGCGCTTTGACGGTGACGCAATTCGCCAGACCTTGCAACGGCAGGGGCTGGCCTACTGGGGCGGCGAGCGACCGGATACACTGGTGTGGCTGGCGGTGGAGGACCGTGGCAACCGCTACCTGGTGTCGGCAGACGATACCAGCGAGGTGCACCGGCAGGTGGTCGCGGCGGCACGTGCGCGGGGTGTGCCGGTACTGTTCCCGTTAATGGACCTGGAAGACCAGGCGCGGGTGCGTTACGCAGACATCTGGGGTGGTTTTTTCGACAAGGTGGTCAGTGCCTCGCAACGCTACAACCCGCCGGCCATCCTGATCGGCCGCCTGAACCGTACGCCATCCGGCGGTTGGGCCTCGCGCTGGCAGCTGGAAATGGGCGGCAAGACCCGCAGCTGGTCGGATTCCCATCCACAGCTGGACGTGCTGGCAAAACAGGGAATCGATGACCTGGCCGATGTGCAGGCATCGCAACTGGCCGTAACCACAAATGCAGCGGGTAGCACGGTGGCGATATCAGTCACCGGTATCAATACGCTGGCGGCCTATGCGCGTACCCATAACTATCTCGCATCGCTGTCCTCGATACGCAATCTCCAGGTCGGGGAAGTGCAACCGGGCGTGGTGCAATATACGCTGCAGCTGAACGGCAGCATGCAGGACCTGACGCGCACCGTCGCCATTGGTACCGTGCTGACACCCGCTGCCGACGGCATGCCGGGGAATTACCTGCTGCGACAATGAGAGCTCGCGATCTGCCCAACCTGATCACGGTATTCCGTTTCCTGCTGGTCCCGCCGGTGGTCTGGCTGCTGCTGAGCGACCGTTTTGCCGCCGCGCTGGTGGTGTTCGGTGTGGCTGGCGCCTCCGATGGCATTGATGGTTACCTGGCCAAGCGTTTTAACTGGACCAGCGATCTTGGTGCGTTACTCGATCCGCTGGCTGACAAGCTGTTACTGGTGTGTTCCTTTGTCACGCTCGGTTACCTGGGCTGGATTCCATACTGGCTGGTAGCGCTTGTCATCCTGCGTGACCTGGTGATCGTGGCGGGCGCAGTGAGTTACCATTACTTTATCGAACAACTCGTCGCGGAACCCAGCTGGGCGAGCAAGCTGAACACGGTTGCCCAGATCCTGCTGGTACTGGCGGTGATGTTTACGCATGGCATCCAGGAGCTGCCGCCGCTCTGGATCGATATCCTGCTCTACAGCGTGCTGGTTACCACGATCTGGAGCGGGATTGGTTATGTCTGGACCTGGGGGCGCAGGGCCTGGCACAAGCGCGAGCCCTGATCACGCTGTGGCTGCTTCCCTGGTCAGTCCTCAATTGCCGCTGGGCCTGGCGCTGCGTGACAGTGCCCGTTTCGAAAGTTTCTACAATGGCCCAAACGCCGAGCTTGTCACCACCCTGCAGGCGGCTGCACAGGGGCAGGGCGAGCCGTTTCTGTATATCACCGGCGGCACTGGCATGGGCAAGACGCATTTACTGCAGGCGGCCTGTTTCGAGGCCAGTGCGGCAGGGCGCAGCACGGCATTTCTGCCCCTGGACGGGTTGAGCGGGATGTCGCCAGCCGTGCTGGACGACCTGGAACAGATGCATTTGGTATGCCTTGATAACGTGCAGGCGATTGCGGGTAACGAGGCATGGGAGCATGCGGTGTTTGACCTGTTCAACCGGGTGCGTATGGCAGGTGCCACCCTGCTGGTTGCCGCTACACGGCGACCGGACCAGTGCGGCGTTACCTTGCCCGACCTGGTGTCGCGGCTTGGCTGGGGCGTGACCTATGTGCTCAAGCCATTACCCGATCAAGATGTGATCGCTGCTTTGTCGCACCGTGCACGCGGCCGCGGCCTGGAGCTGCCGGAGGACACGGCGCAGTTCCTGCTGAAACGCATCCCGCGCGATCTGCCCTCGGTATTTGATTTGCTCGACCGCCTCGATGAGGCATCAATGATC
>CBEULV010000098.1:0-8316 GCA_965544015.1 uncultured Gammaproteobacteria bacterium | reverse complement strand
TGCGCGGGCGACCACACTTGTCGAAGGCCGGCAATGCGCAGCTGCGGGCCAAGCTTTACATGGCAGCCATTGTTGCTACGCGCCACAACCCGGACATCCGGCGCCAGTATGAGCGCTTGACAAGACACGGCAAGTCCAAAATGTCGGCGCTCGGCGCCGCCATGCGTAAACTGGTACAGATTTGTTTTGGTGTCCTCAAACACCAGACACCCTATCTGCCTCAAACCGTTTGAACCCGGCTTGAGCAGATGTGAGGGAGATGGTATCTACAGGTGTGTCTTATTGTGTAGGAGCGCCTTGCAGGCGCGATTCCCCTTGCGCATGAATCGGGGCTGGGTCCCCGCCTTCGCGAGGACGATAAGCAACACTTGCTGCGAGCACCCCTGCCCGCTTAGTTTCATGCAGTAACTGCCGATAACCTACCAATATGGACAGGTGAATCATTTCTGCGTCCTGCAACTGGCAGCGACCGAACTGGTGCAACTCTCGCAGGCAATCCCTGTCTTATTTGTTACTTGCTGATTTCATTATATAAATGTAGCATCCACACGAATACGGAACACAATTGTTGCGTCAAGGAATTCCGCCATGACCGGGTTGATTGAATCACTCGTGCTAATCATCGCCGTCAGTCTGCTGATGGCACGCCGGGCCTCACGCTACCTGTGGGTCACCATTGCCGGCATCTTCCTCGTTTACTGGACCATCCTGCACGCCCCGTCCGCCTGGCTGCTCACACTGGCCTGGGCCGTATTCCTGCCAGTAGCCGCCTTGCTCACCGTTTCCCCGCTACGCCAGGGCCTTGTTAGCAAGCCACTGC
Organism: uncultured Gammaproteobacteria bacterium; assembly: GCA_965544015.1. Lineage (GTDB taxonomy): Bacteria > Pseudomonadota > Gammaproteobacteria > UBA9214 > UBA9214 > UBA9214. The sequence goes on along the minus strand of CBEULV010000098.1, from coordinate 7,496 downwards.
TTGCACTGTTCCGCAGCATCATGCCCGGCATGTCCGACACCGAGCGCGAGGCACTGGAGGCCGGCACGGTATGGTGGGAGGCGGAGGTATTCAGCGGCCGGCCCGACTGGCATCACCTGCTTGCCTATCATGCACCGACACTGTCGGCAGAAGAGCAGGCCTTCCTCGACGGCCCGACCGAACAGTTCTGCAGCATGGTGAACGATTGGGAGATTACCGAGGAGCGCCACGACCTCACCCCGGAGTGCTGGGAATTCCTTAAGCGGAACGGCTTCTTCGGCATGATCATTCCGAGGCAGTACGGCGGACTGGAGTTTTCCGCCAACGCACACTCCGCCATCGTCATGAAGATCGCCAGCCGCAGCATCTCCGCCGGTGTCACCGTCATGGTGCCGAACTCGCTCGGGCCGGCGAAGTTGCTGCTGTCCTACGGCACCGAGGAACAGAAGAACCATTACCTGCCCCGCCTGGCAAAAGGCGACGAGATTCCCTGCTTTGCACTGACCGGCCCGGACGCCGGCAGTGACGCCGCTTCCATGCCGGACCTCGGCGTGGTGTGCCGGCAACCTTTTGAGGGCAAGGACGACGTACTTGGTATTCGCCTGAACTGGGAGAAGCGTTACATCACGCTCGGACCGGTCGCCACCCTGCTCGGGCTCGCCTTCCAGCTACATGACCCGGATCACCTGATCGGCGATACAGAGGATATAGGTATCACCCTGGCACTGATCCCGACCAACACCCCCGGCGTGGAAATTGGCACGCGCCACTACCCGATGAGCCAGGCCTTCATGAACGGCCCGAACAGCGGTAAGGATGTATTCATCCCGATGGACTGGGTGATCGGAGGCCAGGAATTCACCGGACAGGGATGGCGTATGTTGATGAACTGCCTGTCCGACGGTCGTGCCATTTCACTGCCCGCACTGAGTACCGCCGCCGGGAAACTGGTCTGCCGTAGCGTCGGTGCATACGCCGGCGTGCGCAAGCAGTTCAAGTTGCCAATCGGCAAGTTCGAGGGTGTCAGCGAAGTGCTCGCCCGCATTGCCGGGCTGAGCTACATCATGAATGCCGCGCGCGGCTTTACCGCCGCTGCACTGGACAGCGGCGAAGAACCGTCGGTGGCCTCGGCAATTATCAAGTATCACCTCACCGAGCGCATGCGCATTGTAGTGAACGATGGCATGGATATCCTCGGCGGGAGTGGCATCAGCATGGGGCCAGGCAACTATATCGCACGCTCCTACCAGGCACTGCCGATCGCGATCACCGTGGAAGGCGCCAACATCCTTACCCGCAACCTGATCATCTTCGGCCAGGGGGCGATCCGCTGCCACCCGCACCTGTTCAACGAAATGGAAGCCGCCAGCCGAAACGACGTCGCCATGTTTGATGATGCCCTGCTCGGCCACGCCAGTCATGTCATGAGCACACTGAGCCGCAGCCTGTTCCACAGCATCACGGGCGGGCGCCTGCTGGCGGCGCCGCAACACGGCATTCGCGGACATTACTACCGCCAGTTCGCCCGCATGAGCCTGGCCTTTGCCATCACCGCCGAACTGACGTTGATGTCACTGGGCGGCGCCCTGAAACGCAAGGAGTCCATTTCCGGCCGGCTGGGCGACGTGTTGAGCAGCCTCTACCTCGGCAGCGCCGTACTCAAGCACCATTACGACAACGGTTCGCCCGATGACGAACTGCCGTTGCTGGAATGGGCCTGCCAGGATCTGCTCTACCAGATCCAGCAACGCCTGCACGAAGTATTCAACAACCTTCCAGCCCGCAGTGCGGCATTCATCGCGCGCGCACTGAGCTTCCCGTTTGGTCAGCCATACCAGCGGCCAAACGATGCCCTGAGCCATCAACTCGCCGACATCCTGATGCAGCCCGGCGCATTGCGTGACCGACTTACCGAAGGTGTGTATATTCCGGACGACGACAGGGAACCGGTCGCGCAACTCGACGATGCCCTGCTGAAGGCCGTCAAGGCCGAACCGGCGCTGCACAAGCTGCGCATGGCCATGCGCGATGGCAGTCTTGCCCATGGTGACCCGGAAGCGGAGATCGACGCCGGTGTTGCCGCCAAGATAATCAGCGAAATAGAGGCCAACGCCATACGCGCCGCCATCTCTGCACGCAAGGTTGTTATACAGGTCGATGCATTTGCGCCTGAATACTTCACCAAGGAGCCCAAGCCATGGGGGGACAACAAACTGGATGGGGTGGCCGGCCAGTCTATGTAGTAGATGGCAGCCGGACCCCGTTTCTAAAGGCCCGCGGTAAACCGGGCCCGTTCGCTGCATCCGACCTGGCAGTCGCTGCCGGTCGGCCAGTACTCGCGCGCCAGCCGTTCCCGGCCAGCGCGCTTGATGAAGTCATCCTCGGCTGCATGATGCCAAGCCCGGATGAGGCCAACATCGGCCGGGTCGCCGCGCTGCGCATGGGCTGTGGCGATAAAGTGCCGGCGTGGACCGTACAACGCAACTGCGCCTCCGGCCTGCAATCGATCGACTCCGCCGCCCAGAATATAGCCAGTGGCCGTTCCAGCCTGGTGCTGGCCGGGGGCACCGAGTCGATGAGCCGCGCCCCGATCCTTTATAACGACACCATGGTGAACTGGCTTGCCGCATTGAACAGTGCACGCACGCCCGGCGCAAAGCTGAAAGTGCTCGGCTCACTGCGCCCCGGTCACTTCAGGCCGGTGATAGCACTGCTGCGCGGGTTGACCGATCCGGTCGTCGGCCTGTCGATGGGACAGACTGCCGAGATCCTTGCCCACCGTTTCGACATCTCACGCGAGGTGATGGATCGTTACGCCATGCGCAGTCACCTGCGCCTGGCGGCCGCACACAAGGACGGAAGACTGGACGAGATCGAGGTGCTGTACGACAACAGGGGCAATGTCTATGATCATGATGACGGCGTGCGCCCCGATTCCAGCGTGGAAAAACTTGCCAAGTTGCGGCCGGTATTCGACAAGCCAATCGGCAACGTCACCGCCGGCAACAGCGCACAGATCACGGACGGCGCGGCCTGGCTGTTACTGGCCTCGGAAGACATGATTGAGAAATACGATCTGAAGGTCATGGGCCAGCTGATCGACAGCCAGTGGTCCGGTCTCGACCCTGCGCAGATGGGCCTCGGCCCAGGCTATGCCATGGCACCGATCATGCAACGTCACAACCTGGATACCCCCGACCTGGACTATATAGAAATCAACGAGGCGTTTGCCGCACAGGTACTCGCCTGTCTCGCCGCATGGAAGGATGCGGACTTCTGCCGCGAGGAGCTCGGCCGCGACACTCCGTTCACGCCAATCGACGAAGAGCGCCTCAACATTGACGGTGGTGCTGTCGCCATCGGTCACCCGGTTGGCACCAGCGGCGCACGCATCGTGCTGCACATGCTCAAGACGCTGGAGCGCGAAAATGCCAGCCGCGGCATGATCAGCATCTGTATTGGCGGTGGCCAGGGTGGTGCATTGCTGATCGAGAGGGTGTGAGATGGTCATAACAGCTGTAATACACGACAACACCTGCAACACAAAACAAACTCCAGGATAACCGGATAAACGTGCCAGAATGACCGAAGCAAACACAAACAGCCATTTCCGCGTCAAGACCGATGACGACGGGATCGTCTGGCTCACCTTTGACAAGGCCGACGCAGGCACCAACGTACTCAGCATCGAGGTGTTTGAACAACTGGACAAACACCTGCAGGAAATCGCCGCGCAGTCCCCACGCGGGCTGGTGATCCGCTCCGCGAAACCTAACGGCTTCATTGCCGGTGCCGATATAAGCTCGTTCACCCGTATCAGCACCGAACAACAGGCCCTTGACCTGCTCAACACCGGCCAGGCGGTCTTCAACCGCCTTGAGGCCCTGCCATTCCCGACCGTGGCATTGATCCATGGCTTCTGTCTTGGCGGCGGCATGGAACTCGCACTGGCCTGCCGCTACCGCGTTACACGTGATGATCCTGGCACACGCCTGGGACTGCCGGAGGTACGCCTCGGCATCCACCCCGGCTGGGGTGGCAGCGCACGCATGGTGCCGTTGATCGGCGCCATCAAGGCAATGGACCTTATCCTGAGCGGGCGCACGGTCGATGGCCGTAGCGGCAGGCGCATGGGACTGGTGGACATGGTAGTGCCGGAGCGACACCTTGTCGCCGCCGCCCGCAAGCTGGTCCTGGACGCACCGCCCCCGTATCGCGCCGGCCTCCTCGACCGGCTCTCCAACCACGCACTGGTACGTCCGCTGCTTGCCAGCGTGTTGCGCAAGCAGGTTGCGAAACGCGCATCACGACTGCACTATCCCGCGCCTTACGCCATGATCGACCTGTGGCGCAAGCACGCCAACAACAAGTCCGCCATGCTCCGGGCCGAGGCGCAGTCGCTCGCGCAGCTGGTCAACGGACTGACGGCAAAGAACCTGGTGCGTGTGTTCTTTCTGCAGGAACAGCTGAAAGCACTCGGCAAGGACCAGGCCTACCAACCGAAATTCGTGCACGTGATCGGTGCCGGCACCATGGGTGGGGATATTGCCGCGTGGTGTGCGCTGCGCGGCTTCCAGGTATCGCTGCAGGACCAGGCGCCGGAGCGCATCGCACCGGCGCTGGCGCGTGCGCACAAGCTGTTCAGGCGCAAGCTGAAGAAACCCGTCAAGGTACGCGAGGCGATGGACCGGCTGTTGCCCGACCACAAGGGCCTAGGTGTAAAACGGGCCGATATCGTCATTGAAGCGATTTTTGAGGATGCCGAGGTAAAGCGTTCTTTATACAGGGATATTGAGCCGCACATGAAGGTGGGCGCATTACTTGCGACCAACACATCCAGTATCCCGCTCGAAGAACTGACACCGGCACTCGCGCACCCGGAACGCCTGGTCGGGCTGCACTTCTTCAACCCCGTTGCAAAAATGATGCTGGTCGAGATCGTCATCGGCAAGTCGACCGCAGCAGAGGTCAGCGCAAAGGCGATGGCCTTCACGCGGCAAATCGACCGCTTGCCCTTGCCGGTCACCAGCACGCCCGGTTTCCTGGTCAACCGCATTCTCATGCCCTACCTGATGGAGGCGGTGGTACTGGAGGCGGAAGGCGTACCGCCGGCACTGATCGACAAGGCCGCAACCACCTTCGGCATGCCCATGGGCCCGGTGGAACTCGCCGATACCGTCGGTCTCGATATCTGTCTGCATGTGGCCGAGGTTCTTGCCGACCACTTCGATGCCGAGATTCCGGAGAACCTGCAGAAGCTGGTCGCCTCCGGCAAGCTGGGTAAAAAATCAGGGCAGGGTTTCTACCGCTGGAAGAAGGGCAAGGCGATCAAACAAAAGCCCGCTGGCAGTAACTGGAACATGGACGAGATTACCGACCGGCTGGTGCTGCGCCTGCTCAACGAATCCGTCAGCTGCCTGCGCGAACACGTGGTCGCTGAAAAAGACCTGCTCGATGCCGGCATGATTTTCGGTACCGGTTTTGCCCCGTTCCGCGGCGGACCGATCCATCACATCGAAATGATCGGTATTGATGTACAGCTGAAGAAACTTGATGAACTGCAAAAACTGCGCGGGAAACGCTTTACACCGGACCCGGGCTGGAATGAACTGAAAGGCGGGACATAAAGAATTTTCAGGCGCAAGGGGGCTAGCATATGCAGGAGAAACAGCTAAACAAGATTCCGGCCGACACAGCCAGGACACTGGCCGGCCTGTTTCGCGAACGTGTCATGTGCACACCCGACACCATCGCCTATCGCCAGTACAGCAGCACGGACAGCCAGTGGCACGACTACACCTGGGCCGACATGGGCCACGAGGTGGCACGCTGGCAGGATGCATTGGCTGGTGAGAACCTGCAACATGGCGACCGTGTCGCCATCCTTATGCGCAACTGCAAGGAATGGGTCACCTTTGACCAGGCCGCACTTGGCTGCGGGCTGGTGTTGGTGCCACTGTATACCGATGACCGCCCCGAAAATATTGCCTATATCCTCAACAACTCCGGCTGCAAGGTGCTGTTCCTGGAAGATGAGGAACACTGGGCAGGCATCCGCACCGTACTCGGCGAACTCGACGGCCTGCAGCGCATACTGACGCTGGAACCGGTGTCTGTACCGGAGGGCGAGACACGCGTATGCACCATTGCCGACTGGATCCCCGAGACCGGCGGTGAATTGCATACGGATGATGGCGACTCCACTGAACTGGCCACCATCGTGTATACCTCGGGCACCACCGGGCGTCCCAAGGGCGTAATGCTGAGTCACTGGAACATCCTGTTCAACTCCGACCGCGCACTGGAAGTGGTGCAGATGTTTTCCGACGACCTGCTGATCTCGTTCCTGCCACTTTCACACACCTTTGAGCGCACGGTCGGTTATTACATACCGATGATGGTAGGCGCGACCATCGCCTACGCGCGCTCGATTCCCGAGCTGGGGGAAGACCTGCTCACCATCCGGCCGACATTGATGATATCGGTGCCGCGCATCTACGAACGCGTCTACAACAAGATCCAGACCGGGTTGGCGGAAAAACCACCGATTGCCACGTTCCTGTTCAATAGCGCAGTGAACGTCGGTTGGGCACGCTTTGAACACCGCCAGGGCCGCGGCAGCTGGCACCCGTCGTTCCTGTTCTGGCCACTGCTGAACAAACTGGTAGCCAGCAAGATCATGGCCAAGCTGGGTGGCAGGATGCACATGGCCGCATCCGGTGGCGCACCGCTGCCCACCCCGATAGCCAAAGTATTTATCGGGCTTGGCCTGAACCTGGTCCAGGGCTACGGCCTGACCGAGACCAGCCCCATCCTTGCCGCCAACCCGGTTGATGACAACGACCCGGCCAGCGTAGGCGTGGTACTGCGCGGACTGGAGCTCAAGATCGGCAACAATGACGAACTGCTGGCACGCGGACCAAGCATCATGATGGGTTACTGGGACAATCAGGAAGCCACTCGCGACGTCATTGATGCCGAGGGCTGGTTCCACACCGGTGACAAGGCAAAGATCGAAAACAACCACGTCTACATCACCGGCCGCCTGAAAGAGATTATCGTGCTTGCCAATGGCGAGAAGGTGCCGCCAGCCGACATGGAAATGGCCATCGCGCTCGACCCGCTGTTCGAGCAGGTCATGGTGATTGGCGACAACCGCCCCTTCCTGAGTGCATTGATCGTGCTGGAACCGGAGCAATGGCAGGGCTTTGCCAAAACACTCAAGCTCGATCCGAACGACCCGGCGTCACTGGACAGCGACAGGCTCGCACAAGCCGTGAATGAAAAACTTGACGGCTTGTTGTCGGATTTTATCGGCCATGCGCAGGTACGTGCAGTCAGCTGCTCCCTGCAGGCGTGGACTGTCGACAACGGCATGATCACACCGACCATGAAACTGAAGCGTAACCGCATCATGGAAGCCCATGCCGACACCATCGAGCAGATGTACGAGGGGCATTGAGATGCGTCCGATGGGTCAATTCAAATGCAACCGC
>CBEULV010000097.1:0-8412 GCA_965544015.1 uncultured Gammaproteobacteria bacterium | reverse complement strand
CAAGGGCATAGCCAATCGACTCGAGGCGTTTGCCCTGGCGCTACGTCGTTACCCGGAACTGCTAGGGCGCGTGACGCTTGTGCAACACGTGGCGCCCAGCCGCGAGGACATTCCCGAGTATCATGAACTCAAAAACAAGATTGAGCGCCTGGTGAGCGAGATCAATGGTGAGTTTACCCGTGCCGGTTGGGTGCCGGTGCATTACATTCATCACAACATGAGTTTTGACGAAGTGGTGGCCTATTATCAGGCAGCGGATATCGCCCTGGTGACACCGCTTAAGGATGGCATGAACCTGGTGGCCAAGGAATATTGTGCGGCCCAGGTTGACGACAACGGTGTACTGATTCTCAGTGAATTCGCCGGCGCCGCCGCTCAGATGAAAAAAGGCGCCCTGATGGTGAACCCCTACGACATCGAAGGCACAGCCGAAAGCATCTATACCGCCGTTAACATGTCACAGGAAGAAAGGGTCTCGCGTATGCATGGGCTGCGTGAAGTCGTTCGCGATAGCGATATCTTCTCTTGGGTGGATTCCATTTTACATGCAGCCATCGACAAGGATCTAAGTCATTTTCCGGTAATTGAGGACTATATACCCCATGTCGATTTGGTGTGAACAGCTGCCCTCGAGGAAAAGTCATGGGCACGAAATACCATTTCTACGCAGTGATATTCGATCTCGACGGCGTTGTCACAAAAACTGCGCAGCTGCATGCGCGCGCATGGAAGATGTTGTTTGACGACTATCTGGCATCACGCGAACAACGCACGGGGGAAGCACATCGGCCGTTCGATCCCAGGGACGACTATCTTGATTATGTAGATGGCAAGCCGCGCCACGAAGGGATTAAGAGCTTTCTCACCTCACGCAATATCGAACTACCCTGGGGTTCCCATGATGATAGCGCCGAGACCGAGACCATTTGTGGTCTCGGTGCGGCCAAAAACGTACTCTTTAGAAATATATTACGCAACCAGGGAGTCGAAGTTTATGAGTCGACCATCGAGTTGATACGCAACCTGCGCAAGGACGGCATACGAGTCGCAATCGTTTCATCAAGCAAGAATTGTGAAGAGATATTGACGGCAGCCGGCATTGAATCGCTGTTTGATGTGCGCGTCGACGGTGTGCTGGCACAACAACTGGCATTGGCAGGCAAGCCGCAACCGGATATTTTTCTTGAAAGCGCCGAACGCCTTGGAGTGGCACCAACGCAAGCCGTCGTTGTCGAGGATGCCCAATCCGGTGTTCGGGCCGGGCGTCGCGGGGCATTTGGTCTGGTAATTGGTGTTGATCGTGGACACCAACGTGAGGCCTTGCTGGCCGCCGGCGCCCACCAGGTGATCAGCGATCTGGACGAAATCAGTGGGGAGCGTATTGATGAGTGGTTCCAGCTCAGTCGCGACTGAATTGCCATCGGCGTTGGCGTCCGTGAATGACATTATCGCGTGCATTGACGACAAGCGGTTAGCCGTATTTCTCGATTATGATGGAACACTGACACCCGTTGTTGACCGACCGGAGTTGGCCGTGCTTTCCGAAGACATGCGTGCGACACTCAGGCGGCTGGCGCGGGTTTGCACCACGGCAGTTATCAGTGGCCGTGCCCTGGGCGATGTCAAACAGCTTGTTGATCTGGCCGAGGTGTTTTACGCGGGCAACCACGGCCTGGAAATCGCCGGCCCTCGTCACACCCAAATCAAATATGAGCAGGGCCTCGAATACCTGGATATCGTGGATGCCGCCTATCACACGATCCAGTCGCAAGTGGGGCAAGTCGACGGGATATTAATCGAGCACAAACAGTTCTCGTTATCGGTGCATTATCGTTTGGTAGCCGATGGCGAGGTTGCAGGTATCGAGGCTGCCGTTGACGACGTCATAGCAAATGAGCCCAGGCTGTGCAAACAACACGGCAAGAAGGTGTTCGAGATACGACCGGACATCGACTGGGACAAGGGAAAAGCGGTTCTGTGGTTGCTGGATGCCCTGGCGCTGGATGCGGAGTCGGTCATGCCGGTCTATGTCGGCGATGATGTCACCGATGAAGACGCCTTCCACGCCCTGAAAGATCGCGGTATCGGTATCCGCGTGATGGGCGAGCCCGCGTCCTCGCAAGCGCACTATGTGCTGCGCGATCCAACAGAAGTTAAAAAGTTTCTGGATGCCCTGGCAGCGGCGGCGGAAGTGACGCAATGAACGTGTGGAAACTGGTCTACGAGGGTTTTGACCCCGAGCATGAGCCCCTGCGCGAGACACTGTGCACGCTGGGCAACGGCTACTTTGCCACCCGTGGTGCGGGCGAGGAAACAGCTGCCGATGATACCCATTATCCCGGCACCTACCTGGCTGGCGGTTACAGCCGTCTCGAAAGTACGGTTGCAGGCAGGACCGTCACAAACGAAGACCTGGTCAACTTTCCCAATTGGTTGCCGCTGAATTTCCGGCCCGATACAGGTGACTGGTTAAACCTGCAAGCAGTGGAGCTGTTTAATTACCGTCAGGAACTGGATATGTTCTGCGGCACCCTGCATCGCAGTTTTCATGTGCGGGACAAGCACGGGCATGAGAGCCTGGTAGAGAGTCAGCGACTGGTGAGTATGGCCAATCCACATCTGGCTGCCATTCATTATCGCGTAACCCCGTTGAACTGGTCCGGCCTGGTTCACGTACAAAGCCAGCTCGATGCATCGGTTATCAATGGCGGCGTGGCGCGTTACCGTGAGCTCAGCAACCGGCACATCGACGTGCTCGAGCAGTGCGCACTCGATGACGAATGCGAGTTACTGGTGGCACAGACCATCCAGTCGAAGCTGCGCGTGGCCCTCGCCGCACGTACCCGGGTCACAAGCGAGCATGACCAATTCGAGGTGAATCAGCAGTTCAAGCGTGAGCAGGATATCGTCGGTCGAGAGTTTGTGTTTGAGGTCACCGAAAACAGCCCCTTCGAGATCGAAAAAGTGGTAGCGATCTATACTTCGCGTGATCGCGCGATCAGTGAATGCGCCGACGACGCGAGCCAGGTGATAGCGCAGGCTGGAGATTACGATTCACTGTTGAGCGATCACTCGAGGGCGTGGCGAAACCTGTGGCGACGCTGCGATATCCACATTGACGGTATGCCGGATGTGCAACGAACCATCCGTCTGCATATCTTCCATTTGTTACAAAGTGTTTCTATCTGGAGCATCGGGCTTGATGTTGGTGTGCCGGCGCGGGGCCTGCATGGTGAGGCCTACCGTGGTCACATCTTCTGGGACGAGTTGTTCATACTGCCGGCCTACACTTTTCAGATACCGGACATCACACGTTCGCTGCTGCTTTATCGCTATCGAAGATTGGGCGCGGCGCGGCGCCTGGCCACGGAGGCAGGGTACGCGGGCGCGATGTTCCCCTGGCAAAGCGGCAGTAACGGGCGCGAAGAAACCCAGGCCACCCATCTCAATCCGCGCTCCGGAGAGTGGGGCCCGGATGCCAGCCGATTGCAGCGGCACATCAATGCCGCCATTGCCTACAACGTCTGGCATTACGTCACGGTCACCGGAGACAGGCCATTTTTACATAATTACGGGGCGGAGATCATACTGGAGATCGCGCGCTTCTGGGCCAGTATCGCGACGTTTGAGGAAAGCAGCGGGCGTTACGAGATTCACGGCGTAATGGGTCCGGATGAATATCATGAACACTATCCCGACAACGAGGAGGCGGGGCTGAGCAACAACGCCTATACCAACGTCATGGCGGCATGGGTGCTGGAGCGTGCGCTGGAGGTGCTGGAGTTTCTAAGCAGCGAACGGCGTAAGGAGTTGATTGAAAAATTGTGTATTAGCGATGAGGATCTCGAATGTTGGCATGATATTACCTGCCGGATGAAGGTGCCGTTCCATGACGATGGCATTATCAGCCAGTTTGATGGCTATGAGGCGCTGGAGGAATTCGACTGGTCGGGTTATCGAAAAAAGTACGGCAATATTGAGCGGCTTGATCGAATTCTAAGGGCCGAGGGAGATACGACTGACCGTTACAAGGTTTCGAAGCAGGCAGATGTATTGATGCTTTTTTATCTGCTACCGCCTAAAGAGCTGCGACGCATCTTTAAGCAACTGGGTTACAGCTTCGATGACGAAACTATGCCTCGTAATATCGAGTATTACCTGACACGCACTTCCCATGGCTCGACCCTGAGTCGGGTGGTACATGCTTCTGTGCTCGATCTCATCGATCGCAGTGCGGCATGGGAGCTGTTTTGTCAGACCCTGAAGAGCGACGTCGGTGATGTCCAGGGAGGCACTACGCCTGAAGGAATCCATCTGGGCGCCATGGCGGGCAGCGTCGATATTGTGTTGCGACATTATGCCGGTGTTGATACGACCGGTGATACGATCTCTTTTTACCCAAAGTTGCCAGCAGAGCTTACAGGGCTTCATCTGCGTTTGCGCTATCACAAGCAGTGGTACTTGCTGGATATCAACCACGAAAACTTTCGACTTATGCTTGACGAGGATGGTGAGGCTGTCGTTCAACTCAATGTCTACGGTGAGGTCTATGAAATGCGTCCCGGCGAAACCCGCGACTTTCGTATAACCAGGTAAGAAATGAACTTCACGGGTCAGGTGTAATTTAATTATCGCCGATCATCCTGCGGCTCGAAGACGGGGCATTGCACGACCGCAAATCGGATCAGCATGTGAGTGCTATAGTTTAAGTATGGCGCAGAGAATATAGAGGATCGCATTTTCGCAGGCGGTACTGACGGGAGGATCTGATGCCCGGACCTGATGCAGGGGCAGGACAAAACGGCCCGACAGTTGACGATACTGTCGGACGCCTGCTGGACATCGTCCAGCAACTGGCGGTGGAACTGCACCCGCGCCGGAGACATGCCGCACAGGCAACACTGGACAGCGCACTGGATCGCGATCTGGGTTTCGACAGTCTGTCGCGTGTTGAATTACTGTTGCGCCTCGAACGGGCCTTTGGTGTGAGCCTGCCGGAGCAGGTGACGATGACGGTCGAAACGCCCCGCGATCTGCTGCGGGCGGTATTGTCCGGCCATGCCGCAGGGCGGCCAGCCGCAGTGGCACCGATTAGCATCCTTGCGCCGGGCGAGGTGGCGGAAGTACCTGTTGAGGCGGACACGCTGCTGGACGTGCTCGACTGGCATGTACACAGCAACCCGCAACGTCCGCACATCTACCTGTATGGCGAGGAGGACGAACCGGAAACGGTCACCTATGCCGCCTTGTTTGATGGCGCGCGGGCGATCGCTGCGGGATTGCAGGCGTATAACCTGCAACCGGGACAGAGCGTGGCCGTCATGCTGCCGACTGGCCGGGATTACCTGTTCAGCTTTTTTGGTATTCTTATGGCTGGCGGCATTCCCGTGCCGATCTATCCGCCAGCGCGTGCATCCCGGATCGAGGAACATCTGCGCCGGCACGCAGGCATACTCGCCAATGCCAATGCGGTATTTCTCATTACCGTGCCGGAGGCCCGGGCGATAGCGCGGCTGCTCAAGGCACAGGTAGAGATCTTACGCAGTGTCATCACGCCCGGGGAATTGGCAGCGCATGGCACAGCAGTCACTGTGCCGGCGGTCAGCGCCGGGGACATCGCCATGCTCCAGTACACCTCGGGCAGTACCGGCGCGCCGAAGGGCGTGGTGCTGACGCATACTGATCTGCTTGCAAATATCCGCGCCATGGGTGAGACAGTGCAAGTCGATTCCACCGATGTCTTTGTCAGCTGGTTACCCTTGTATCACGATATGGGGCTGATCGGCGCATGGCTGGGTAGTCTGTACTATGCGGTGACGCTGGTATTGATGTCACCGCTGACCTTTCTGGTTCATCCGCAACGTTGGCTGTGGGCTATCCATCACCACCGCGGCACCTTGTCGGCAGCGCCCAATTTTGCCTATGAGTTGTGCCTGAGCAAATTGGCAGACAGTGATATCGAAGGTCTCGATCTCAATTCCTGGCGCATGGCCTTCAACGGTGCCGAACCGGTCAGCCCCAATACCGTACGGCGCTTTAACCAGCGGTTTGCCCGTTACGGTTTCCGGCCAGAGACGATGGCGCCGGTGTATGGCCTTGCCGAGGCCGCCGTCGGCCTGGCCTTCCCGCCGCCGGGACGCATTCCACCGATCGACCGCATACAGCGTGATGTATTCGAGTCGTCAGGTGAGGCGGTACCGGCGGATGTCGAAGATGCCCGCGCCCTCGAGTTCGTCGCTTGTGGCCAACCACTGCCGGGTTACCAGATCCGCATCATCGATCCGTCAGGGCGCGAACTGCCGGAGCGCCACGAGGGACGCCTCGAGTTCCAGGGACCGTCGGCCACCAGCGGTTATTTCCGCAACCCGGATGCAACCCGGGGCCTGTTTGACGGGGACTGGCTCGACTCGGGTGATCTTGCCTACATCGTCGGTGGTGACATTTATCTCACTCGCCGGGTCAAGGACGTCATCATCCGGGGTGGGCGCAATCTGTATCCTTATGAAGTGGAAGAGGCCATCGGCGACATCCCCGGCATTCGCAAGGGCTGTGTCGCCGTTTTCGGCAGCACGGATCCGGCTTCGGGAACGGAACGGCTCATCGTGGTAGCCGAAACCCGCGAGACAGTGCCGGAAAAACTGGACGCGTTGCAGGTTCAGGTTAACGCGGTGACCATAAACCTGCTGGACACCCCACCGGACGATGTGGTGATAGCCATACCCCATACCGTGATAAAGACCTCCAGCGGCAAGATCCGCCATAATACTGTGCGCGAGCTGTACGAAAGGGGTCAGTTAGGTCATAAACCGCGCGCGGTATGGTGGCAGTTTGCCCGCCTGTTGCTGACCTCGTTGCGGCCGCGCCTGCGCAGCGTGTGGCGGCGGCTGACCGATATGGCCTATGCCGTTTATGCCCACTTCATCTTCTGGATGCTGGCGCCCCCCGTCTGGTTGCTGATTGCGGTTTCGCCTCGCCCGCGCTGGTGCTGGGCGGTGATACGCCGGGGGGCGCGGCTGCTGTTTCGTCTCGGCCGCATACCGTTGCAGGTCGAAGGGGCCGAGCAACTGCCGCAGGGTCAGGCCTGTGTCATCATCGCCAATCACGCCAGTTACCTCGATGGTGTGGTATTGCTGGCGGTGTTGCCGCTCAGGTTCAGCTTCGTGGCCAAGGCGGAGTTGGACAGACAGTTTATTCCGCGCATCTTCCTGCGGCGCATCGGGGCCGAATTCGTCGAGCGTTTTGACAAGCAGCGCGGTGTTGCAGACGCCCGCTCTACGGCCCAGGTGGCCCAGGCGGGTCGCTCACTGATGTTTTTTCCGGAAGGGACCTTCACGCGCATGCCGGGGCTGCTGCCATTCCACATGGGAGCGTTCGCAGCCGCAGCCCAGGCCGGGGTACCGGTGGTGCCGGTGGTCATCCGGGGGACGCGTTCGCTACTGCGCTCCGGATCGTGGTTCCCACGCCGGGTTATGGTGAAGGTCCACGTCGGCGCGCCCATTGAGCCGGCTGGCAGGGAATGGGCTGCGGCCGTGAAGTTGCGCGATGCCGCCCGAGACGCCATGCTGCAACAGCTGGGCGAACCGGACCTGGAGTAAAAGACAGCGCCGACGCAAGTACAAGGTGATACGTGTATGCCCTTTCCTCTGTCGGCGACAGAGATCAAAGGCGCCTGCAAGAGCATCAGAATGGGACGGACACCTTGATCATGGCTCCATGATCCCTTACCCGGTCAGAAAACTGGCCCGTGTAACCCAATCGCCAGTTGTAGCCCTGTTGTGTGAGGATATTCACACCCGCTGAGACGTTTGCGACCGCAGTATCCAGGCTGCCTGCCGTCGTAAAGGGCGCAACGCCCGCCGGCGCCCCCACCAGGGTGGAAGCCAGTTCTACATCCGTATCCGAGAAAAGTTTCAGGCCCAGTTTTGCGTACGGCCGCAGCAATGTGCCGTTACTGACAATCTCGCTGCCGATTTCAACAGCAGGTTCGATAGTGAGAACCGTGTGATTGCGGTCCCTCACCGCCAGGTTGGCCCCGCCTGCCCCGCTCTCAGTGAAGCTGCCGGCAAACACATGGGTGATACCTGCGTCGATCGAAGGACGCAGGTACCAGTCACCGTATTCCCTGTCACGCGAGTAGCGCAGGTGGGCCGCACCAAACCAGATATCCTGGTCACTGGTCGCAGATACACCGGGCACAGGCAGATTAACGACGCGAACCGAGTCGTAGGTTCCATAGCCAACACTCAACGCAGCTGCCAACCGGTCGGGACCCTCGCTGCGCTTGAATATCAGGCCTGCCTGGATGCGATCACCTTCGCTGGTAGCATTGTCATTGGAATCCAGGTCGACCCGTTCCAGCGAGAATCCGAAGCCACCGTGCCACTTTTCATTAAGCGCCCGCTGCATGCCACC
>CBEULV010000096.1:0-8416 GCA_965544015.1 uncultured Gammaproteobacteria bacterium | reverse complement strand
GGAATGACGGCGGTGAGTTTATGCAATCTGATCATCCGCCACGCGATAGCGCGGATCTTCCATAACATTCACTTCTACCAGGTTGCCGGCCTTCTTTAGTAATTGGCGGCACTCTTCACTCAGGTGCCGCAGATGTAATGTTTTGCCTGCCTTGATATATCTTTCCGCCAGGGTGTCGATCGCTTCAATCGCCGAGTGATCCGCAACCCGCGAGTTTTGGAATTCGATGACCACATCATTCGGCTCGTCTTCTGGATTGAACAGTTCCAGAAAGTTTTTCACTGAACCAAAAAACAGCGGGCCATTAAGCTCATGTACACGCGACCCCTGTTCATCATCATAGGTTCTGATATTGATATGCTTGGCGTGTTCCCAGGCAAAGACCAGTGCCGAAACGATAACGCCCACCACCACCGCAATCGCCAGATCGGTAAAGACAGTCACCGCTGAAACCAGTATCAGGACAAATGCATCGGTCACAGGTATCTTGCCCATGATGCGCAAGCTCGACCATTCAAAGGTGGCAAGCACTACAACAAACATCACGCCCACCAGTGCCGCCATGGGGATGCGTTCTATCAGAGGTGAGGCGAACAGGATAAACATCAACAGGAACAGGGCTGCGGCGACTCCAGACAGGCGCTTACGGCCTCCGGAGTTCACGTTAATCATGCTCTGACCGATCATGGCACAACCACCCATCCCGCCGAACAAACCGGTAACCGTGTTGGCAATCCCCTGCCCCATGCACTCACGATTACCGCGTCCACGGGTATTGGTCACCTCATCAATGAGACTCAGTGTCAGCAGCGATTCAATCAGCCCTACTGCCGCCAGGATGAATGCATACGGCAGGATGATCATCAGCGTTTCGAAATTAAACGGAACCGAAGGAATATGAAAAGCAGGCAAACTGCCCTTGATGCTGGCCAGGTCACCCACGGTAACCGTATCCAGATCCAGGCCAAGTGCCAGCAGGCTTACCGCAATAATCGCCGCCAGCGCCGCTGGAAAGCTGCCTGTCAGTTTCGGCAAAAAATGAATAATCAGCATGGTTAGCATGATCAGGCCTGCAAATATCATCAGCGCCCCACCAGACAACCATTCCTGCACGCCCTCGGCTGAAGTCACGTGAAAGTGTTGTAGCTGGGCCAGGAAGATCACAATCGCCAGGCCGTTAACAAAGCCCAGCATCACCGGATACGGCACGATACGGATAAACTTGCCCAGCCGTAATACACCGGCGCCGATCTGGAACAGACCTGTCAGCACCACCGCAGCAAACAGGTATTCCACGCCATGCTCAGCAACCAGGGCCACCATCACCACCGCCATGGCGCCGGTCGCGCCGGAAATCATGCCCGGGCGACCCCCAAAAATGGCCGCCAGCAGGCCCACCATGAATGCAGCATACAGACCGACCAGGGGATCAACCCCGGCCACAAAGGCGAAGGCCACCGCCTCTGGCACCAGCGCCAGCGCCACGGTCAGACCAGACAAAATCTCGTTTTTAAAGCATGCGCGGCTGGCGCAACCAAGCTTGAACATTCATAACCTGCAGGGGGTTAACGACGTGAAAGGGCGCGTAATATATCAGAATTCTCTAATATATGACATACCGGGTACAGGCCAGTTCACAGCCTGGCTTTCTCTTGTAGGCAGGATATTGGGATCAGGCCCCGTTAATCCTCTTGCTGGCGTAATCGCGCCTGCAAGGCGCTCCTACAACAGTAGACACACCTGCAGGAGCGGACCGCATCCGCGATCGCATCAACCGTTTGATACCGCCTTCTGAATAAGGGGAACCAGCGACTCGGGCAGCTTCACACTTCCCGAGAGCGCGAACTGCTGCGCCGGAGCGGACATTTTCTTCCAGGTCTTGCGGATAATATCCAGCCACTTTTCCTCGTCGTAGTCGGGATGCTTGCCGACAAATTCCAGCAGGTAGTGCTCGATGAATACCAGGTCGGTAACGTCTTCCAGCAACTGCGTGTCCGGATTTTCCTTTATCCTCTGCTTTGCAACCGCCTGCTTTACCCGCTCGATGACATCACCACCATAACCCGCCTGTGCCAACAGATCGGCCGCAGTTTGTGCCTGGATTTTATAGAGATCTTTACGCCACTGCAGGTAACCAATGCGATCCATCGGATAGGCATCACGTGGTGATTTCCAGCGCTGAACATGCTGCGCACGAATCGCCAGCTTCACCGCATCATCTGCATCCGGCGTATAACGCTGCAGCATGTCAGACATACGGTGGGAATAGAGGAGTTCTTTCGGCCAGGCCTTACCGTCTGCGTTCACCTGGTTCGGGTCTTCACTGTTTGCGGCATCTATAAGCGCCAGCGCCTGGCCGAAAGTCGATTGCTGTTGAGACATAGGAGTTATCCTGTTTTTGGAATGATATATTTTATAAAAGTATACCGTGACCCGCCAAGGTCACCGCACAGGTGGTTTGCAGCAGGCTATCATCCCCGCATGGCGCCAGCTATATCCAATGGACAGTAGTTGTTTTTTGGCTGGAGCCCCGCCCCGCCCACGCGGGACGACAAAGATCGCGGACGCGGTCCGCTCCTACAATGCTCTTTTTACCGGGTGGTGCGCGGTGGCAGGCCAGTGTGCTGGGTGAGGACCTTCTTGCCACGGGTGCGTTTCTTGTGGGCGCGTTCGGTGTTCTTGCGACGCGGGGCCTGGTAGGCCTTGTTGTCTTCGGGTTGCTCTTTGGGAATCAGCTGGTGTTTGCCATCACCGATCAGGTCGGTACGGCCCATCTTTTTCAGGGCCTCGCGCAGCAACGGCCAGTTGTTCGGGTCATGGTAGCGCAGAAGGGCCTTGTGCAGCTTGCGTTGTTCGGGGCTTTTCACACTCTCGACCGGCTCGCTCTTGTAGGTCACGCGATGCAGGGGATTCTTGCCGGTGCGGTACATGGCCGTGGCGGTGGCCATCGGTGAAGGGTAGAACGCCTGCACCTGGTCGGCGCGGAAGCCGTTCTTTTTCAGCCACAGCGCCAGGTTGAGCATGTCTTCGTCGGTGGTGCCGGGGTGTGCGGCGATGAAATACGGGATCAGGTACTGTTCCTTGCCGGCCTCTTTCGAGAACTTCTCGAACAGTTCCCTGAAGCGGTCATAGCTGCCGATACCGGGCTTCATCATCTTCGACAGCGGCCCGTCCTCGGTATGCTCCGGGGCAATCTTGAGATAACCGCCGACGTGGTGCGTGACCAGTTCCTTGACGTATTCCAGGTCTTCAACGGCAAGGTCGTACCTTAGGCCCGAGGCAATCAGGACTTTCTTCACGCCCTTGATGTTCCTGGCTTCGCGGTAGAGCTGTGTCAGTGCCGAGTGGTCAGTGTTGAGGTTCGGGCAGATGCCAGGGTATACGCAGCTCGGCTTACGACAGGCCGCCTCGATCTCCCGACTCTTGCAGGCAATGCGGTACATGTTCGCAGTCGGTCCGCCGAGGTCGGAGATCACGCCGGTAAAGCCAGGCACCTTGTCACGGATATCCTCGATCTCGTTGAGGATGGATTCCTGCGAGCGGTTCTGGATGATGCGGCCCTCGTGCTCGGTAATGGAACAGAAGGTACAGCCGCCGAAACAGCCGCGCATGATGTTCACTGAGAAGCGGATCATTTCCCAGGCAGGGATGCGCGCACCCCTGTAGACCGGGTGTGGCACGCGCGCATAGGGCCTGTCGAACAGGTAATCCATCTCCTCGGTACTGAGCGGGATCGGTGGCGGGTTGAGCCACAGGTCGACGCCTTCGTGGGCCTGCACCAGCGCACGGGCATTGCCGGGATTGGTCTCCAGGTGCAGCACGCGGCTGGCGTGCGCATACAGCACGGTGTCATTACGCACCTTCTCGAACGACGGCAGGCGGATGACCGTCTTCGCCCGCTCTAGCTTCGGATGGGTCAGCTCCACCAGCGGGTTGCCATTTTCATCCAGCCCGAACCAGGCATTGTTGCGACGCTGTTTTTCGCAGTCCGTGATGGCCTGCGTGTTGATGTAGGGATTGGTCCTTGCCTCGACCCGGCCCGGGCGGTCGATGCGACTGGAGTCGATTTCGGTAAAGCCGTCCGGCGTGTCGTGGCGCAGGAAGACACTGCCACGCAGATCCCTGATGTCCTGAATGGACTCCCCGTTGGAAAGGCGGTGCGCCAGCTCAACCACGGCACGCTCGGCATTGCCGTACAGCAACAGGTCGGCCTGCGCATCGACCAGCATGGAACGGCGCACGCTGTCCTGCCAGTAATCATAATGTGCAATACGCCTTAATGATGCCTCGATACCACCAAGCACGATGGGCACATCGGGGAAGGCCTCGCGCACACGCTGCGTATAGGCCAGTGTGCTGCGGTCCGGACGCGAACCGCCCTGCCCGTCCGGCGTGTAGGCGTCGTCCGAACGCGATTTGCGCTCGGCCGTGTAGCGGTTGATCATCGAGTCCATGTTGCCGGCGGTGATACCGAAAAACAGCGTCGGCTTGCCGAGGGCTGCAAAAGCATCTTTTGAATGCCAGTCGGGCTGCGCGATGATGCCGACACGAAAGCCCTGACCCTCCAGCAGCCGGCCGATGATCGCCATACCGAACGAGGGGTGATCGACATAGGCGTCCCCGGTCACCAGGATGATGTCGCAGGCATCCCAGCCGAGCGTATCCATTTCCGCCCGGGACATGGGCAAAAACGGTGCGTTGCCGTAACACTCGGCCCAGTACTTCGGGTAGTCGTACAGGGCGGTGGCGGCCTTGGGGATGGGGGTGGTGGACATGTGAATACCCTGGTTGACGGGTATTTTATAGGAAAATCGACTTCATGGCCTTTCTCGCCTGCAAGGCGCTCCTACAGCTGTTTCTAATGGCGTAGGAGCGCAGTTCACTGCGCGAACCCTTTCGCGGAGCAAGCTCCGCTCCTACAGATGTATCGAATTGGGTAGGAGCGCCTTGCAGGCGCGATAGAATCGGCGCGTTATTGCAGGCTGGGTTCCCGCATGCGCAGGAACGACGGTGGGGTGAATTTACGGCCACGGGCCGCTCCTACAGACCAACCGTCGTTGCGGGATATACTGCCCCGATGAACTGGCTTGCTCTCACCCTGCTGTCTGCCTTTGCACTGGCGACTGCCGATGCGCTTTCAAAACGTCACCTGTCGCACTACCGTCCTGGCGAAATGGTGCTGGTGCGTTTCGGGGTGGCCGGGGCCTTGCTGTTGCCGCTGCTGGCCATGCAGCCCTGGCCGGAATTGACTGCCGCATTCTGGGGCTGGATTGTCGTGCTGATGCCGCTGGAGATCCTTGCCATGTGGCTGTACATGAGCGCGATCCGCGAGTCGCCACTGTCACTGACCCTGCCCTACCTGGCCTTTACCCCGGTGTTCAATGTGCTGACCGGGTATGTGTTTCTCGGCGAGCAGGTCAGCCCGGCCGGTTTCGCCGGCATCTGGCTGGTGGTGTGCGGGGCCTGGCTGCTGAATCTGCCGCTGGCACACGCGGGGGGTCGCTGGAACATGCTGGCGCCGTTCCGCGCCATTGTGCATGAACGCGGTTCGCGCCTGATGCTGTTTGCGGCGGTGATCTACAGCCTGACCTCGGTGTTTGGCAAGGCGGCCCTGCTGCATGTCACACCGGCCTTCTTTGGCCCGTTCTATTTCGTGATACTGGGCATTGCCACCGCACTCGTGTTTGCCTCACGCAATGTATCCAGCTGGCGCGCACTGGGCTATCACCCGTGGGCACACCTGGCCATTGGCGGCTGCATGGCGGTGATGGTGGTTGCGCATTTTTACGCCATCGAACAGGTCGAGGTTGCCTACATGATCGCGGCAAAACGCACCAGCCTGTTGTTCGGCATGGTGTACGGCGCCTGGCTGTTCCAGGAGCAGGGACTGTCGAGGAACCTGGCCGCGGGCGGATTGATGGTGGCCGGGGTGTACTTGATTGCGGGCTAGTGCAGGTGTTTCTAATGGCGTAGGAGCGCAGTTCACTGCGCGAACTCTTTCGCGGAGCAAGCTCCACTCCTACAACGAACCCTTTCGCGGAGCAAGCTCCGCTCCTACAGATGTATCGAATTGGGTAGGAGCGCTTATCAAGGGCGATGGTATTGTCGGGGAAAGATCGCGGATGATATCCGCTCCTACAATGCGGAGAACTTGACCTCTATGACCAGCCTGCCCTCGAACAGGGCATCGATAGCCAGTTCACCGGGTTGCCGGTAGACAGAAATCCCGGGCTGCGCAGCGGGTGACATCGCCACCAACTCCAGTCTCCCGCGTGGCCAGCGAATACGATAGTCCAGTTGCAGCGGATAGTAACCATCCAGGAATCGGCGATGGAATGGACCGCTTGTCAGGGAATATCCGCCCTGTCCGTCGGCATGCAGCATGTGCACCTCGGCACTGATACAGACCTCGCCGCCCGGTTGCACGCCGCTCATTTGCACACTGCTTCCCTCTACCTGCGCGCTGGCCATAGCCTTCGATGAGACCACACCGAGGTTGCGCATACCGTGATAGCGGTAGACCACCTCGACGGCCTCGATCGGGTCGAGGTTGGACTGGCACTGGTCGAGCCGCACCCAGCCGCTGTTGAGGCTGTCCTGTGTAATGATCAGGTAGTTGCGGGTGTGCAGGATGCGACCTTGCGGCTTGTCGGCGAGGAATTCCAGCTCGCCCTCGTTGACGTTGCGGGCCCCATGCTGCGCCTCGAGCGCTTCCCAGTCGGGTTCATCATCGGCCGCACATGTCACCGTGGCGGTGAACAGCAGACTGAGGGCGGACAGGATATGTGTAATGCGCAACGGCATGTCGACAAGCATAGACCGGATTTGCGTTCCCGTGGCAATGGCGCCTGCAAGGCGCTCCTACAGGTATTTCTAATGGCGTAGGAGCGCAGTTCACTGCGCGAACTCTTTCGCGGAGCAAGCTCCGCTCCTACAATTTATTAATCCAGCATGGAGCTGATGAGTTTCATGATCTCCGGATGGTCGAATTCACGCCCGCCGACGGCGCGATAGCGGATGCGGCCCTGCTGGTCGATGATGACCGAGGTCGGCAGTCCGAGCACACCGTATTCCTCGGAGATCTTGCTCTCGGGATCAAACAGGATCGGAAACTCGGGGAACACGTTCAGCTCACCCATGTAGGAAAACACGTGGTCGTCGGTTTCCCACTGGTTCACTGCCAGCACCATGAATGGCTGGTCCTTGAAGTGCTGGTAGAGCCGCTCCAGTGACGGCATCTCCTTGCGGCACGGCGGGCACCAGGTCGCCCAGAAATTGATCAGCACGACCTTGCCACGATAGTCAGCCAGCCGGTGCGGCTCGCCGTCCATATCGTTCAGGGTGAAATCCGGTGCACTGACAGGCGGGTCCAGTGCCGTCAGCACGTGACTCAACTCCGGCGCGGGCTGCTGCGCATACAACGGGCAGGCCAGCAGCAGGCCGGCCAGCCACAGGCTAGTTTTCCAGTTCAGCCGGCGCACAGCGCATCCCCTTGATGATGTTAGTGTGTAGCTTGTCATGTTGTGTCCATGAATAGTGCAGATCGAAGCTTGTCCCGTGCGGCAGCCTGACCGTGGTAAAGCCCTGCCCCCAGTCACCAACCTGGTAGGTCTGCGCCTCCGTCAGCAGGGTCCAGCGGAACGCGATGCCCATCTCGCGCCATTCACTCACCCACTCCGACTTGGCCTTCGCAATGTACTCTTTGCCATCAGCCGTCACATAGCGCCAGTCTGCAATATTGTAAGACAACGGTACATCGGCGCGGTTTCTCACGATCGTGCCGAATACGCAGTAGCTGCTGACGGACTCGATGACCTCCTTCGGCAGCCCCTTGGCTTCGTACACGGCGCGCACGAAGTCCGGCATCAGCGGAACGAGCTCCAGGCTGAAGTCCTGGCCTTCGGTATACCAGCGCGACAGGCCGGACAACGGGTTGATTTCTTCCACGACGTTGGTTTTTTCCACGACAGGGCTGTCACAGCCAGAGACCAGGACAAGCAACATTAGCGTGAATGTGGTGAAGGTTTTCATTGGGCGGGAATAGTAGAGCATTCATGGCTGGTTTTAACAGCCCCTTCTCCCCCCCCTTCAGGCGGGGAGACACTCCCGCATCAGGCTGTGACGCCGGAGCTCGCGCTACAAGTGCCCTAGTAAGACGCCAGCTGGGCCGGACCACGGCGCCAGGAGCCATCCGGCTGCAGGCAGGCAGTGCCGTAGGCATCGACTTCCCTGCCACCGACAAACACTGTGGTCTGGTACTCACGCTCCTGCAGGCAGCTGTTGTCACTGTAACTGTAGCGGTAGCTGTCGGTCGCCGGGTAGACATTACTGGTTTGCGGGTAGCGGTCGTAGTCATAGCTGCTCCCCTGTTGGGCGTTGTTCAGGGCATAGCCCAGGACGCCACCGAGCACCAGCC
>CBEULV010000095.1:0-8582 GCA_965544015.1 uncultured Gammaproteobacteria bacterium | reverse complement strand
GTCCCTGCCACCGGCTTTGCGCTCTTTGGTCAGCCGTGCGCCGGTTTCCAGACAATTCCTCACCAGTTCTTTATGATTAACGGGAAGGATGTCCTCAACGCTCTCAAGCCCCAAATCCTGAACCAAACGTGATGTTGCGGGATTTACAAACTGCAACACACCATCTGACCTGGACGAAAGAACCGGGTTTGGATTTGCTTCAGCAAATCCGGCTTGCCTGTCTTTCTTTAGCGGAGTATTCATCATCTGTTGCCTCCCCCGAATCCGTCATATTCCCGGGCAGTCTTTATGTTTTACTGACTGGCCGTATGAAATATCCAGGTGATATCACACACTGTGTCCGGTAGATATCCGCGAGCCTGTGAGAATCCACGGGCATGCACAGTAACAATAGTGACTTACCTGTTTGGGGGGCTTTGGCTATTCTTGTTCTTAGAGTCACCAGTGTTCTTTTTATTTATTTGACGGGCTATTGTCAATAATAAATTTGGCTGATGTCATTTGGCTGAAGTATTTAATCAAACGCTTACATAGAAATAATTTATCAAGTGAATCGATGGGCCAACCCCGAATCCACTGATTTACAATCATATTCCTTAATTCATCGAATGGAAGAGCAGGAGTGAAAGTTGTCGCCCGGGCCGTAAGCCCTGCGGGTGAAGTATTGCTACTGACTGATATTAAAATATTTTATTATTTCGGGGGCCTGATTGTGATGCCTCGCCTGTTTCCCGCTATCATCGGGTGACAGCAGCATACTAGGTTGACCCATGAACCTGCCGAAAATCACCATCCAGTTCGATAGCAGCGCGGAACCGCTGCGCAAGCGTGCGCCATCGCATGACGAACATGGCAAGCCGTTGAGCGATTTCATGATGTTGGTCCCGGGCCTGCGCGACAAGCCGAAGCACCTGATCGATGCCACTATCCAGGACATCCACGTTGCACTTACGCATTTCAGCGACGCGGTGGTGTTTGCCGAGTTCAACCTGAAGCTCAGCCTGCTATGGGTTTCGATTCGCCAGATCCATGGCATCCGTTTCGAGATTGCCAGCGCCATCCAGCAGCACGTGCCGGAGGCCCGGCTGATCTCTCACCTGTAAATGCTGGTATCCGCTGCCGGCATGCTGGTCCTGCAAGGCCTGTCCGGTGCACTGGTCGGCGCGCTGCTGTTTTACCTGCTTGGTTCGTTGCTGGCGTGGCGCTGGATTCGCATTGATTGCTACCAGCTGGCGCTGTCGATGGCGGTTGCCTTCCTGGTGGCGATTGTCTGCGAGGTGGGCCTTGGCAAACTGTATTATCTGGTGGCTGGCAGGCCACTCTGGCAGTACCGCGTGTGGCCGATCCATGATGGCTATACCTCGGCGCTGAACTTCATTGTCTGGCCGGTATACGGCTACTACATTTACTTCCTGCATCAGGTGCTGCAGGCGCGCCGCATCACTATCCGGCCCAACTGGCTGAAGGGCATTGCCTCCGGAGTTGACGGGCCGTTGCTGGAGATCCTTGCCAACGGCTTTTTCCTGCTGTTTTATGGGACCTTTTATTTCTACTACCTGCCCGGTGACTTGCGGCACTACACCTCCATGCAGGTGGTCCCGCTCTACATGGTGATGGGCATTATCCTCACGCTGCTGCTCAACAGGTTGCAGGACAGACCGCCGAGCTGGTATTACCCGGCGGGTTTCTACCTGGCCGGTGCCGGGTTTGTGTTGGCAGGGTAGTAGCTAGGGGGTTTGCGAAAAATACCAGGCGAGGAAGTCATCAAACGAAAGCGTATCCGCTGCCTCAACGGCCTGTTGGTCGGCCAGTGATACTGTCACGTCCTCTTCGAATTGTGCAAGCCGGGCTGCATCTTCCTGCAGGCCCAGAAAATAGCGTTGATGCTGTAGCGACATGCGTTGGGCAAAGTGAAAATATCCTTCCTCGTTTTCGCGCATCTCGTTCAGTACGCGAGCCGAGCAGGTCTGTTCGGGATCGGCAACTGCCTTTAACTGCACCTGCAGCGCATCCTGATAGGGTGTGCCTTCCTCGCCGTTATCGAGTGCCGTGGCAAACGGCTGCATGGCTTCACACAGCTCACCTGCCCATTGCTGCAGTGTCAGTGTCTGCCCGTTGCGCTGCAACGCGAGACCGGGTTCACGGCCGCGATAACACACGGCGTCAAGATTGATATCGATCTCCCTGCTCTCTACCGGGCTGATAACCGGGCTGTCCTGCAACAGGCAGAATGCCATGAAGGCTTCCAGAAAGCGGCACTGGGTGATATCGATACCGCGCGGGTCGAACGGGTTGATGTCCAGTGAGCGCAGTTCGATGTAACGCACGCCACGCCGTGCCAGTGCATGGGTCGGTTGCTCGTATTCACCTGGCACCTGCTTGGGTCGTACCGAGCTGTAGTATTCATTCTCGATCTGCAGCATATTGGCGTTGAGCTGGCGGTATTCCCCGTCGACCTTGACGCCGATCTCTTCATATCGCGGGCAGGGCATGGAAATCGCCCGACGCAGGCTGGTGACATAGGATTCCAGGCTGTCGTAGTCCGCCTTGAAGCCGAGTTCGTCCTCGCGCGAGTTCTGGTAGCCGATATCGCACATGCGCAGCGAGGTGGCGTGCGGATTGTAATAGCTGTTTTCGTTATAGGGTTGCAGGCGTGTCGGCGTGCCTTCCAGGAAGGATTTGCACACTGCCGGTGAGGCACCGAACAGGTAGGGGATCATCCAGCCAAAGCGCTGCAGGTTGCGAATGGTGCGGAAATAGTGATCGGACATGAATGCATGCAGCGGCCGCGTATCCTGCTCCAGTGCCTGGTAAGCTGTCCATAGCGGCTCCGGAAATGAATAATTGTAGTGAACACCGGCAATCACCTGCATGATCTTGCCATAGCGGTGGCCCAGTCCGCGCCGGTACACCGTTTTCATCTGCCCGATATTTGAACTGCCGTACCGCGCAATCGGGATGCCGGCCTCGCCCTGTACCACACACGGCATGCTGGCCGACCACAACAGCTCATTATCCAGTCGCTGGTAGACGAACTGCTGCAGTTTCTCCAGGAAGGTGAGCGCAGCCTGCGGGCCGTCAAGCGGCGGGGTAATCAGCTCCAGCAGGGCCTCGGAATAATCCGTGGTAACCCACGGGTGCTGGAGCGCCGAACCGAGCGCGACCGGGTGTGGTGTCTGGGCAATGACGCCGTCTGCTCCGACGCGCAGGCTTTCTTTCTCCAGACCGACCAGCCCGCCCTTGAGCAACACCGGCTGGTGTTCGCTGACAAGCCTGGACAGTTTCTCGGTGGCGCTGGTATTCAAGGTCGTGGGTCTCCGAGATTGGCATGGCGGGCCGGGGTTACAGGCATCATTTTAGTTTTATTTTTCGGGTTTGTGTTGTATAAATACAGGATAAATAAGTAGTTACTGTACATAGGTATAGATTTTGGGCCGTTGTCCTGCCGTGACGGTCCGTTGTAAGCTAGACTCATTCACAAGGCCGCAGTGGTGACTGCAGCGACATGGTATGCAATATAAAATGGCCAGGGCAAGAAATGGCCATGTAAAAGGCCATTACCTAATGGCCTGTGGGAGCAGTGGATGCCAAACAAACCCAAGAAGCTCGACCTGGAAGAGCTGAAAGTCTCCTGTCAGAACTGCACGCTGGCGGACCTGTGTCTGCCGCATGGCATGGAGCAGAGAGAGCTGGAGAAGCTGGACAGTATCGTGGTGCGCCATAATCCCTACCAGCCGGGACAGCACCTGTTCCGGCCCGGCGATAGCAGCCATGCGCTGTATGCCGTGCGTTCGGGCGCACTGAAATCCTATTGCATTACCGAGGACGGCGATGAGCAGGTGCTGGGATTTACCCTGCCGGGTGAGTTAACCGGCCTGGATGGGCTGAGCGGCGGCAGTTATTCCAGTGCCGCGGTGGTGCTGGAAACGTCGAGTGTTTGCGAATTGCCCTTCAGCCGTCTGGAAGGCCTGTGCCATGACCTGCCGGGCCTGCACAAGCAGATGATGGGGGTGGTGGGTCGCGAGATTACCGCAGACCAGCATATGCTTATGCTGCTGGGCAAGCGTAGCGCTGAAGAGCGGCTGGCGTCATTCCTGCTCAGCCTGTCGACACGCTACCACATGCGTGACCTGTCGGAGACAGAGTTCAATCTGCCAATGTCGCGTCAGGATATCGGTAACTACCTGGGGATGGCGATTGAAACAGTCAGCCGCCTGTTTGCACAATTCCAGGACAGGAAGCTGCTGGAAGTGAGCCGCCGCCAGGTGAAGATACTCGATATTGACAGCGTCAGGGAAATGGTCGAGCCCTGCATGAGAGACAACATCAGCTCTATGTAGACGGCTGCTGGCGCACCACGTACTGCAAACCCCGTTGCCTTTTTATACTACTGTGGGCCGGTCCTGCTTCAGATCACCTTCGAGAACTGGTCGCCGCCGTCGTTGCTGTGCAGGTAATAGTCAAACACCATGCAAATGTTGCGTACCAGCAGGCGTCCGGCCGGCAATACCTGCAACATCTTGCTGTCAATGCTGAGCAGACCATCTGCCTGCATGAGTTTCAGCTCTTCCAGTTCATCACCGAAGTGATAACTGAAACTGAAGCGCCACTTTGACTCCAGCGCGCTGATATCAACACGGAAGTTACACATCAGCTGCATGATAATCTCGCGTCGCAACAGATCATCCGGTTCCAGTTCGATGCCACGCTCCAGCGGCAGATGGCCCTCGTCCAGTATCGAGTAATACTGCTCCAGGTCGCGTACATTCTGGTTGTAATTGTCACACACCTGGCCGATCGCAGACATGCCGATGCCGATGACGTCGCAGTCCCCGCATGTGGAATAGCCCTGGAAATTGCGCTGTAGTCTGCCGTTCTGTTGAGCGATGGCCAGTTCATCATCCGGCTTGGCGAAGTGATCCATGCCAATGTACACGTAGCCTGCGTTGGTCAGCAGCTTGATAGTCAGTTGCAGGAGATCAAGTTTCTCGTCCGGCGAAGGCAGGTCACCCGATTCAATGCTGCGTTGTGGATTGAAGCGCGCCGGCAGGTGCGCATAGTTGTATACCGCAATGCGGTCCGGCGACAGGGCGATGGTTTGCTCGAGTGTGCCGGTAAAGGTCTCAATCGTCTGCAGGGGAAGACCATACATCAGGTCGATATTGACCGACTTGAAGCCCAGCATGCGCACCGATTCGATCGCGGCCTGTGTGATTTCAGGACTCTGCAAGCGATTCACTGCGCGCTGGATGTCCGGGTTGAAGTCCTGCACCCCCAGGCTGATGCGGTTAAATCCGCACTCACGCAGTACGGAAAGCTTCCCCGGATCGACCGAGCGCGGGTCGATCTCGATGGAATATTCGCCCATATCATCGTCACGCAGCGGAAAATGCCGGCGCGTGGTCCCCATTAATTCAAGGATCTGGTCGTTATCCAGGAAGGTCGGGGTGCCGCCGCCCCAGTGCAGTTGCTCCACTATGCGGTCACGATCAAACATGCGCGCCTGTAGTGCGATTTCCATGTACAGGTGTTGCAGGTATTCGTCGGCGCGCGCGTGATTCTTCGTCACCACCTTGTTGCAGGCGCAGTAGAAACAGACGGTATCGCAGAACGGGATATGAAAATACAGCGACAGCCTGCGCGGGATCGGGTCCTCGTTGCTGTGTTTTGCCCAGCGCCGGTAGTCTTCCTCGGTTATGTTGGTGTGGAACTGGGCAACCTTGGGGTAGGAGGTATAGCGCGGGCCGCTCTGGTCATAGCGTCGGATCAGGTTGGCATCGAAGATGGTGTGCTGGCTCATTCTCGTATAGTGGCGTTACTGTATTTATGCTGAATAAGAATTCTCCACCCATCATGCGTCGTCTAACTTGACATACATCAACTCATTTTGAGTTAGTGCCGCGGGTTTGTCTGTGCTTCCGCCTGCAGAACTTGCCGCAACACGGATATTAGTGAATCATGATTGACCGATATTGCGTCGATTCCCTGCTGCACCAGCCAGCCGACCAGTTCCGGGAAGTCGGACGGCGCCTGTCCGCAGATGCTGACCGGTTTGCCGGACCGCTTGCCGGCTTTAATGGCAAGGGAAAACATTTCCATGGCAGCGGGGTTACGCTCGTCGAAACTCTCCAGCAGTGACGAATCCCGGTCCACGCCCAGGGTGAGCTGCGTGAGGTCATTGGAACCGATGGAGTATCCATCGCAATGCTCGAGAAAATCCTCTGCCAGCAACACGTTGGCCGGCAATTCACACATGATGTAGACCTGTAGCCCATGCTTGCCGCGCTCCAGGCCGTATCCGGCCATCAATTCAAGCACCCGGGTAAGCTCCTGCACGCTGCGTACGAACGGGATAATCAGCCGCACGTTGTCGAGCCCCATTTCGTGGCGTACCTTGTGTACTGCACGACACTCCAGTGCAAAACATTCATGAAATTCCTCTGAGTAGTAGCGCGCTGCACCACGCAGACCAAGCATGGGGTTTTCTTCCTGTGGCTCGTAGCGCTCGCCACCGAGCAGCGTGGCATATTCATTGGACTTGAAGTCACTCAGGCGCACACTCACCGGGCGCGGGTAAAATGCCGCGGCAATGGTGGCAATACCCTCGCTGAGACGGTTGACGTAGAAGTCGACCGGGCTGGCATAACCGTGCGTGCGGGCCGTGATTTGTTGCTGCAGCCCGCTATCCAGCTGGTCGAATTCCAGCAGCGCGCGTGGATGTATGCCGATGGTGTCGGCGATGATGAATTCCAGCCGGGCCAGTCCGACGCCGGCGCAGGGCAGGGTGGAGCGCTCCAGCGCTGTACCCGGGTTGCCGATATTGAGCAGGATTTTCGTCTTTGGCGTAGCCAACTCGCCGATGTCCTGTTGCTCGACGGTAAACGGCAGTTCGCCCTCCAGGATGATTCCCTCTTCCCCGCTGGCGCAGGACACGGTGATCTTGCTGCCGTCGGGGATGATCTTGGTGGCGTTGTTGGTACCGACCACGGCAGGGACGCCGAGTTCGCGCGCGATAATCGCCGCGTGACATACGCGCCCACCGCGGTTGGTGACAATTGCCGCGGCCCTTTTCATGATCGGTTCCCAGTCCGGGTCGGTGATATCGGTCACCAGGATCTCGCCGGGCTGCAGCTCGTCCATGTGCGTGGAATCGAGGATGATGCGCGCCGTGCCGCTGGCAACCTGCTTGCCGACACTGCGCCCGCGAGTGATCACCTTGCCACGGGTCTTCAGTTCGTAGCTGACCAGTTGCAACCCGGTCCGGGTTGCGTGCACCGTTTCGGGGCGTGCCTGCAGGATGTAGAGCTTGCCGTCGTCGCCATCACGGGCCCACTCGATATCCATTGGCAGCGGCCTGCCATGGCGTTCCGAGTAGTGCTGTTCGATGGCGACCGCCATGCGCGCAAGTTGTAGCACCTCATTGTCGGTCACGCAAAAGCGTTGCTGTTCCCTGGGATGCACTGCGACGTTGCGCGTGGACGGGCCGGTGACGCTGTCGCGCGCATATACCATCTTGATCTTTTTCTCGCCCAGCCGCCGGCGCAGGATCGGTGCATGTCCGTCTGCCAGTGTAGGCTTGAATACCAGGAACTCGTCCGGGTTTACCGCACCACCGACCACGTTCTCACCCAGGCCCCAGGAGGCTGTTACCAGTACCACGTCGCGGAAACCGCTTTCGGTATCGAGGGTGAACATGACACCGGAGGCCCCGCGGTCGGCGCGCACCATTTTCTGCACGCCGATGGAGAGTGCAACGCTCATGTGGTCGAAACCCTGATGTGTGCGGTAGGAAATGGCGCGGTCGGTAAACAGCGAGGCCAGCACGCGTTTGCAGGCCTGCAGCAGGTTTTCGATGCCGTGGACGTGCAGGTAAGTCTCCTGCTGGCCGGCAAACGAGGCGGTCGGCAGGTCCTCGGCAGTGGCGGAACTGCGTACCGCTACATCGAGGTAACTGCCGTATTCTGCTTCCAGGGCGCGGTAGGCAGCGCTGATCTCATCGGCAATGTCGTCCGGAAAACTGCCGTCACTGATCCATGAGCGGATCTGTGCGCCGGTCTGCGCCAGTGCCTGTACATCCTCGACATCCAGTATGGCCAGCGCATCGGCGATGCGCTGTTCAAGTCCATTGTGACGCAGGTAGGCACGGTAGCCTTCGGCAGTCACTGCAAAGCCGTCGGGCACCCTGATGCCGTGCGCAGCGAGACTGCTGAACATCTCGCCCAGCGATGCGTTCTTGCCGCCGACCAGCGCGATATCGTCGATGCCAAGCTCCGAGAAGACCTTGATGTACCTGTAGTTCGTCATCGCCCTGATGTAGTCCCTGTGTGTCCATCCTCCCGCCTGGGGAAAAGTTTACAGTCTGTCCAATCATTCCACCCTGATCGAACCGCCGCTTGATCCGTGTCAAGAATTTCACTGAATTATCAATAGTAGTGGAATAGCATGTTACTTTTATTGTTGCAGGCGCGCTGCACCGGCGTGACCGGCCTTCTATTCCCTCAAACACCGGGTTTCCTATATTGTTATCTAGCGATTACCCGTTGCCAACAGAGAGTTGCAAATAACACGATGATCAGTGCTCC
>CBEULV010000094.1:0-8592 GCA_965544015.1 uncultured Gammaproteobacteria bacterium | reverse complement strand
CTCCAACTGCTTCGTCATCTCCAACTGCTTCGTCATCTCCAACTGCTTCGTCATCCCCGCGCAGGCGGGGATCCAGCCTGAAAACCATGCACAGGTATGCGTGTTGTCGCTCGATTTGCGGCTGGGTTCCCGCCTCCGCGGGAACGACGGTAGGAGCGGACATCGTCCGCGATTATTTTTCCCCGTTTATAAGTGCCTGATATTGTAGGAGCGCCTTGCAGGCGCGATATGAATTCACCTGATGACAACACCATGAAAAAAGCCGTCATCCTGCTCTCCGGCGGACTCGATTCCGTCACCACGCTGGCCCTGGCGCAGGAACAGGGTTTTGACTGCCATGCGCTCAGCCTCGCATACGGCCAGCGCCACAACGCCGAGCTGCAGGCAGCAAAGCGCATCGCCGCGGCCTACGGTGTGGAACACAAGGTGATCCCGATTGCACTGGATGCCATCGGCGGTTCGGCACTGACCGATGCAGCGATTGCCGTGCCCGATCACGCCACCGAGGGCATACCGGTCACCTACGTCCCGGCGCGCAATACCGTGTTCCTCGCGCTGGCGCTGGGCTGGGCCGAGGTACTGGGTGCCTGGGACATCTTCATCGGCGTCAACGCGGTGGATTATTCCGGTTATCCCGATTGCCGGCCGGAATACATCGACGCCTTCCAGCAGCTTGCGCGGCTGGCGACGAAAGGCGGTGTCGAGGGCGGCGAGTTCCATATTTGCGCACCGCTGATTGAACTGACCAAGGCCGAAATCATCCAGATCGGCCTGCGTCTCGGTGTCGATTACGCCAATACCGTTTCCTGTTATGCAGCCGATGCCGAAGGCCGTGCCTGCGGCGTGTGCGATGCCTGCCGGTTGCGCGCACAGGGCTTCCGGGATGCCGGTATCCCGGATCCGACCCGCTACCGTCCTGTACTGGCGGGTTGAAAGGCAACTCGCTAAACTTCACCCATTCACTGGCAGGGCATCGGGGATAACCATGACGTTTGAAAGTTTTATTGAAGCACAGTCTTTCTTCCTGTGGGCCACGTTCGGCATTGCGCTGGTCATGGGTGCGCTGGTCAACAAGACCAACTTCTGCACCATGGGCGCGGTATCCGACATGGTCAACATGGGCGACTATGGCCGCTTTCGCGCCTGGATGCTGGCCATCGCCGTGGCCGTCATCGGTGTTGCTGTCCTGGAGTCGCTGGGCATGGCACGACCGGGCGAGGCCTTCCCGCCCTATCGGTCAGGCAACTTGCTGTGGGCCGAGCACCTGCTTGGCGGGCTGATGTTCGGCATCGGCATGACGCTGGCCAGCGGCTGCGGCAACAAGTGCCTGATCCGCATCGGTGGCGGCAACATCAAGTCCATCATGGTCATGCTGATCATCGGCGTGATCGCCTACTACATGGTCAACCCGTTCCCGGACAGCGACAAGACGCTGTTCACGGTGCTGTTCTATGACTGGATCCGGCCGCTGTCCACTGACCTGGGCGTCAGCCAGGACCTGGGCAGCCTGGTTGCCGGTGAGCTGGCGGCCAACGCAAGGATTGTGATCGCCGGCCTGATTGGCCTGTTCATATTGGGCTACACCTTCAGCTCAGCCGATTTCCGTGGCAGCTTCGACAATATCCTTGGCGGCCTTGCCGTGGGGCTGGCCGTGCTCGCGGCCTGGTATGTCACCAGCAGCGTGCAGATCGACACAGACGGCGAGCTGTATTCACTCGGCAACTATTACGAGGAGTGGGACATGCTGGCCGACTCGGATGAGGGCAAGCCCGCCCAGAGCCGGCCGCTCAGCCCGCAGTCCTTCACCTTCATCAACCCGATGGGGCAGACCGTGGGCTATGCCGCGCGCGCCTTTGACTCCAGCCTGCTGACCTTTGGCGTGATGGCGTTCTTCGGCGTCATTGCCGGGTCCCTGTTGTGGTCGGCGTTCACCCGCAGCTTCCGCATCGAGTGGTTCAGCTCGTTCGGGGATTTCCTCACCCACTTTTTCGGAGCCATCCTGATGGGCTTTGGCGGGGTGCTGGCCCTGGGCTGCACCATTGGCCAGGGCATTACCGGGATATCCACCCTTGCGGTGGGATCGTTCATCACCCTTGTGGCCATTGTGCTGGGCAGCGCCCTGACCATGAAGGTGCAGTACTACCAGATGGT
Source organism: uncultured Gammaproteobacteria bacterium (assembly GCA_965544015.1). Taxonomy (GTDB): domain Bacteria; phylum Pseudomonadota; class Gammaproteobacteria; order UBA9214; family UBA9214; genus UBA9214. Next base: position 6,441 of record CBEULV010000094.1, on the reverse strand, counting down.
GTATGAGGAGGAGGCCGGTTTCGTGAAGTCGCTGGTCGCCTCCCTGGCCGATCTGCGCCTGCTGCCGAACGGCCTGCGCCAGCTCGACAAGGTCTGAAGGGTTAAAAATGCCGTCGTCCCCGCGAAGAGCCTGCCCCCGCGAAGGCGGGGGCGGGGACCCAGCCTTAAACAATGTTGCAGGGGTAAAAAATGTCGTCATTCCCGCGGAGGCGGGAATCCAGCCCTAAAAGATGCAGGGCACGTAAAGCAATCTCCAACCATGGAACCAGGCGACTAAACTTTGCTCCACCAAAAACAACAAGTTACCGTTTTCAAGGGCTTGCCATTTCAGGGATTGCGGGTAGAATCTCAGCGTCCTGTTCAGGACACTCATGACACGCCTTGTCTGAATACGGGTCGTTAGCTCAGTTGGTAGAGCACCGGACTTTTAATCCGATGGTCGAAGGTTCAAATCCTTCACGACCCACCAATATTTCAAGGGCAAGAAAAAGCTTTTCGTGTTGTATGGGCGTTTCAGAATAGAAAGTTGTCCTCTACCCCTGTTTTTCGCTTCAAACCATCCCCTACAGCTGTGACCCAAGAAGTTCGCGCACCTGTTGACTATCTGCTGCCTCACAAACCTGCCGGGCAAGGACTGCTGCTTGAGACAGGGTGGTCCTGGTTGTGATCTGCGCGAGATAGGGAATCATCAACGGCTCTATCGAAAAGGCGCGAAAGCCCATCCCGAGCAGTACGGGGAGTACGCCGGGCATTTGAGGCAGCAAGCCGCAGAGCTGCACTTTATCAAGATTCTCATCCGCCGCTTCGGCCGCCTGCCGGAGAAAACGAAACAGCGAAGGTGCACAAGGATCAAGGTAGGCGCTCAGTTCGGGTATGTCGCGGTCGGCGGCGAACAGGCATTGCATGAGGTCGTTGCAGCCAATGGAAACGAAGTCGGCGACTTCAAACCAGTTCTGTATCTCTAATACTGCTGCCGGCGCCTCTGCCATGGCGCCAATGGGCAGGGCAGTGCCCAGGCGCTGCTCGATTTCACCGCGCCAGTGTCGGAACTCCTCCAGGCGAACGATATAGGGCACCAGCAGACTGAGCTCATGGCGATCGGCAAGCTTTGCCACTGCGTCTAACATTGAGTAGAGCACACCCCGCACCGGTTCCCGACCGTACAGCCGTGCACCCTGCAGACCAAGGGGACCAGTCATGGCGGCAACCGGTTTCAGCCAGGGCACTTGTTTATCTGCCGCAATATCCGGCAGGCGAATCGTCACCGGTAAGGATCGGGCCGCATCGCAAAGTTCGCCCAGGGCGCTTTCAAAAAAGGCGGTGTCAGGCAGCCGGCCATCTTCCGGCGCCAGATACTCGGAACGCACCAGACCGATGGCCGCGGCACCCTGGGCCGCCGCTTTTGCCGCGGCCGCGGCGCTGGAGACACTTGCGCGTAATGCGATCGGAACGCCGTCCGCCGTTGTCAGTGGTTCTCCAAACCTTGGGGGGGTGGGCGATGGCGCTGCCTCTGAAGCAGACCCCGCTGGCCAGACGATTTGGCCGCGAGCACCATCGACAAGGACCTCTCTGCCCTCTTTAAAATCTGCGGCCGTTGCCGCAGTGACCATGACTGTGGGGATGCCCAGACCAAACAGATGGATCATTGGGTGGGATAGTGCTGCGCCCTCCACCACGATGATCCCGGCGGGCCGGGATTCAATCAACCCCAGCTCCTGTTGCGTCAGGATCAGAACGCTATCGGGTGCCGCTGTGTGCCCACGGCGCAGGATGCCGCGTGCGACACCCGGAACAAAAGGTATCCCCTGCAGTTCGGACATAGGTGACTCGCTTGCAGTGTAGACACAACCTGCAAGCAGTGTAACCGGATGTGCAGGCGACTTCACCTGTCAGGCGGAGACCAGGCGGGTCAAAAGAAGATAAGGTGTCAGAGCACAGTTAACTCTAATACAGTAACCAGTGTGCTATGACGTATTTATTCAGGACTGGAATTATGTACACTGTCCGCAGAATTCCCATGAAGTAAAACGTGGTCTGTCTCTGAGGATTTCTGCCGATGAGGAAAGGTTTCACGATTCTGCTTTGCCTGTTACCTGCGTTGCTTGCGGCGGAGGTCAATCAAGGTCCGTCGCAATCCTTCACTTACGAAGTCCTCACCGATGGACTGGAGCATCCCTGGAGCCTGGCCTTTCTGCCGGACGGGCGCATGCTGGTCACGGAACGGCCCGGTCGCCTGCGGCTCATCAGCGCTACAGGAGAACTTCACCCGGAACCGATTGGCGGTCTGCCACCCATCCGGCAACACGGGCAGGGCGGACTGCTGGATGTGGTCTTGCACCCCGACTTCAAAACCAACCGGCTGGTTTACTTTTCTTATGCCGAGGCAGACGATCAGGCCGTGGGTACGGCCGTGGCGCGTGGGCAGCTGCGCGGGCACCGGTTGGAACAGGTCGAGGTCATCTTCCGTCTGCTTCCCAAGAGCGGCACCAAAAAGCATTTTGGTTCGCGCCTGGTATTTGATAACGACGGCTATCTCTTTATCACCCTGGGCGAGCGCGGCGATCGCCCGCGCGCGCAGGACCTGAACGACCATGCAGGCTCGCTGATTCGTCTGCACGACGATGGCCGGGTTCCGACTGACAACCCGTTCGTAAAGCGCAGCGATGCCCGGCCGGAGATCTTCAGTTATGGCCACCGCAACATGCAGGGGGCGGCATTACACCCGCTCACCGGCAAGGTGTGGATACACGAACATGGGCCACAGGGCGGCGATGAATTGAACATTCCACAGGCCGGTGTCAATTACGGCTGGCCGGTGATTACCTACGGGGTCAACTATGTCACGGGTACCCGCATCGGTGAGGGCACACACAAGGAAGGCATGGCGCAACCCATTCATTACTGGACACCGTCAATCGCCCCCTCGGGCATGTCGTTTTACACGGGCGAGCGTTTTCCGCAATGGAAGGGCAACCTGTTCATCGGTTCACTGAAGTTCAGATTGCTGGTGCGGCTGGAGCTGGAGGGTGAACGCGTCGTTCGCGAGGAACGCCTGCTGGAAGACGAACTGGGCCGTATACGGGATGTCCGCCAGGGTCCGGACGGTCTGCTCTACCTGTTGACTGACGACAGTGACGGCTGGCTGGTGCGATTGTTGCCTGAAGTGGCGGGTGAGGCGGATTAAATGAGGGCGGTGCTCTTTTACGGGCTGGGTCCCCGCTTTCGCGGGGACGACGATAAATGAAAGGGAAGCAATGTCGGGGTGTCGTATCAGGGAGTGGATGCAACACCGTTTATATTAAAAACCGGGGTCAGATCCCAGTTTCCCCTAATATTAGTAACAACCAGGATCTGACCCCGGTTTAGACCCCGGTTTATTGAGGCGGATTTATGTCGGGTGGAATTATTGTTGGAGCCAGAAGGCCTCTTCAGGCCTGCCGGAAGTGCTGCTCCAGGATAATCGTTTTACTTGCTGCTTTCCTTGTCTCTCAAGGCGAGACTGCCGTTGCCCGGGAATTGCCGCTATGGGAGGCCGGTATCGGTGTGTTTCCAAGCACCTACCCGGCTTACCGGGGGTCAGATGACCAGCAATATTATTTATTACCTTTCCCGTACCTGGTTTATCGAGGCGAATTTCTGAGAATTGATCGTGACGGAATGAGGGCCCGATTATTCGATACGGATCGCCTGGAAATTAATATCAGTGTTAACGGGGCCATTCCTGTAAAGAGTGATGAGAGTGATGTCCGTAGTGGCATGCCGGATCTTGATCCGATCCTGGAAATCGGGCCTTCTCTGAATGTGCTACTCGACAGACCCTCACACAAATCCACGTTGAAACTAAAGCTGCCGGTGCGCTCCGTGATTGCCACAGATTTAAGCAGTGCCGAGCAAGTGGGGTGGATCTTTAATCCACACCTTAAACTGGACAGTGACGATGTGTTTGGGGGCTGGGATGCAGGCCTGAGCCTGGGACCGTTGTTTGGCGATAAAAAGTATCATGCCTATTATTATGAGGTAGACCCGGTACATGAGACTGCATCGCGTCCTGCATACAGAGCATCGGGTGGTTACAGTGGCACAGTGGTTGTTGCCAGTCTGAGCCGCCGCTTTAATCGTGTCTGGATGGGTGGGTTTATCCGTTATGACAATCTGTCAGGTGCTGTATTTGATGACGGCCCACTGATGGAAACCGATCATTCAACAATGGCCGGCTTCGCTGTGGCATGGATATTCAAGAAGTCTTCAAGGCTTGTTCCCCGCCGGGCTGATATCAGGTAACAGCGCGTCAGACTGTCAGTTCAAGGGGTCAGAGTACTTGAACATGTTCAAGTACTCTGACCCCTTGAAGCCTCGTGGCGTGCGTTCAACAACCGCCGGTATCTTCAACCCGGAGTGAATCCGCCGTGAAGTCCATATACCCGGCATTGGCCGGCCCCGCAGCGAGTGTGCAGGCGAACACAATGATGGCAAGCATTGTCTTTGGGTTGGCTTTTTTCATCATGGTTTAAGCATGGTGGCAGCGGGTGGCTGCGTCTAGTGTACTGAGGTCGTATGCAGTCATAATTCTATGAAAATACAGGGAATAACAGGCGCTTGGGTCTGCTTCCTTCTTGGTTCGTGCGCACTCATTTGGAGATTGCTTCGTCACTGCGTTCCTCGGTAACTGCTCCATGCTTTACTCTACCTCCTCGGTAACTGCTCCATGCGTTACTCTACCTCCTACATCCATGTAGTCGTACATCCATGTAGTCGTCGCAATGACGGCAATGTATTGGGGCGGTGCTCTTTTATGAGCTGGGTCCCCGCCTCCACGGGGACGACGGTAGGGGGTGGCTTGACGTAGGAGCGCCTGTCAAGCGCGATCTGTTTTGTTGGGGCTGGGTCCCCGCCTGGCCGCTCTCGGCTGTTGCTACGGGCATAGACCGGGCCAGCCTCTCGACCGGTTCCCGGTCTCACCTTCTCCATGCCTCCCACGGCACTTGCACATCCATGTGCGTCGCACAGGGGACGACGTGAAAGTAAATGGGGCAAGCTGCGCGGGAACAATGACGCCGGGCTATATCGCGGATGAGATCCGCTCATGCAACAATAAGACAGATCTGCAGGGGTGGAACGCGTCCCCGGTCATTTTTACATCAGGATCGCACTTGCGAAGCGCTCCTGCAGGTCAGGTCTCAGGGGGTATTTTCAGCCGGATCAGCTTCGGATTGCTGTTCCAGCCATTCCGGTGTCGTATCGCCGACCAGCGTGTGGCCGCTGATGTTTGTGATGACCGGCCACCCGTTTTCCAATGCGTAGGTGGCGGATTCGCGGAACCGGCTGGTGATATTCTCGCCGTCCTGAACAAAATTCTCGGTTATCGTCGAGTATGACTCCCCGCTTAAGCCGTCCGGCATGACATGAATCACAGTGTCATTGCGCTGATAGTCATATGCCTCGACGTTTGCCCAGCCCACGTCAATCAGCTCAAGGTATTCAACCTTGTCGAGTCTCACCTTGGCCATCCATTTTTGCTTGTAGACAAACTCGATGATCTTTTCGAACGAGTCACCCAGGTACATTCCAATGGCTAGCGTGTCGCGGTTCATCGCTGCCGAATCTGTGGCACGGATAATTTGCTGAATTTGCTCCCTGGTCATCCGCTCATCCGCCTGGGCAGGAAGTGACAGCAAGAGGGATATCACTGTGCCGGTCAATCGTCTGTTCATATGACTTTCTCCTGCGCCGGCCTGGATGGCGGGTGCAGGTGGTCCCGGCTGCGGCACAGGTCATTAGAATGTAAGGTTCATTACATCATCTTCGGATAGCCCGGCGATATTGGACAAAAGTGCGAGGTGCGTGTGAATCAATGGGGTCGGACTCTATTGATTACCCCTCATGATTTCAAGGGGTTATAGTGCTTGAACGCCCGCACGGCCTGGCCGGAAGTGGAGATTGTACAACAGGGTCTGACTGGTTTAATTAGGTATACTGTCCCCTGAATTTATAGAGTGCCTGCCACAGTCCGCCTGTCGATACCGTGTCTGACCCAGACCTTTCCATCTCCCTGCTCACCATCGAACTGATGATTCCATGGGCCCGTTCCCTGAAGGACAAGCGCAGTGCCGTGCGCGGTCTGAAGGATCGTCTGCGTTCCCGTTTCAACGCCTCGGTTGCCGAGGTGGCCTATCAGGACAAGTGGCAGCGGGCGGTAATCGCTGTCTGTATCCTTGGTAGTGACAGACGACAGCTGGAATCGGAGATGGCCAGGGTCCGTCAGCTGTGCGAAGAGGCCCAGGACTTGCAGATTGCTGATATGCGTCAGCAATGGTTGTAAGCAAGCGGCCCCATCATGAATTATTGTTCAAGTACTCTGACCCCCTGAAGCAGTCTGCCTTTGCATGCACTACACTTATTATTGAATCAGAAGAGCTTTTAAATTTCGCATAAGGAGGTAGA
>CBEULV010000093.1:0-8756 GCA_965544015.1 uncultured Gammaproteobacteria bacterium | reverse complement strand
TTGCTGGCTGGGTTCCCGCCTTCGCGGGAACGACGGAGTGTGATGGTTCGCGGACGCGGTCCGCTCCTACAGATTTGTCTTATTGCGTAGGAGCGCAGTTCACTGCGCGAACCGCCTCGCGGAACAAGTTCCGCTCCTACAGGGGTTTCTATTGGTGTAGGAGCGCTTATCAAGCGCGATTATGCCGGAAGAATAAACATCGCAGACGATATCCGCTCCCACAATCGTGTCTTTCACGGTAGGAGCGCAGTTCACTGCACGAACTGCGCGAACCTCTTCGCGGAACAAGTTCCGCTCCTGCAAACGTGCCTCATTGTTGCAGGAGCGCTCCGCGAGCGCGATGGTTTTATTAAAGCTCGTTGATCGCTTCCAGCACCTCGTCGACATGCCCCGGCACCTTCAGCTTGCGCCATTCGCGTTGCAGCACCCCCTTTTCATCGATCAGGAAGGTGCTGCGTTCGATGCCCATAACCTTTTTGCCGTACATGTTCTTTTCCTTTATCACGTCAAACAGTGTGCAGACCTTTTCCTCTGCATCGGACAACAGGTCAAAGGGAAACTGTTGCTTCGACCTGAAATTCTCGTGTGATTTAACGCTGTCGCGCGAAATGCCCAGTACCACGGTCTTGCGGCGCCGGAAGGTATTGATGCTGTCCCTGAAGTCCTGGCCCTCGGTAGTGCAGCCGGGCGTGCTGTCCTTCGGGTAGAAGTACACGACCACGCGCTTGCCGGTGAAATCTGACAGCGCGATATCCTGTTCGCCGGTTGCCGGCAGTTTGAAGTCCGGTACCTTTTTGCCAACCTTGACCTTGCTCATATTTTGTCTGTTCCTTACGCCGTTTACTGATAACCCTTTACCGGCTCCATGACCGCATCGAGATTCAGCTGGTCGCAGAATTCCATGAAATCCTCGCGCAGAGTGGCGATTTGCACGCTGGCACTGATCTCGATAATCATGTGCACGGAGAACATGGGTGTGCCGGAATGGGCGGCCGGGTAACCCGTGGTAACCATCTCCTGGATGTTTATCTGTCGTTGCGAGAAGAACCGGGCGAGATTATGAACGATGCCCGGCTGGTCGAGTGCCACAACATCAACTGCATAAGGCAGCTGATCCTTGCTACTTTCACGGGCAACGGGACGGTGTGCGGTGATAGTCAGGCCAAGTCGGGTCTCGATACCCGGCAACTGGTTCTCCAGCTTGGCGACATTGTTCCAGTTCCCGGCGACCTGCAGCAGCAGGGCGAAGTCGCCGCCCAGAACCGCCATGCGGCTGTCACTGATGGTGCAGCCGCTGTGCATGACGCAGCGGGAGAGTTCGTCGATGATGCCGGCCTTGTCCTCTCCGAGTGCGGCGAGCACCAGTTGGTGAGTGTTGGTGCTGGAACTTTCTTTCATCTTGGAGATATCCCGGACGTCATGCAGGTGATTCTGCCTGCGCCGTTCAAGTCTAGCATTTTTACCTGTAGCAGGTGCTGAAATCCCGCCTGTAATCAATGATTACCTTGTCAGTGCAGGGTGGCGTCAGTACCATGTCCACCTCGACTCGGGTGTGGAGAATCCGGTAATGATTCAGGGCAGTATAGTGGCGCTGGTCACCCCCATGCAGGAGGATGGCGCCATCGACGATGACAGCCTGCAGCGGCTGGTAGATTTTCATGTCGAGAACCGTTCTGATGGGCTGGTTGCCGTTGGTACCACGGGGGAATCTGCCACCCTGGACGAGGAAGAGCACTGCCGCCTGATTCGGCGTACGGTCGAGATCGCTGCCGGCCGCATCGCGGTAATTGCCGGTACCGGTGCGAACTCAACCCGTGAGGCCATCGATTTGACCCGCTGTGCACATCAGGCCGGTGCCGACGCCTGTCTGCTGGTGACCCCGTACTACAACAAGCCCACCCAGGAAGGTCTCTACCGGCATCACAGAGCCATCGCCGAGGCCGTGCCAGTGCCCCAGATTCTGTACAATGTGCCCGGTCGTACCGCCTGTGACATGTTGCCGGAAACCGTTGAACGACTGGCGGATGTCGATAACATCGTCGGCATCAAGGAAGCGACCGGTGACCTCGGGCGGGCGCGCGATATCATGCAGCGTTGCGGAGATCGCATGGTTGTGTACAGTGGCGATGATGCCACCGCCATGGAGCTGATGCTGCTGGGTGGCAAGGGCAACATTTCGGTTACCGCCAATATTGCGCCGGCTGAAATGCACGAGTTGTGCGCTGCCGCCATGGCCGGTGATCGTGAACGTGCGGCGTCGATCAATGATCGGCTCGATATCTTGCACCGGACCCTGTTTCTCGAATCCAATCCGATTCCGGTCAAGTGGGCATTGTATGAAATGGGCATGATTCCGGCAGGCATCCGTCTGCCGCTGACACCGCTGGCAGAACAGCACCGTGAAACTATCCGGCAGGCGCTTGTGCAGGCCGGTGTACTGGAGATCGCAGGATAACGATATGCAGCAGAAATCGATGGCACGAACCCTTGTCTTGACAGTCACAGCCGTGCTGGCGCTGACGGCTTGCGGGTTGATGGACAAGGTTGCGCCGGGGCGCGACAAGATCGACTACAAGAAGAGCAAGGCCATTGATACCCTGGAAGTTCCGCCGGAATTATCGTCCAGCACGATCAACGACGCGCCGGCGTCGCTGGGTTCAGCCAGTACCAGTTACTCGGAGTTTGGTGCAACGCAGCCGTCGCGTGACGCCGCCGGCGTACTGCCGGACAGCACTGGCGTGCGCGTGGAGCGTGACGGGAACCAGCAATGGCTGGTGGTGCAGGGCACGCCGGAGCAGGTCTGGCCGCGGGTCAGGGAGTTCTGGTTGCAGGAGGGTTTTCTGATCCGGATCGAGGACCCGCGCCTGGGCATCCTGGAAACCGAGTGGGCAGAGAATCGTGCCGATATTCCGCTGGGTCCGGTGCGCAAGGTGATCGGCAAGGCGCTGGATGCCGTTTACTCGGCCGGCACCCGCGACAAGTACCGCGTGCGTCTGGAGCGGGGGCTGGGCGACAGCACGACGGAGGTGTTCCTGACCCATCGGGGTGTCGAGGAAGTGCTCACGGGCGGTCCGATCGACAGTACCCCGGTCTGGCAGCCGCGCGAGTCCGATCCGGAGCTGGAAGCGGAAATGCTCAAGCGCATGCTGGTGTTCCTGGGTGTCGAGGAAAAGAAGGCGCAGACCCTGCTGGCACAGCGCACGGAAACACAGGCACGCGCCCATCTGGTCAGCGATAGCAGCGGCAGCATGCTGGTTATCAGGGAAGATTATTCGCGCGCATGGCGCCGTACCGGCGTGGCACTGGACCGGGTCGGCTTCACCGTGGAGGACCGTGACCGTTCCACCGGGACCTACTACGTGCGCTATAACGATCCGCTGGCTGAGCAGGACGAAAAGGGTCTGCTCAGCAAGCTGGCGTTCTGGTCTTCGGATGACAAGGGGGATGCAACCGAGTATCGCATCGAACTGCAGGCCAATGGCCCGACCACCAATGTCATCGTGAACAACAGCCAGGGCGTGCGCGATACCACGCCGACGGCGAAACGCATATTGACACTGCTGGAAGAACAACTGCGCTGAGAACAGGCATGCAATTCGCCTCTCTCGGCAGTGGCAGTCGCGGCAATGGCACACTGGTCGAATCAGGTAACACGCTGGTAATGCTGGACTGCGGTTTCTCCTGTCGTGAAACCGAGCGGCGCATGGCACGCCTCGGGCGCACTCCGGACCAGCTCGATGCCTTGCTGGTAACCCACGAGCATGGCGATCACGTGCGCGGCATTGCACCCCTGGCGCGCAAGTACCGCCTGCCGGTATGGCTGACACGCGGCACCTGGCAGACGCTGCGCGACCAGGACCTGCCCGAGGTGCGTCATTTCGATGCGCATGATCTGTTTTCGGTGGCGGATCTGCAGGTGCAGCCCTTTCCCGTTCCGCACGATGCCCGTGAGCCCTGCCAGTTTAGCTTCGGTGACGGCGCGCGCCGGCTGGGTGTACTGACCGATACCGGTCGCATGACGCCACACATCGTGGAGCAGCTGGATGCCTGCGATGCCCTGTTGCTGGAATGCAATCATGATGCCGGGATACTGGCCGACGGACCCTATCCAGCCGCGCTGAAGCGCCGTGTCGGCGGCCCGCTCGGTCACCTGAGTAATGACCAGGCCGCTGAGTTGCTGGCTCAACTGGACCAGTCCCGGCTGCAGCACGTGGTCGCGGCCCACCTCAGTGAGCAGAACAACCGCCCGGAGCTGGCGCGCGCGGCGCTGGCGGACACCCTGGATTGCGAGCACGACTGGATCGGTATCGCCGACCAGGATGATGGCCTCGATTGGCGGGAGATTGTGTAGTTTTCCCCGTTATCTGCAGGAGTCCCTTTGCCTGCAGTGATGCGAATTAGCGAGGTAGTCGCAACCGGAAAAAAAGACCCGCGCAAAGAAAACCAAAACAATCACCATAGAAGGCACGGAGCAGACAGAGAAATTCTCTTTCCCTTCAGGACTCCTGTGTATCTCTGTGTCCTCTCGGTAACTGCTCCATGCGTCGCCTACAGGGATGTAGGTGAGGGGTGTGAGCAGGACGCGGAAGGTTTACTCTACCTCCTGCAGTCGCTCACGGCTTCCATGCCTTCCGCGACACTTGCACATCCATGTGCATCGTCCATGTAGTCGTGTGGCAATTAATCCGGTTTTTTCTGCGCCTTTGCGGCTTTGCGCGAGGCTTTTATTGCTCCTTCAGTGAGAATTGATGCTTCTCCAGGTCTGTCCGCTGACATTGCCGGGGCCATCCAGTATCATTCCCCGCTCCTGAATTTCTCAGTTCCCGGAGCCCAGATGCTGCACCTGCGCGGTTGCCCTGCCCATTCCGAATTCCGTCTCGGGAAACTGCTCTCGCAATGCCGCGAGCAGCTGCCCGACCTCGCCGGACTGAGTGCCGACTACCTGCATATCGCCGAGCTGGATACGCCGTTGTCGGCATCCGAACAGGACGTGCTGGAAAAACTGCTCAGCTACGGGCCTGCACAGTCGAGCGCGGCCTTGCCAGGTGTTGCGCTGATTGTCGTGCCGCGTCCGGGCACCATTTCACCCTGGTCCAGCAAGGCGACCGACATTGTGCACAACTGCGGACTGGACAAGGTGCGCCGTGTTGAGCGTGGCATCATCTACACGCTGGATGTGCCGGGCGGGGAACTGGATGCACAACAACGCGCCGCCATCCTGCCACTGCTGCATGACCGCATGATCGAGGCGGTGCTGTTCGATGTCGATGACACTGATGCGCTGTTCCGGCATGCCGTGCCGGCACCGTGTGAACGTATCGATGTGCTCGATGGTGGCAGGCAGGCGCTGGAAAACGCCAACCGTGATCTCGGGCTGGCGCTGTCGGACGACGAGATCGACTACCTGGTCGAGAATTTTACCGCGCTGGGACGCAACCCGGTTGATATCGAGCTGATGATGTTCGCACAGGCCAACTCGGAGCACTGTCGTCACAAGATCTTCAATGCCGACTGGGTGATCGACGGCGAGGCGCAGGCGAGCAGCCTGTTTGACATGATTCGCGAATCCTACAGGCACAGTCCGGAGGGCGTCCTGTCGGCCTACAGTGACAACGCCGCCGTGGTGGAGGGTTACGACGTACAGCGTTTCTTCCCCGAACCCGGCACGCACCGCTATCTGCCGCACGACCAGCCGGCGCACCTGGTCATCAAGGTCGAGACCCATAACCATCCAACGGCAATATCCCCGTTCCCGGGTGCCGCGACCGGCTCCGGTGGTGAAATACGTGACGAAGGGGCCACCGGGCGCGGGGCCAAGCCCAAGGCCGGCCTGTGCGGTTTTTCGGTATCCAACCTGCGCATTCCGGGCTTCGAGCAACCCTGGGAAACCGACCATGGCAAGCCGGCGCGTATCGTCTCTGCGCTGGATATCATGATCGAGGGGCCGCTTGGTGCGGCCGCCTTCAACAACGAATTCGGCCGCCCCAACCTGTGCGGTTATTTCCGTACCTTTGAGGAACAGGTGGAAGGCGCGCAGGGTCCCGAGCTGCGCGGTTACCACAAGCCGATCATGCTGGCCGGCGGTTCCGGCATGATCTGCGCCGAGCACGTGGAGAAGGGCGAGATACCGGCCGACACGCCGATTGTCGTGCTGGGCGGGCCGGCCATGCTGATTGGCCTGGGGGGTGGCGCGGCGTCGTCGATGTCCAGTGGGACGAGTGCCGAGGACCTGGATTTTGCCTCGGTGCAGCGCGGCAACCCGGAGATGGAACGCCGTGTCCAGGAAGTGATCGATGCCTGCTGGTCGCTGGGTGGCGACACCCCGATTGTGTCGATCCATGATGTCGGCGCCGGCGGCCTGTCCAACGCAGTGCCGGAACTGGTCAACGACAGCGGCCGCGGCGGCAGTTTTGAATTACGCGCCATACCGAATGACGATTCCGGCATGTCGCCGATGCAGGTGTGGTGCAATGAATCACAGGAACGTTATGTGCTGGCGATTGACAGGGAGCGCATGGAGGAATTTGCTGCCCTGTGCAAGCGCGAGCGCTGCCCGTTTGCCGTGCTGGGCACCGCGACCGGGAATCCGCAGCTGGTGTTGAGCGACAGCCATTTTGACAATTCGCCGATCGACCTGCCGATGAGTCTGCTGCTGGGCAAACCGCCGAAGATGTTGCGCGATGTGCAGCGTGTGACGGTCACGCGCACCGCGTTTGCGACAGCCGGCATCGATGTGCGTGATGCCGCGTACCGCGTATTGCACCTGCCGGCGGTGGCCAGCAAGACCTTTTTGATTACCATCGGTGACCGTTCGGTCACCGGCATGATTGCACGCGACCAGATGGTCGGTCCGTGGCAGGTGCCGGTCGCGGACGTGGCGGTGAGTGCATCGGATTACCAGGCGGTGACCGGCGAGGCAATGGCGCTGGGAGAGCGGACGCCGCTGGCGTTGCTGGACGGTGCCGCCTCCGGCCGCATGGCCGTGGGCGAGGCCATTACCAACATCGCGGCGAGCAGCATCGATGCCATTGGCAAAATCGTGCTGTCGGCAAACTGGATGGCGCCGGCCGGACACCCGGGCGAGGATGCCATTCTGTATGAAACGGTGCAGGCGGTTGGTGCGGAGCTGTGTCCGGCGCTCGGCATTGCCATCCCGGTCGGCAAGGATTCCATGTCGATGAAATCCGTCTGGCATGAGGACGGCACCGACAAGGCGGTGACTGCGCCGCTGTCACTGATTGTCTCGGCATTCGCGCCGGTGCGCGATGTGCGCAAGACGCTGACCCCGCAGCTGCAAACCGACGCGGGCGAGACAGCATTGCTGCTGATCGACCTCGGGCAGGGCCGTAACCGGCTTGGTGGCTCGGCGTTGACGCAGGTATACAAGCAGGTAGGCAGTGTTGCGCCGGATGTCGATGATGCTGCCCTGTTAAAGGGCCTGTTTGGCGCGATCCAGGCGCTCAATAACGAGAACCTGCTGCTCGCCTATCACGACCGTTCCGACGGCGGCCTGCTGGCCTGCGTGTGCGAGATGGCCTTTGCCGGTCACGCCGGTGTTTCGGTTGACCTGTCCGGTTGCGGCGATGACCCGGTTGCCGCGCTGTTTGCGGAGGAGCTGGGCGCGGTGGTGCAGCTGCGCGTCGCCGACCGCGCGGCGGTAATGGCCGTACTGAACGACCACGGACTGGGCGACGTGGTACATGTAATCGGCAAGTTGAATACGGATGACAAGGTAGCATTTTCCGCTCACGGTACCACCCTGTTGTCCGAGACACGCGTCGACCTGCAACGCGCATGGTCGGAGACCACCTACCGCATGCAGACGCTGCGCGACAACCCGGCCTGCGCGCAACAGGAATTCGACGCGCTGCTGGATACGGCCGATCGTGGCATCAGCCCGGTGGTCGGTTTCGATGCACAGCAGGATATTGCCGCACCGTTTATCGCCAGCGGCATACGCCCGCGCATGGCGATCCTGCGCGAGCAGGGTGTCAATGGCCAGATCGAGATGGCCGCGGCGTTTCACCGTGCCGGTTTTGACGCCGTCGATGTGCACATGAGCGACCTGCTGTCCGGGCGCATGAAACTGGAGGACTTCCAGGGACTGGCCGCCTGTGGCGGCTTTTCCTATGGTGACGTGCTGGGCGCCGGACAGGGCTGGGCCAAGTCGGTGCTGTTCCATGCCGAGCTGCGCGACAGCTTCCACGCCTTCTTTGAGCGCAGTGACAGCTTTTCGCTGGGTGTTTGCAATGGTTGCCAGATGCTGTCGACCCTGAAGGAAATCATTCCCGGCGCCCAGCACTGGCCGCGTTTTGTCAGGAACAAGTCGGAGCAGTTCGAGGCGCGCTTTTCGCAACTGGAAATCCTGCCCACGCCCTCGATCTTCTTTAGCGATATGGCCGGCTCGGTCCTGCCGGTCGCCGTGGCGCATGGCGAGGGCCGTGCGGACTTCGGTGCAGAGAATCCCGCCGGGGTGCTGGACAGCGGGTTGGTGGCGGCACGCTATGTCGATGGCCAGGGCAAGGCGACCGAGCAGTATCCGGCCAACCCGAACGGCTCACCGCTGGGCATTACCGCCCTGACCACGGCAGATGGCCGCATCACCATCATGATGCCGCACCCGGAGCGCGTGTTCCGTACACTTACCCATTCCTGGCATCCGGCAAAGTGGGGCGAGGATGGTCCGTGGCTGCGCATGTTCCGCAATGCGCGCGCGTGGGTGGGGTAGCGGGGAATAATTGTTTTTTCCTGTCTAT
>CBEULV010000092.1:0-8803 GCA_965544015.1 uncultured Gammaproteobacteria bacterium | reverse complement strand
AAGATAGTTTATCTGACCCTCATCTTTCAATAACCTACGTGGATGCCCGTTGCCATATATGCACGACAATGCACAACTGTGCAGGACTCATGTACGCAAAATTTACGCAAAAAATCCTCTAACCCGGTTCTTTCTGAAATAAACAGGGATTGCGAAACACATCTGCCAAAGGAGGTTCTCATACCCGCATAACACTGCAGCCAAAAAAACCGCTGCAATCAAACCGCCTGCGGGATCGTCCAATGAAGTAATGGCCATCCCTGGCCAGATCCGACCTTCAGAGGAGAACGACAATGAAAACGGGAAACCCTGTGTTACATGCAACAATCGCCGGCATTCTGGCGGTGGGTACTGCCATGGCAACCAGCAGCGCCCGGGCAGTCCCTGGCCAGCCAAAGAGCTGGGGAAAATATGCCTGAACATTACGGCGTGCGGAATGTATCAAGGCACCGGCAAAACAAATTTCTCAGTATCGTTGAAATAATGGGCACCTGTATCCAGCCACTCGACAATCAGCCGCAGTTCATCGAGCGTTAGCATACCATTGTGGAAGGACAGGTCCTTCTTGGTGCCGGTGTTCGGGTCGATGGACTCAACTTCATAGGCATCATCATCGGGATCGTCGTCGAACAGCCGGAAGAAGCGCGCACTCGCGATCGCACCGCGCGCACTCATCAGGCGCCGGGTGAAGCAGGTGCCGACCGGCGGGTCGACAGAAAGATCACCTTCGATCGTGTCACAATCCGCGCCATCCACCTTGACCCATTCATTCTCAGCAATCATCAGGTAGTAATCGGCTTCAAACAGCTGCACATAGGAGGCGACTTCCCCCTGGTTCCACGGGTCGAGATCACCGGTGAGTTCCATGTCGCCACCATCGCCACCTTTATTCGGACAGTCGTCAGTGTGATCACTGTCCGCCTTGTCGTGGCAGCTGACACAGGCCTTCATGTCCAACTGCGTGTCCACATTCGGGCGGCACAGGTTCCAAATCGGCTGGATGTGTTCCAGGTAATTGATGGTGATCTTGCAGTTGCTGGTCCACGTATCCAGGCAGGCCGGATCGTTGACCGGAACAGGCGTATTCAGCGCGCCGTAGCTGTATGTGAAGGACGGTGCCAGCGTATCGGTAATCGGGTTGGTCCAGTAGTCCTCGTAGAACACGTCGCCTAAACCTCCGACCACGGTCCCGAGTTTGAAGGCCAGGGCTTCTGCCATAGTGTCCTGATAGTTGACAGCCAGGATCTGCGGGTTGGCATTCGGGAACGGCAAACCGCTGCCCGGCGCCCCCGGATTGGCCGATGCTAGCTGGATATCCGACCGTGCATGCGGGATATCGTTGGCCGGGTCATGGCAGCCGTTGCATTCGCGGAACTCGCCGTTCTCCAGTAGCAGCGGGCTGTCGTGCTGGTTCAGATAGTTATAGTTATAACCGGGCTCGGCAATCAGGTTCACACGCTTGCCATATTTGTTGACTATCTCGAAGGTGAAATAGGTATCGTGCGGCACCTGGATGATGGCCGAACCGTCCGGCTCAACCATGCCGTAGGACAGGATATCGTAGAGGTCGCGCCCACCCGAGCCGAGCACCGGGCGCAGACCCATCTGCGGACCACTGCCGTCGGTGGGATTGAGCACTGGACTGTCGAGTATGGCCTGCTCCAGTTCACTGGGCATGTTGCGACGGGTGAGCACACGGATAAAGCGCTCCGAGCGGTCATCCGGCGTCGTAACGGACGGATCGCGCAATACCGTGATGCCGCCCTCCGGTTCGGCCATGTCCTGTCCGTCCATGTCGTAGACACTGAGGATATGGAAGGCACCAAACCCGTCATCGATCAGGAAATCCGTACCCGGACTCTGGTAGTCCAGTGCCTGCTCGTTGTACTCGCCGATGACGATATCGGTATACAGCGCCTGGGTTTCACTCTGGACCACCGGCAGCCGGGTATTCTGTGCCGGATCGATCGTCCAGATCCCGTACTGCGGAGCTGACAACTCTTCTGTCGTCGAGCTGCCCGTGCAGACACTGCTGACGTCTCCGCTGTTGATGAGGCAATGCGCCCAACCCGCCAGCAGGCGGCCACTGTCATCGCGGTAGGGAAATACTGCGCTGTACCACCCGTTCGGCGAGACCTGGGCAGGATAGAAATTGACCAGGCCAGGCGTCATTGACTGTTCCGCCTCTCCCGTGATGGTGTCATCGACGGGCTTGCCGACCGCGTAGAAATTGTTGCTGTTGATCTTCACCACGTCGCCGCCATACACAGGGTTGTAGATATGACGCATGATAGTGATCAGGTTGCCGTCATTCATCGGGATCGGATCCATGTAGTGAATGAAGGACGCGTCGGTTGCCGCCTCGTTGAGGCTGCCGAAGTAGCGATGCAGGTTGCCGCCACTGGGTGCAATGCGGTACAGGCTCAGTATGTCCTGGATAAAGGTCCGTGTTTCGGTTGTGTTACCTTCGACCGACGCACCGCACTTGTCGTCGGTTGTCCAGTCCTTGGGTTCGTCCAGTCCCGGGGGGAAACCATTACCGTTACCGTGCCCAAAACCGCCACCGTGTGGATGTGTGCTGAAATCCGGGTCATCGATGTTTGCATCTGTGCAGTCGTACAGGGTTTCATATTCACGGCCCCAGCGGATGAACACGATCTGCCCGTCATCCGTGGTGTTCGGTTCGATATCGTGATAGGCACCGAAGGTAATCTGCACCATCTCGCTGCCATCCGGCTGCATGACATGCAGCAAAGAGGCCGGTTCGCTGAAATCGCCTATGTATTCCCTGCGATCAGCAAGCCGGTAATCACCCGTTGACATCTGGCGGTCCGAGGAAAACACGATACGCCCGTCGTTGGTATAGGCGGGATTGGTATCCTGCCCGTCATTGGCCAGCTCATCTTCTGCCAGGAAACGGCGGATCTGCCCGGTGCTGAAGTTGTACTCATAGATATTCCAGCTGCTGTGCTGCACATTGCCTTCCGGACCGTGTGCGGCAAAGGCAATACGTTCGCCATCGGGGGATACAGAAAGGTCCTTCACGTCGTATGCCCCGCCACCGAAGTAGCCGGCCAGAATGTCCACTTCATTGGAAGTCAGCGCAATCCTGTCGCGCACATTCAGCCTGGCACCCGGGTTGAACTGGTAGGGTGCGCGCGGATCCAGCGGCGGCCGGCTGTCGATGGAAGACGTATCCCCCATGACCGGAAAATCCCGCACAATGTAGGCAAACGGGCGGTCTTCAATCACACCTTCCTCACCGGTCAATCCTTCCTGCTGGCAGCCGGCAAGAAGGCTAACCGCAATCAGCACGGCTGTAACAAAAACCCATTTGTTGTTGTGTACCTTCATCCGGCACCTCCTGCATCCTCACTCGAGAATGATCCTGCATGCACCACCCGGCACATCGCCATACGAATTGCCTGGCCACAGTCTGCTTGTGTTGAGGATATGATCCTGATCGGTTCTCTGGTGTGATCAACTCGGCAAAAAATCGAATTTGTAGTTCACGGGAGTAGCCAGGACATCTTCGGGTCCGAAATCGATTCCACGAATGCGCGCCAGCAGCTTATGTTCCAGACCGCCGTTACCGAGTTCACTGATGACGAGTTTAATACTGGAGATTTCTCCACTGGGCTCGATGACAATATGGAATACATACTTGCCCCTGATCTCCGGATCACGGCGCAGCGCACGGTTGTAGATGGCGTAGATTGCACCCTTGTGCTGCTCGAAAACACGGCGGATCGACTCCATATCACGCCCGCCGGCAACCGAGGAGTTGTGTTTCCCGCCGCCTCCGGCACCGGCGGTTCCACTACCGCTGCCAGTGCCACCACCGCCACCGCCGTCGCCCAGCGGGCTGGCCACTGCAACACCACTGCGTCCTGACAGTTGGGTCCCGCCGCCCTTACCGTTCATTACAGAGGTGTTCACGCCACCGCTGGTCTTTGTTGCCGTCTCACGCCCGAGTACGGAGCGCGACGTCCTGGCCGCTGCACCGGTCTTGATATTGGTGTTCCTGGCATGCAGCTTGGCCACATCCAGCGACGAGCGCAGTGACTGCAACTGTTTCGAGAATGCCCCCACACCCATCTTCGCGACTGCCTTACCGGCCGGTTTTGCCTTCTTTTTCGGCGCAGGTGCTGCCGCCTTCTTGACCGACTTCTTCTCCGGCGCCTGCTGGGGAGCGGGAGGTGTCGGTGGCGGAGCCGGCTTCCTGTAATGCAATATGACCTTGGCCATTATTGCGGGCGGCTCAATTTTTTCCAGTTCGCGCTCGATTTCCGGGAGCGGAAGCCACGGAAAGACTATGCCCAGTAGCAGGAATGCCAGGAACAGGCGCCTGAGTATTCGCCTGTAGCGCTCGTCTTCCCTGCGCGTTGCTTCCCACGGAAGCACGAACCCGTTAAATGCAATTGCTGTTGTCGTCATCGTGTATACCCTCTATCCGCCGGCATTCGCGACGCGTGTAACCGCCATGGATAAATCACGATAGTTGGACCTCGCACAGGTCATCATGACCCGCTTGAGAATTTCATAGGGGATCATTTGGTCACCCAGGATGGTGACTGCCCTGCCGTTGGCCTTTTCTTCAGCGCTAAGCTCCGTGCGGCTCGCGGCAAGGTAATCCAGTTCCTTTGCCAGTCCCGGTATCACGCCGTTACTGTTGACCACATCCTCCATGGTCGCCACCGGCCTGCCGTCCACGATGACGTCTGATGCGGTCACCATCACGGTAACCGTGGCCTCGGGCCGCGTATCAGCAACAGAGTCAGGAAGCTTTATATGCTTGCTGTTCTTCAGCAGCTCGTTATCACCCGTGTTGATCAGCAGGAAGAAAACGAGGATGGTGAAGATATCCATCAGCGAAACAAGATTGAGTTTCACAGGCTGCAACAAACGTTTGTGGTTCTGCTGCATGCGCTGTGCGGCTGACTGGTTCATATATCACCTCTCATGGGCGGTGCATCACCCAGCGAAATCTCCGGGAACAGCTCAACCTCGACTGCACTGGTCGCGGCAATGGTCCTGAATGCCCTGACTGTATCCATGGCGGTCACCAGCGACTGATAGCTGACATCCGCCTCGGACAGCAGCAGCATGTCGGACTTGTCCTTTTCCTGCTTCTTGATCTCCTGCAGCACCAGGGACAGCATCTCGAAGTCCAGCTTCTCGACACCGTCCTTTTTCTTCGCCTCGATCTTCTTTACCAGCACCCCGCTGGGAAAATACACCTCGAGGCTCGACTTGCGCAGCACCACCTCCAGCTGGCGGTTTTTCTCGGCGCTGTGCGTCACCGAACCGGTCAGATCCGGAAGGTTGAGCTGCAGGATCGTGATGTGACTGAACACCATGCTGATCAGCAGCACGGGTACCAGCACAATCATGAGATTCATGAAGGGCGTAATGTTGAGATCCGTCTCTTCGAATTCACGTCTGTCAGTAAACATGTGTCACCACCTTGCGGTACTCAGGCATCAGACGTCCGCGTTGCCGCGCCCTGACGGCCCTTGACCATCGTGTTGAGGAATTTCAGGCCTGCCATTTCGATACTGTCCACGATGGCGACTGTCTTGTTCTGCAGTACGGAGTGGATCAGCAGCAGCGGTATGGCGGCCATCAGCCCGAATGCCGTGGTATTCATCGCCACGGAAATTGACTCGGACAACAGTGTTGCTTTCTCTGCCGGATCGGCCTGCGCCACGGCGGTGAATGCCGCGATCAGGCCGATAATCGTGCCAAGCAGACCCAGCAGGGTGGCGATGTTTGCAAGCACAGACAGATAGTTCGTGCGCTTGGACAGCCGCGGCACCGTCTCCAGGATGCCTTCCTGCATGGCAGACTGGACATCATCCCTGCGCGGTGATGTCTGCATGGTCTCGACCGCGGCCAGCAAGATGCGCGCAATCGCCGAACGGCTGTTGTTTGCATACTCCTGCACCTGCATCAGGTTTTTGCTGGTCAGCAGGGGCAGTAGTTCCTTGTAGGCCTTCTGGTTGGAGAAAAGCGCCTTATTCAGGAATAGCCAGCGCTCTATGGCTATCGCCATACCAATAATCAGTACCAGCGCAATCGGGTACATGAACGTACCGCCTGACTGGAAAAATGTCGTAACAGATGTGTAGGTATCCATGATGTTCTCCCGTTAAATACCACCAGAAAAATAAAAATACGTATTCGCTTGAATGTCTCGGTTCAGTTACCCATCGTCTCAATACCTCCCGGCTGCGTCCTCCAGTGACAGTTCGCTGTAGTACTGTATGTTTCTGGAAAGGATGTCCCGGTCCACCGGGTCCAGGACGTTGGCTGAAATCGACCTGATCGGACGGTACAGCTTGTCCGGACCTTCAGGAGCCTTCCAGGGCGTGATGTAACTGACCGCCGGCTGCTCCCTGTCACCCACAAAGGTACTTTCCAGGTCGATATCTTCCTGGGCCACCGAAGCTGTGTGCACCAGCAGGCAGAATGAAAAAGCAGTTATCCTGAGATTCATAACAGTTGCTCCGTCAAATAATAATTTCATACCGCACCTAACCGGGGTTTTCCGGGCCTGATGCCACGCTGGCCTTGTCGATCTCGACGGCCGGTCCTCCCACCACGCCAGCCGGCGGGTTGTCGATAAAGCTTTCCTCAATACCGGTCCTGTGCTTCACCTCGACCAGCCACTTGTGAACCGACTTGTCTTTTTTCCCGGTGAGAAAGTAATAGGCCTCGTAGTGTTTCTGCGCGGCTTCCGGCCTGTTTGCATACAGGTCATAGAGGATTGCCAGGTTGAGGTGGGCCTCTGGAAAGTCCTTCCAGACGTCCAGCGCCGCCAGATATGTGTTCTGGGCACTATTGAACTGCCCTTGCTTGCGCTGTACCAGGGCCAGGGCGATATAGGCGTTGACATTCTTTTTGTTGAGGCCAATTGCCTTTTGATAGTGCCCGGCCGCCTCGGCATGTTTTCCGTCACGTTGCGCAATATCACCGAGCCTGACCCATGGCCCTGCCAGGTGCGGGTACTTGTCAGCCAGCTTTCCGAATTTCGCCCGCGCGCCCGCCAGGTCTCCCCTCTTGAGCTGCGCACTGGCCGCGACGAACATCGCCCTTGACTCCGTTGGCACCGGAGTGGTGTCACTCGTATAGGGATTCTTCTCTGGCACGTAGGGCACCTTCTCGCCCTTTGCGCTGTAGACCTGCCGTGGCAGCGGGGCAGTACCGGACGGCAGCTCGAGTTGCTGGCCGGTTTCAACCGGCACATCCCTGCTACTGGCGTTACGATCCCGGGCCAGTCCATCATCAACCTGCTGACCCTCCTGTGCAGACTCCACAGCGGCATCATTTCCCGAAATGCCTGCCTGCTTTACCGTCATCAGGGCATTGCAGCCGGAGACGACAAAAGAGGCCGACAGTATTGCTGACAGCGTAATACCGTATTTACCTGAGACCGAGGCCATAACTCGCCACCATTTCCTGTTTCCCGTAACGTACCGGCGACAGCTTCGCCATCGCGGCAAAACTCCTGTCCACCCACTCGTTGTATTCACCATTCCATGCGTGCTGGATGTTGGACTGGTGAATTTCCATGGCCAGGTCCTCGAACGGTATGGCCTGCTCTTCAAGCACGAGCTCATACTGCTCCAGTTCTGATGCATTAAGACCTTTTGGCCGGGGTGAATCCATCAGCTCTTGCGCAAACCGACCATACAGCTCACCGATGCTGTAGCTGGACCTGGTCGAGATATCGAAAATCCCGAAGGCTGCGGCCTGCTTGTAACGGTCCAGCGCATTTTCGAGTTTCTCGCTCTTGCGCGGCATCCACTTCTGGAGCGGGCTGCGCAGCTTCACGCGGTTGAATTCCCACATCCAGTAGTCTCCGTATTCAGCGTTGGCCCAGGCTGCCAGCCACTGGGAACGTTCGGTGCGGCTGTTCCCTGCCTTGCTGTCGCCATCGATGACCCTGCGCAGCCAGTAGAGATGACGCTCCTTGTCATCGTGCTTTTTATAGAGAGATGCCAGGTGGTAGCGCGCCTCCATCCGGTTATCAAACGGCTCTTCGTATTCATGCGCCCAGCGCTTGAAATACTCGATCGCAACGGCATCATCGCCGGCCTTCTCAAACAGGCCCGCGGCGATAAACAGGGCATCCCGCCTGGCGTTTGCGTCCGCGTGGTTACGGTATATCGCCATGTATTCCTCTGCCGCTTTCTTCCACTGCTCATCCTGCTCATAGGCATAGGCAATCTTCTGCGACACATCCCCGGTGAGCTCATGCTCCGGGAACCTGTCGCGCAGCTCACGCAGTTCAACAAGGGCCTGCTTCCATCTCTCCAGGGTCAGCATGTGCGTCGCCGCATCGTACTGGGCTGCCACGCGCGCGTCGGAATCCGGCGCAATCGTCTTGATTCTCAGGAAGTGCTCGATGGCCTGGTTCAGGTCGTTGGCCTGCAGTGCCATGTCACCCTGCTTGTAGGCCGTTGCCGCCACGCGCTCTGTGACAACGGCGTAGTCCTTGTCGTCCCTGGGTATGTATTTCAGCTGGTCACGGTATCCGGACTCGGCTTCGGCATAATTACCCAGTTCGTACTGGCTGTGTGCAATGACACCGTAAGCCGTCCTGGACAGCTTGCTGTCGGTATTTCCCTTCCGGGAGACAACACTGCTGGCCACCTCCAGCGCCTTCTCGTAGCGCTTCAGCGCAAACAGCTCTTCCGAGGTCTTTGCCAGTACCGTGCCGGAGCGTTCATCATTCCTGTATGTATCAACAAGTTTCAGCTGGCTGTCGACAGACCGGGTGCGCCATTCGGTAATCTGC
>CBEULV010000091.1:0-8813 GCA_965544015.1 uncultured Gammaproteobacteria bacterium | reverse complement strand
GTCCACCCGCCAGGCGCCGTAAGTTATTGATTTAAGATAAGTCATGCAACGCCGTTAACGGACTATTGAAACCGCGGGACTGGATTGCCCATGGGAAAGCGATGAAGAGTGTTTCCTCTACCCTTCATGGGGTTAGGGCAGGCCTGTCCTGCCTGGTACTGGTCGTCTCCAGCCTGGTACTCCCCGTGGTGGCGGCCGGACCTGCAGGCGCGGCCCCGGAGAACAGAGGATACGGCTTCGACAACCTGCGCTGGACGATCGATCTGTCCACGCGGGGCAGCTATATGAAAGGAACAGACGATTGGTCGGGCCAGTATGCACTGGGGCTTGACCTGCACAAGGTGTTCACCGGGCCGTCCGGAGACATCGGCACACTGCTTTTTCAGTCCTACCTGGTGCGCCTCGACAACAACACCTACCCCCCGTATTTCTTTGATGACGGTGACGACTGGGAGTTGGTCTGGCGCATCACCAATTTCAACTACACGGCACTGGCACGGGGCCGCTTCAACATCCGGGTCGGGCACTTCGAGGTGCCGTTCGGACTGGAACAGAATATCAACACCAACGGCACACTTCGGCAACTCACCTTCAAGGACCGTGGCATCAAGACCGACTGGGGCGCGACCATCAACGGCATACTCACTCGGCTGGAATACGAGATCGCCGTATCCCGGGGATCGGGCAACGACATCCGCAGCACCGATGATCCCTACCTGGTAGCCGGCCGCATCGGCAGCCGTAGTGATCGCAACCTGATCTTTGGACTGTCCTTCCTGCGCGGCGAGATACTGGATAGTGCGGGCACCATCGAGCGCACACGGGTGGGCCTGGACATGGCCTGGTATCGGGGCCTTCTGGAAGTCCTGCTCGAGGTATCCGCTGGTGAAGATGCCGACACGAACACCGTCAACGGACTGGCCGAGCTTTCCCTGCGCAACCCGATGGAAACGCTGCACGGCTGGCTGCAGTTGCGCCACTATCAAACGGACACCGCCACGGGGTGGGACGAATCAAGCAGCGCCACACTCGGGATGGCGTGGGAACCGGATCGAAACTGGTCGCTGTCTTCACAGTGGATCGAACCATTCGAGCAGCTAAACGGCCAGGATGAGGCCGGCAAGTTCCAGCTGCAAGCCCGCTACCGGCTTTGAAAGAGGGTAAAGAGATGACAGAAAAAACCATGACAGGACGGAACGGGTGTACCAGGGGACTCACGTGCACCCTGCTCCTCGCCATATGCCTGGCGCTGCCGGTCAGCAGCTGGGCCGAGGCCTACTGCGCACTGCGTGACCCCGTGGGTGCAATTACCGCGATGTACCCGGATGCCGACTCCCACCGATCCATCGTCCGCACCATCGGACCCGACGTGCGTGATGACATTGCCGGGCGCTTGCCCTTCACCCTGCACTTCAACGAACTGGGCAAGCACACCCTGTACGTGGTGCTGCGCGCCGACCAGCCACTGGGATTTGTCCACGCCCGCTCCGAACCCGGGCGCTGGGGCCTGGTCGAGCTGGTCTGGTCACTCACATCGGATATGCGTATCCACGATTTCCGTTTCCAGCGCTGTCGTGCCCCCAGCTGTGCCAGCCTGAAAGATCCCGCATTTGTCAGTCAGATTGCAGGACGTGACCTGGATGGACTGCTGGAGCTGCTCGAGCCGGACGGTAACGCCCTTCGACCCGGAGAAATAAAGGTACCGGAAGGTGCGGAAGAGCTCGCCCTCGCCATAGTGCGCTCGGCCGCAAAGACCATTGCGGTAACCCAAAGCACCTGGCCCGACTCGATTTCCCTGGTTCAGGCCTGGCAGGTAGCGAGTGCGCGGTTTCCCGTGGTGGTGGCTCTCGAACCGGTATCGCAAACCTACCCGGCCGCGGCCATCCGCGAGCTCGACAAGGCCCTGGCGGGCGGACGATCCGCAGTCCAGCGCGACACGGTCTCTGCCTATCGCGTGCTGGGCCCTGACCGGGTGTACCTGGGCACGGTAATCGGTGCCAGCTGGGCTACCGCCGGACAGAGTGGCCGCTTCTTCTGGGCCTTCAGCAAGGGAGGCCGCATCCTTGGCGTCGACCCCCTCGCAGCCTGGCCAAGCAACGAGGCCCGCTCGGCTTTCGAAAGGCTCGTCGACCAGCCAATTCCCTCAACCGAAAGCTGCTCCGGTGCAGCGGAACTCGTGGCTACGGAACTCGGATTACTCAGCCGCGCGCTCGACATCGAATAGTGGCCTGACGGTAACTGATCGACACATGCGCATTCGCAGCTATATCACCCTGCTGATCCTGATCTGCCTGGCGGGCGGGTTCCTGGTCGAATACGTTATCATCCGGCAGCAAGATGAGCACGCGCGCATTGAAGCGGAGCAGGCACACAACCGGGTTACCCGGTCGCAGCTCGAGCACTTCGCAGCCAATGTCTCCCAGTTTCTCATCTCGGCAGATCTCATCCTGGGCACCGGCGAAACCTACCTGCTTGCCGGCGCCGCCGACAACGTCCGGTTTCTGAAACAAACACTCGGCAACCTGGCTACCCAGCCCCTGCTGTCGGGACTGGATAACGAGGTCGAAACCGTTCGTGACGGGGTGGTCGGGATCGCGGCGCTGCTGGACAAGGCCGCGCGGCTGAGCGGCGGGAACCGGGAGCAACAGTTTGCAGTACTGTTACTGCAATCAGATACACAGGCCTCGAAGCTGGTCGTCGGAATGGGTGCGCTGATGCACATATCAACCACCCGTGCGAAACAATTCGACGCCATGCTCGTACATAGTCGATACCGTACCACGCGACTGCGCATCGGGGCCGCAGTGGCCTTCGGTGCACTCATCCTGGTTCTGTGGATGTGGACCACCAGCCGGGTAAGCACCCCGGTGCAGGACCTTACCCGGGCCGTGGAACATGCCATGGAGCGTGAAGACAGCTTCACCGGCGTCACCAGCGGACCACACGAGATCACGCAACTCAACGACAGGCTCGCGGTGTTGATTGAGCGCCTGGAAGACGAGGTCGATCGGCGTACGCAGGAGTTGACAGAGGCACGCTCCCAGACCGAGCAGGTGAACGAGCAACTGCGCGAAAAAATCACCGAACAACTGGCGAGCGAGCAACGCTTCCGCAGTGCCTTCGGTAACGCGCCAGTCGGCATGGCCCTGCTCGACGCGGCAGTACAGATCATCCAGGTAAACACAACCTTTGCCGAGATCCTCGGTTTTGAACAGGACCATTTGCTGGGTATGGGGTTTCCGGAACTGCTCATGCCGAATGAGCGACCGGAGTTCCTGCAGCGCCTTGAAGCGCTGCACGAAAGCGACAACGGTCGCTTCGAGATCCGTCAGCGCTACCAGCACAGGGATGGCAGCGAGATATGGTGCCTGCTTTCAGCTGCTGCGCTGCACAACGAACAGGACGGAAGCCAGCAGGTCATCGTGCAACTGCTCGATGTCACCGAGGCGCAGCTGATGTCCGAGCAACTCTCTTACCAGGCGCGGCATGACAGCCTGACAGGCCTGCTGAATCGTCACGAGTTCGACCACAAACTGGACACCTTCGTCAGCGATGCCGAGGATGAAGCTGATTGGGAGAACAGCATGCACGTACTGTGTTACCTGGATCTTGACCAGTTCAAGGTAGTTAATGACAGCTGTGGACACCTTGTAGGAGACAAGCTGCTCAAGCAGGTTGCCGAAACCATTACCAGCGAAGTGCGCAGCAGCGACCGCGTTGCACGGCTGGGCGGTGACGAATTCGGTATCCTGCTGCGTAACTGCGGCATCGTCAATGCACAGCGAACCGCCAACTGTATCCGTGAGCGTATCGCGAATATGCAGATCGTGTGGGAAAGCCGGATGTTCCGGATCGGGGCCAGTATCGGACTGGTCGAGATTCGCGGCGACGGCCGGACTTCCCGTGACCTGATGAACGCAGCCGATACCGCCTGCTATGCCGCCAAGAATGCAGGGCGCAACCAGGTTCATGTCTACGATCCGGACGACGAAGAATTCACACGCCTGAATCAGGAAATGGAATGTGTAAGTCACCTGCACATGGCACTGGACCGCGACCTGTTCTCGCTGGTACGTCAACCGATCATTCCGCTACAACAGGCAGACAGCAAAGGGCAGCACTACGAGATCCTGTTGCGCATGCAGGATGCATCCGGGCAGCTCGTGTCACCTGGCACCTTCCTGCCTGCCGCTGAACGCTACAACCTGATTACGCGCATCGATCGCTGGGTTGTCAACACGGTCATCACGTGGCTGAAAAGCAACCCCGCCGAACTGAACGCGCTGGGCGTCTGTTCGGTCAACCTGTCCGGCCAGTCACTGAGCAACACAGACCTGCTCAACTTCATATACAGAGAAGTTTTGCAGGCCGAATTCCCGCACGGGGTTCTTTGCTTCGAGATCACGGAGACCGCGGCAATCACCGAACTCGCCAAGGCCCGCAAGTTTATCGAGCGCATGAAAGCGATCGGCTGCCGCTTTGCACTCGATGACTTTGGGCGCGGGCTGTCTTCCTTCGGATACCTGAAAAACCTGCCGGTCGACTATGTGAAGATCGACGGTGAGTTCATCCGCAATATCACCCGTGACCCGGTGGATCTGGCAATGGCACGCTCGATCAACGAGGTCGCACACGCCAGTGGCAAAAAGACCATTGCAGAGTTCGTCGAGGACGCCGAGACCGCCGAGCTGCTACGTAGAATCGGGGTCGACTACGCCCAGGGCTATTACTTTGGCAAGCCTGCCGCCTTCATTAAGGCGGTCAACGCCGCATAAGCTGTCCCGCGCCCGGTTAACGTTCGTTAATCCACCCCGCCCCCGGGGGGTGCACTCTGCGGGGATTTTGTTTTGCAGACACATAACAAAGCGCCTACAGTTGCAGCGACATGTTCAACTTCACCGCCACACCCCCCCTGTCGCTATACATCCACACCCCCTGGTGTGTGCGCAAGTGCCCATACTGTGACTTCAACTCGCACGAAGCGCCCAACGGCATCCCGCAACAGGCCTACGGCAGCGCCCTGCTGGCTGATCTGGAGCAGGAACTGCCGTCAGTCTGGGGCAGGCTGGTGGAATCGATCTTTATCGGCGGTGGCACGCCCAGTCTGTTTGCACCGGAAACCATCGAGCAACTGCTCAGTGGCGTACGCGCACGCGTGCCATTAAAACCGGACGCGGAAATCACCCTGGAGGCCAACCCCGGCAGCGTCGATCGCGAACACTTTCAGGGCTTCCGCGCGGCCGGCATCAACCGCCTGTCGATCGGCGTACAGAGCTTTCAGGATGACTCACTGGAAAGGATCGGCCGCATCCACACCGGCCGGGAAGCGATACGTGCCGCCGAGACTGCGCATGACACCGGTTTTGACAACTTCAATCTGGATCTCATGTTCGGCCTGCCCGGACAGGCACAGTCGCAGGCGCTTGACGACCTGCGCACTGCAATCGACCTCGAGCCGGCACACCTGTCCTGGTATGAGTTGACCATTGAACCAAACACCTGGTTTTACCGCCACCCACCGCAGTTACCAGATGACACGGCGCTGTGGGACATGCAACTCGCCGGGCGCACCCTGCTCGAGAAAAACGGTTATGCGCGCTACGAGATCTCGGCCTGGGCGCAACCCGGCAGGCAGTGCCTGCACAACCTCAACTACTGGCAGTTCGGAGACTATCTCGGCATCGGCGCCGGCGCGCATGGCAAAATCACCAACGCGGCAACACAGCGAATTAGCCGCCGGGCAAAAATTCGCCACCCGAAACAGTACCTGGATGCCAAAACATTCGTCTCTTCCTGCAAGGAACTGACAGTGAATGATGTGGCACTGGAATTTGTCATGAATGCATTGCGCCTGGATACCGGCTTCAGCACGGCCTTGTTCACGGCCACCACCGGCCTGCCCGTTACCACGATAGAGGACGCCGCAAATGCCGCGATTGATGCCGGCCTGCTGGTGAGCGAGGACAACATCCTGCGCGCATCAGAACTCGGGCAACGCTACCTTAACGAACTGCTGCAGTACTGGCTGCCGGAGACGAGTGACAATGCTCAAGTCCGTTGAATGTCCCTATTGCGGCGAATGCTTTGAAACCGCCATCGAACCGGCGGATGGCAGCCAGGACTATATCGAGGACTGCCCGGCGTGTTGCCGACCGATCGAGTTTCACACCGAAAGTGATCCTGGTGAGGACACGGTATCCGTGGCAGTACGACGCGACGATGACTGATTACGTTCCCGTCGACCGTCCGGATCCTCGATTCTTCAGCACCTTGAAAGCAAGCCGCTCGATTTCGATATTCTGACACTGGCCAGCATCACCGAGGGCTTTTCCGGGGCCGAGATCGAGCAGGCCATCGTTGCTGCAACCTATCTCGCCCGCGAACAGCAGGCAGTCCTGCATACCGATCACATCCGCACAGAAATCGAGCAAACCCGGCCACTGTCCCGGGTCATGGCGGAAAAAATCGCTCACCTGCGTCACTGGGCCAGCGAGCGCACCGTCCCGGCCCACTGATCTGTCCGTCCCCCGCCAGTACACACCGTGTCACCGGCTTTTCCACCGACTTATCCACAATCAATAAATCCATAACTAATTGTTTATACGGCCATATATGTCTATATAGTCAAATTTCCGTCGTATTTGTGCACAACCTGTGCTAGCGTGAACAGACTCCAGTAGAACAACAAGGACCCGCCGCACGGGTCATCGCAGGAGCATCACATGCCAGAGCTACACACCAGCCCGTCGTTTGATTTTGATAGCTGGGCCGCACTTGCCCGCAATAACCCCCAGGCCTTTGAAGCCAAAAGGAATGATATCCTTGAAACCGCCATTCAGCGGGCCCCGGCACAGCGGCGACAGCGCCTGCGCTGCCTGCAGTGGAAACTGGACCATGTCCGCTCCACTGCACCGACCCCCATGGCCGCGACAGTGCGCATGCAGCAACTCATGTGGGACAGCGTAGCAGGTGAAAGCGGCTTGCTGGCCCGTCTGCAACTGATGCGTGATCCAGAATATTCGGAGAAAAAGCTTCTAAAATCGGCAAAAATCCTTAAATTTCCGTATTAATCCATGAATCTGCCGCGCCAAGCCGCGATCGGCCCGACAACCGTCCTGACTTGCCATCATAAGGTAAATCACGTACGATGCTCGGCCTTTTCACGGTGGCGTCATAGCGCGCCCGCCGGAACCCTTCGTCACTTACGAGGCAGTCATGAAAGCAGATACACACCCGGCATATGAAGCCATCAAGGTCACCTGCAGTTGCGGTGAAACCTTTGAAACCCGTTCCACGGTGGGCGACGATCTGAGCATCGAGGTGTGCTCCAAGTGTCACCCGTTCTACACCGGCAAGCAGAAAATGCTGGATACCGGCGGCCGTGTCGACAAATTCCGCCAGCGCTACGGGAATAGCTGATCGCGGCGCGCATGCAATCACGATTTTCACGACAGGGGGCGGCCGATTCGGTCGCCCCCTTTTCGTTGCGCCTGCTGCTGTGCGGCTTACTGCTGTGCAACCCCGGCACTACCACTGCTGCCGGTGAATGCCCGGCCGAACATATCGATGAGCGCGTTCGGGTTATCCATGTCTTTGATGGCGATACCGTCAAGCTCCAGGATGGACGCCGCGTTCGCCTGATCGGCATCAATACCCCGGAAATGGGACGCGATGGCAGGCATACCGAACCCTTTGCGAGCGAGGCCCGCGCCAGCCTGCAGGCCTTGCTGGATAACAATAACCGGACACTGTTGCTGCAATATGGCAGTGACACCCATGATCATTACGGACGACTGCTGGCACATGTCTTTTTGCAAAACGGCGACAACATCGCGGCCGTACTGCTTGAGCGCGGGCTGGCAACCGCACTGGTCGTACCACCGAACACCTGGGCCATGGACTGCTACCGGCGGCTGGAGGATGCAGCCCGCATCGACCGGAGCGGGTTGTGGGCGCTGAAAAAATACCAGGCCCACGCCAGTACGGCGCTATCGGCCAATGCGCGCGGATTTACCATCGTGCACGGAACTATCAGCGGGGTAAGGCCCGCAAAACACGGGCTCTGGATCGACCTCGACGGGCCGCTGACACTGCACATCAGCAATCGCGACCGGGTCAATTTTGACCCCGGCCACCTGGAACAGCTGAAAGGCCACACAGTCGAAGTCCGTGGCTGGATAAAACCCGATCAGCAGGGCCTGAGGATGAACATACAACATCCGGCCGCACTGGTTACCATTACACCGGAGCCCGGCTAGATGCATCACGCGCTTGTACACTTCGCCAACCACCTCATGCGCGGCGCCCTGATTACCACCATGGTATCAATGCTGAGCGCCTGCGCGACCAACCCGGTCACCGGGGATCAGGATTTCGTGCTGATGTCAGAGGAGCAGGAGATCAGCCTGGGCCGCAAGTACAGCGCCGAGATCACCAGGGAGATGCCGCCCTATGACCATCCCGAACTCGCCCGACTGGTGCAGGAAGTTGGCGAGAAAGTAGCCGCCAACAGTCATCGACCGGAGTTGATCTATCGCTTTACCGTGCTCGACAGTGCCTCGGTCAACGCCTTTGCCCTGCCGGGCGGTTATATCTACATCACGCGTGGCCTGCTCGCCTATCTCGATTCCGAGGCCGAACTGGCGGCGGTGCTGGGACATGAAATCGGTCACGTCACCGCGCGCCACAGCGTGCGTCAGCACAGTACCGCAACCGCGACCGGCATCCTTGGCGCCGTGATCGCCGCCTCAACCGGCATCCAGGGTGCCGATACGCTAGCCAACCTGGCCGGCACCGCCCTTGTGCGCGGATAC
>CBEULV010000090.1:0-8972 GCA_965544015.1 uncultured Gammaproteobacteria bacterium | reverse complement strand
GCATGGCGCTCCTTCCGCCTCATTTAAACCATGTAAATCTGGATCGTCTCCGTCAGCCATGACAACCGTGCCTATCTCGAGGCCGCGGTAGGCGCGGCACAGTCCGACGGTGCCGAGGCCGTACTGCATTGTGGCGACGTGGTGGCCCCCAGCACCCTGGAAGTGATCCGGCCCTTCAACCTGCCGGTACACGTCATTCACGGCAACAACAGCGGTGACATGTATATGCTCGGTCGCATTGCCTCGAAACCGGCCAACCGCACCCATTACTACGGCCAGGATGCCGGCATCGAACTGGCCGGGAAAAAGATTTTCCTGGTGCACTACCCGCACTACGCCGAGGCCATGGCCACAACCGGCGACTGGGACCTGGTCTGTTGCGGACACGATCACAAGGTGGATATCCGTAGCATCAAAAATCTTGCCGGCAACAACACCTGGCTGGTCAATCCCGGCACCGTTGGCGGCATCAAGGCACCAGCCACCTGGGTACTGGGCGACCTCGATGCCATGCAGTTCAGCGTGCACGAGGTCATGCTGCCGGGCGCCATGGAACAGACATCATGAAAGACATCGACCCGGATCAGCTGGTGATGGGCGACAAGAGCGGCATCGACCTGTCCGAATCGCGGCCCTCGCTCAAGGCACAGCTTAAGGAACAGCAACAACACCTCGCCGAACTGCCGGCCGACACCAGCCCGCTCGAGCACGCCCGACTGGAGCTTGATATCGCCGAGACCCTGCTCGGGCTGCAACAGAAGTCGGACAGCTGGCAGATGGCGCGTCCCGCCTTTGATGTCTTTATCGAGACGGAATCGTGGGCTGATGCCATCGAGACCTGCAACGTGCTGTTCCAGTGCGAGCAGGACGAATCACTGGCAGCGCTGGGTAACGGCGTCTGGCTGTCGATCACCTACCCGGTTCCAGCGCAACTGAGCGTTGCCATGCTGCAACACATCGTCGATGAGACCCCGGAGGATTCGGACGGCGCCGCGGTGGCAGCCATGACGGCACATTACATCGCCGATCTGCGTACCGAGGGCAAGGAACACGAAAACCTCACCTTTTTCACCAACCAGATGGTGGCCAGTGTCGCCAAGCGCCATCGCGGCATCGAGAATGATCCGGACATGATCAAGATGTGGACGGAAATCCTCGGGCTCAATGACGTGCCGGAGCTGCTGGCCCGGCTGGCCGAGATCCTCGCTGCCATCGTCGGTGACAACTGGTGGATCGACCGCGATGCCCTGCGTGAACGCCTGCCAGTGAACTAGCCTTTTCTCCTGAAGTCATACTTTTATCCCCCTCCCCCCAGGGGAGGCCTGTCCTTCTCCCGCAGGGACGCCTACAGGGATCTAGGTGGTAGAGCAACGCAGGACGCAGTTGCCGAGAAGGGACGTCTTTTTTGCTACTACGCAATGGTTAAAGAGAGGAATCAGAATCATGCGTATTCTTATCATTACACCGTTAATCGCTTTACTGTTTGCCTGTGGCACCGGCACTGGTTATCAATACCCGACCGGCCCGGTCCCCGTGCCGCAGTTGACGAAGGTCACCCTGAACACAGACTTCCTGATCCGCCCGGATCGCGCCAGCGAAATCATCCAGTACGGCGAGGTGGTTTCCCGCAGGCAGCTTGTGGAGTATTACCCGCATTGCATCTTTGAACTGCGCACGGTATCGGAGTCCGCACGCACGGTGCGCCCGGACACATTTACTGTCACCGGAATACATCGCGACCATTTCATGGCCTGGCAGGAAGGGCTGATGCTGGCATCGGGTGGCGGCGACTACAACATGGTGATGTCGACCACCACCATCGCACTGCACTCTGACCGGCAAGCCGAGGTATTTCGCCTGAGTTGCCAGAAACTGGATGAGCCATTTCACAGGCGTCACACCAGCCTGGACGACATGCGCAAAACCCTGGGCAAGCTGTTTACCCTCGAATAAAAGGGGTCAGATCCCGATAAAGCTAATCGTCCTGGTAGTAATAGTCGTATGTCGTCAGAATGTCCTGGGTAAACGTCCAGGCCTCATTATAGGACAGCCCACTTTTCTCGGGGATGATCACCTTCACGTACAACAAGCCCGAGTACTTGTCCTTCAGTCGTGTCAGGCGCTCATCCAGCTGCTGGCGGCTGAGTGACTTGTATACGCCCTGCTCGCTTTCCTTAAATTCCAGCCGGTACTTGTCGCCTTCCTTGCGATAGCGCACGGACACCAGGCGCTTGCCGCTGGCCGTGCGCGCCGGTTTGATCAGCTTGTCGTACTTGACACTGAGTTCATCGTAATTGCCCTGCAGGCTTGCCAGCTGATGTTCCGAGTCGGCATATTGCTGGCGCAGTGCCACAAGTTCGCGGCCGCTTGACTGCTCCTGGGCACGCATTGCCGCCTCGGCCTCACTGAGTTGTTGCTGTATGGCGGTATGGCTGGTTGTCAGTCGCTTGAAATCGGTCTGGACCTGTTGCAACCGATCCTCGAGCCGGTTCCGCTCGCGACCGGACTGCTGCAGGCGGGCCAGCAGCTCCTGCTCGCCGGTTTCGAGTTCCAGCACCTGTCGCCGGACCTGTGCCAGTTGCCTGCCGGCTGACTGATTCTGCTCACTGGCACGCAGCAACTGGATCCTCAACTCGGAAATCTCGCTCTGCGCCTGCGCCAGTCGCTCTTCCAGAGTAACGCTGGTGCGGGTGGCGGTTTGCGCCAGCGCCTCGGCTGCACGCTCCGCCTCAAGGGTCGTGCGAAGCTCGCGCACCAGTTCCCAGTTGCGCAACATCAGGATGGTGCTGGCGATCATAAAGATCATCAGCACGACCATCATGATATCGGTAAAGGAAGGCCAGAAGCTTTCACCAGAGGAGTCACGGTCTCCGCCGTACCTGAGATCTATGAATCCCTCATCCATGATCAGCGTTTGTCAGACGGCAGCCGGAAGCCGTCACGCAACAGCCTCTTCACCTCGTTAATATCATCTGCCGTCTGACTGACCCGTGAGGCAAGTTCGGTAACGACAGCCCTGAGATTGTCACCGGCAACGGAAAAGTCCCGCTGGATTTCCTTCATGCCCGTGGCCGCTGCGTGCAGTCCTCCAACCAATCCGCTCACTTCGTGCATCAGGCTGTCACAATCACGCGAGAAACGTGGTAACAGGTAGACCGATGTCACCTCCTCGACCTTGCTGAGAACATTAGACTGCGCATCACCGAGCTTCAGATAGAAATACCCGTAAAACAGGTAGCAGAGGATGGCGGTAATGGTGGTCGACAATGCGGTGGACATACCATGGATTACCATGCCCATATTACCACTGCCCTGTATTTCATCCAGCAGGTTGGACGCACCGGCGAGTGCAATTGACAGCGATACGATTGTGCCAAACACGCCGGTAAGGATCAGAATATTGCTGACGTACCTCGCAAAACTGATGCGTGTGCTTTCGCTGGCCAGCAAGGTGGCGGCCAGTGCACTGTGATTTATCCTGGCGTACTTCTCACTGAGTCCGTTTAACATGGTGTAACGGCGCGCGATGATTGACCTGGCACTAACACCTTTCAGGGGCTTTTCATGACCGCTCTGCAAACGCGACACCAGGCGCCGCAGTGCTTCCTCTTCCCGCATGTAGCGTACAAGCGAAGCGATTATCTTCACCAACCCCAGCAGGAATACTGCGATGATACTCCCATTGATGACGAACCCGACCGACGTCAACTGGCGGGTGAAATACAGCTCGTCAATGAACTTGACGTTCGCCGCCAGGGCGACCAGAACGATCGCTCCGAGCACGACCATGCGCAGCAGCATGCGGCCACTGAAATTCACGTTTGCTTCAGCCATTGAAAGTCCTTGCAAAAAGTTATGGCATTGCTACACCAGGTAGACGTTATCTCCTGCGTCATCCCCGCGAAGGCGGGCATCCAGCTCGTAACCTGCAACTGCTCTGTATTCTGATCACCCGCGCGATTCAGTGCACTGTTCCCGTACCATCTACAAACAGGCTGAAAGTTGTATATTTACCACTGGATTCCCGCCTCCGCGGGAATGACAAAATTAATGTTTCACGAAAAATACAGTCGGATGGTCATGTCTTGCGGTAGATCTCCGCACCACCATCCTTGAACTCGGCCGCCTTCTCGGTCATACCGGCCTCAATTGCCACGTCGATGTCACCGATACCCTTTGCGGCGGCATACTCGCGCACATCCTGGCTGATTTTCATGGAACAGAACTTCGGTCCGCACATGGAACAGAAGTGCGCCACCTTGGCGGCATCCTTCGGCAGCGTGGCATCATGAAACTCGCGCGCCTTCTCCGGGTCAAGGCCGAGATTGAACTGGTCATCCCAGCGAAACTCGAAACGCGCCTTGGACAGGGCATTGTCGCGCAGCTGTGCGCCGGGATGACCCTTGGCCAGGTCTGCGGCATGGGCGGCAATCTTGTAGGTGATAATCCCTTCACGCACATCGTTCTTGTCCGGCAGACCGAGGTGCTCCTTCGGCGTGACGTAGCACAGCATGGCCGTGCCATACCAGCCGATCTGCGCCGCACCGATCGCCGAGGTGATGTGGTCGTAACCGGGAGCGATGTCGGTGGTCAGAGGGCCGAGCGTATAGAACGGTGCCTCGTGGCAGTCCTGCAATTCCTTTTCCATGTTCTCCCGGATCATTTGCATCGGCACATGTCCGGGACCCTCGATCATCACCTGCACGTCATGCTCCCAGGCCACGCGCGTCAGTTCACCAAGCGTTTCCAGCTCGGCAAACTGGGCTGCGTCATTTGCATCGGCCACCGAACCCGGGCGCAGCCCGTCACCCAGTGAGAACGACACATCGTAGGCCTTCATGATCTCGCAGATGTCTGCGAAGTGCGTGTACAGAAAGCTTTCCTGGTGATGCGACAGACACCACTTCGCCATGATGGAACCACCACGTGAAACGATGCCGGTCACGCGATTGGCGGTCAGCGGCACCCACGGCAGGCGCACGCCGGCATGAATGGTGAAGTAATCAACACCCTGCTCGGCCTGCTCGATGAGCGTGTCGCGGAAGATATCCCAGTCAAGATCCTCGGCGCGGCCATCGACCTTTTCCAGCGCCTGGTAGATCGGCACGGTGCCCACCGGTACCGGCGAGTTGCGCAGTATCCACTCGCGCGTCTCGTGAATGTTCTTGCCGGTGGACAGGTCCATCAGCGTGTCGCCGCCCCAGCGCACCGACCACACCATCTTCTCGACCTCCTCGGCGATCGACGAACTGACCGCGGAGTTGCCGATATTGGTGTTGATCTTGACCAGGAAGTTGCGGCCGATAATCATCGGCTCCAGCTCCGGGTGGTTGATGTTGGCCGGGATAATGGCGCGACCACGGGCAACCTCGTCGCGCACGAATTCGGGCGTCACGCGTTCCGGCACACTGGCGCCAAAGCTGACGCCCGGATGCTGTTTCAGCAAACCGCTGTCACGCATTTCTTCCAGTCGCAGGTTCTCGCGAATGGCGACAAACTCTATTTCCGGCGTGATGATGCCCTGCCGGGCATAGTGCATCTGCGTCACGTTGTGGCCGGTACGCGCACGACGCGGCTGGCGGATGTGCTCAAAACGCAGCTGCGCCAGTTCCGGGTCATTCTGGCGCTGCCGGCCGAATCCGGAACTCGGCCCATCGAGTTGCTCTGTGTCGTCACGTTCCTCGATCCAGTCGCCGCGCACACTCGACAATCCTGCCAACAGGTCAATCGTTGCATCGGGATCGGTATAGGGTCCGGATGTATCGTAGACAGTGATCGGTGGATTTTTTTCCACGCCAAAGCTGGCTGCGGTATCGGCCTGGTGGATTTCGCGCATTGGCACGCGGATGTCCGGGCGTGAACCCTGCGCGTAGATGCGGCTGGAATTCGGGAATGGCCGGGTGACGTCGGCCGACAGTTGTGCGGTCTTCCTGATGAAATCTTCCGGGATTGCACTCATGTGGCCGTCCTCGTGTGTGTTGTCATTGGGCCGGTGAGTGCTTGAGCTTCCCTACGCCGGTATCAACCGGATCAGGTTCCAAGGGTAATTCTCAGCCCGTCGCGGTCGCGGGCACCCCCAGCTGGGCCTGTACGGTAACGAATGGGTAATGTCATTGCAAGAAAAACTCCGCGCGCACATGAATAACTATATGTTTTATATACTAAAGACAGCCCCTACCCGGTCAGATTATTGCCAGCGAGAGTCAAACGCCGTACCCTTGGCGACCTTTCATTATTGCGAGTGGCACAGACTGATGAACCCGGCAGAAATCGAACAGGCACGTTTCAACATGATCGAGCAGCAGGTCCGCCCCTGGGATGTGCTGGATCCACAGGTACTGCAGACCATGCAGCAGGTTCCGCGTGAGGCCTTTGTCCCGGAAAAGTATCAATCGCTCGCCTTTGCCGACACCAATATTCCAATCGGCCACGAACAGGTCATGATGAATCCGAATGTCGAGGGACGCCTGCTGCAGGCACTGGCCATTCAGCCGGATGACTCGGTGCTTGAAGTCGGCACCGGCAGTGGCTACCTGACTGCTTGCCTGGCACGCCTCGGCCGGCACGTGACCAGCATTGATATCTTCCCCGACCTGGTGGAGACGGCCGCGGCAAAACTGGCCGCGCATAATATCGGCAACATTACCCTTAACAGCGGCGACGCGCTTAAGGATCTCGACCCGGGCCTGCGTTACGACGTGATTGCCGTGACCGGCTCGCTGCCCGTGCTTGCGCAGGAGTTTCATCACAACCTGGAGAACGGCGGACGCCTGTTCATCATCACCGGCCAGTTGCCGATCATGGAGGCTCGCCTGATCACCCGCATCAACGAAAATAACTGGTCCAGCGAAAGCCTGTTTGAAACCTGTCTACCGCCACTGCTGAACGCTGCAACACCTGCGGAATTCAGCCTCTAGCAATATGCGCGAGATCACACCGGACGAGTGCAAACTCTATCTTGAGACCGCCCCGGTAAAACCGCTGCTGCTGGACGTGCGTGAACCCTGGGAATACAACATTGTCAATCTGCAGGACTCCCGGTTGCTGCCGATGCGCCAGGTGCCTGCTGAACTGGACTCGCTTGATGAAGATCAGGAAATCATCGTAATCTGTCACCATGGCATCCGCAGCCGGCAGGTGGCCCTGTTTCTTGTCAGCCGGGGCTTCAGCAACGTGGTCAACCTGCGTGGCGGCCTGGATGCCTGGGCACGCTATACTGACAATAGTCTGACGACCTATTGACTCATTCGATGACACGGAACAAGTACTTTCACCGCCTGACAGGTCTTGTCTGCACCATGCTGGCGGCGCTGCCACTGCACGCCGATGACCTTGCCTCCGTATATCAACAGGCCCTCAATGCCGACCCGACATTCAATGCAGCGCTCGCCGGGCATACGGCTGCACTGGAGGCGCTCCCGCAAAGCCGTGCAGGCCTGTTGCCCGACATCACCCTGAGCGGCGCCGTCTCGCGTGATCGCTTCGACCCGCGCAATGGCGGCGCGACCAGCTACGCGACCAACGAGACCTATACCATCGGGTTGCGCCAGCCGGTTTACCGACGTGACCGTTTTATACGGCTGCAACAGGCGGATAGCCGCATTGCACAGGCCGATGCGCAGTTCGCCGCGGCCCGGCAGGACCTGGTTCTGCGCGTGGCAACACGCTATTTCCTGGTACTGGGCGCGCTCGACAACCTTGCCTTTGTGCGCGCCGACAAGGCCGCCCTGACCCGTACGCTGGACCAGGCAAGGCAGCGTTTCGAGGTTGGGCTGGCCGCGATTACCGACACCCTCAAGGCACAGGCGGCCTATGACATTGCCATCAGCGATGAAATCAGTGCCGAACAGCTACTTGCCGACGCACACGAGGCATTGCGCGAACTCACCGGCGAACTGCCCTCGACACTGGAAGTCCTCAGGGCCGACATCCCGCTACTGGCGCCGGACCCGTCCGACCAGGGCCTGTGGGTAGCGGCGGCAATTGAACAGAATCCGCTGATGCTGGCCGCACAGGCCGCAACCGAGACCGCAAAACAGGAAATCCAGGTACAGCGCTCCGGTCATTACCCGAGCATCGACGTCACCGCCGACTACAGTTACCGCGACAACCGTTTTGGCGGCTTCCAGGATCTGCAACGAAATGACAGCGCCATCGGCGT
Source organism: uncultured Gammaproteobacteria bacterium (assembly GCA_965544015.1). Lineage (GTDB taxonomy): Bacteria > Pseudomonadota > Gammaproteobacteria > UBA9214 > UBA9214 > UBA9214. Next base: position 811 of record CBEULV010000090.1, on the reverse strand, counting down.
GGAGATGAGCCTGCCGCTCTACCAGGGCGGCCTGACCGCCTCGCGTACGCGCGAACAGCGCTCCCTGTACAACCAGGCACAGGAACAACAGGAACAGCAGTACCGTGCGACCGAACGCCAGACGCGTGACAACTATCGCGGCGTCGTCAGCAGCATCAGCAAGGTGAACGCGCTGAAGCGTGCCATCGAGTCGAATGAAAAGGCCTATGAAGCGGCCAGGGCCGGCTTCGATGTCGGCACGCGCGATATCGTCGACGTACTGGATGCCCAGCGCGAGCTGTTGCGCGCACGGCGCGACCACGCGCGTTCGCGCTACGACTACCTGCTAAACACGCTGCGCCTGAAACAGGCCGCCGGCATCCTCGAGGAAAGCGACCTGGCCAAAATCAGCGGCTGGCTGGTCGAGGGTGAATAATCAAACTGAATCGCGCCTGCAAGGCGCTCCTACAAAGATAATTCAGGCCTGTAGGAGCGTCTTGCAGGCGCGATAAATTGATGCACAGACGGAAAATAGTATGAACGATACCGGCCTGCCGGAAGAACTCCCCGGCTTTGATGACCCGATCGGTCTGTTACGCGCCTGCCATGAAAAAATGCTGGCACACCTCGACCTGCTGGAAGGTCTCACCACCATGGCTGACGCGGCCACGGCACGGCAGGTAGTACGTTACTTCACGACCAGCGCCCCGCTGCACCATCGCGACGAGGAAGAAGACCTGTTCCCGCGTCTGAACCGGCAATCCATGAAGATCGCAGAACTGATCTTCTCCCTGAAAAAAGAACACGAACAGCTCGACCAGCTATGGGACCA
>CBEULV010000089.1:0-9133 GCA_965544015.1 uncultured Gammaproteobacteria bacterium | reverse complement strand
TTCCCGCCTGCGCGGGAACGACGTAGCGTCATTTGTTATCTCTGTGTTCTCTCGGTAACTGCTCCTGCGTCGCCTAAAGCGCCTACTTTTGGTGCTCTACCTCCTACAGTCGCTCACGGCTTCCATGCCTTCCGCGACACTTGCACATCCATGTGCATCGTCCATGTAGTCGTGTGGCAATGGTTTTTGTTTTTCTTTTCGCCTTTGTGGCTTTGCGCGAGAGCGTTTTACAAATAAATGCTCAGCACCCACATCCCCGCCGCTGCAAACACGCCGGCAATCAGGTCATCCAGCATGATACCAAAGCCACCGTACACCTTGCGGTCACACCAGTGGATCGGCCAGGGCTTCACAATATCGAACAGGCGGAACAGCACGAAGCCAGCGGCAACCCACTGCCAGCCGACCGGGGCAAACGCCATGGTCACCAGGTAGCCGACAATCTCGTCCCACACGATGCCGGGGTGGTCATGCACGCCAAGCCGGTTGGCGGTGTGGGCACAGATGGCGATGCCGACCAGGAACAGCAGCGCGACCACGGCGAGGTATGGCATCAACGCCAGCGGCTGCATCAGCAGGTAGAGTGGTATGGCAACGACCGTCCCGGCCGTGCCCGGCGCCAGCGGCATCAGGCCGCTGCCAAACCCGAGCGCGAGGAAATCCACCGGGTGGAGCAAGGTGCGTGCCGGTATTTTCTCAGTCATGGCTGTCCTCACTGAAATGTCGGTAGCCCGTTGCCTGCGGCCGGTATGCGGCCCCGTCTGCATGCACGCAACGAATGCCAGGCGCCGGCTCGACCAGGCCAATGGCCGTCACGGGAACATCGAGCTGCTGCAGCTTTTGCAGAACGGCAGCACAATGCGGCTCCGGCACCGTGAAGCACAGCTCGTAATCATCCCCGGCACTCAACGGCAGTGCATGGAACCATGACGCCCGGTCCTCGCCCGCACGCTCCAGTGCCGCCAGGAAGGCCTGTGAACGCGGCAGTTCATCCACCCGAATCGTTGCCCCCGGCCCGCCCGCCTCCAGTATGTGACCAAGATCGGCCAGCAGCCCGTCGGAAATATCAATCGTCGCACTGGCCAGACCGCGCAGGGCCTGACCGGCCTCGATACGCGGCTGCGGATAATCCAGTCGTTCCTGTAATGCCGCTTCACCCTGCATCTGCAAGGCCAGCCCGGCATCACCCAGGGTGCCGGTGACACAGATATGATCACCGGGCTGCGCACCGGCCCGTTGCAGCGCCATACCGTGCGGCACAAACCCGTGCACCTGCACCGTCACCGACAACGGCCCGCACGTGGTATCCCCCCCCACCAGCTGCACACCGTGTTGTTTGGCCAGTGCAAAAAAACCATCCGCGAATTCCGCAAGCCAGGCGACATCGTTTTCCGGCAAGCTAATGGATAGCGTTGCCCAGGCCGGTACGGCGCCCATGGCAGCGAGATCACTCAGATTGACAGCAAGCGCCTTGTGGCCAATGGCCCTTGCAGGGGTGCGCTGTGGAAAATGGATACCGGCAACCAGGGTATCCATGCACAGCACCAGGTCGCTATCAGTGGGCACCTGCAAAACGGCGGCGTCGTCACCGATACCGAGCAGCACATCTTCACGCGAGATCGCTTGCCGCGTAAAAAATCGCTCAATGATTTCGAACTCGTCAGCGGACATGTTCGAGGCGTAAAACTACTGGCTACTGACCCGGGTTCCGGTCTTTTTATACTCGTCGGCACGCAGCTTGCGCGCCATCTTGTCGAGCACACCATTGACAAAGGTGTGGCCCTGCTCGGCGCCGAACTTTTTGCACAACTGCACCGCCTCATTGATCGCCACCCGGTAGGGAACATCCAGCAGGTGCATCAGCTCCCAGGTCGCAATGCGCAGGATGGCACGCTCCACCGGGTCCAGTTGCCCGACCGGCCGATCCAGGTATTCGCCGATATTTTTGTCAATACTCTCAACGTTCTTTGTGACATGGTTAAATAATTCAATGAAGTAGTCTTTGTCGGCCCGCGAGAAGTCCTCGGCCTCCATGAACTGACTGCGGATATCGTGCAGAGCGGTGCCGGACAGGTCCCACTGGTAGAGGGCCTGCATGGCGAAACGGCGCGACCGGGCACGGGCATGGGCGGGATGATTCATCAACGCGTGGCCGCCCTCAGCTTTCCAGGGAACGTAACAGGTTGATCATTTCGATGGCGGTCATGGCCGCCTCGGCACCCTTGTTCCCGGCCTTGGTGCCGGCACGTTCAATCGCCTGTTCGATGGTATCGACCGTCAACACACCAAATGCAATCGGGATATCGTATTGCATCGAAACCGATGACAGGCCCTTGGTGCACTCGCCGGCAACGTACTCGAAGTGCGGCGTGCCACCACGAATGACTGCACCGAGTGCAATGATCGCGTCAAAGCGCTTGCTGGCGGCCAGCCGCTGTGCCGCGATCGGCATTTCCCATGCCCCCGGCACACGCACGATTTGCAGGTCCCGCTCCTCGGCGCCGTGACGTTTCAGGGTATCGACCGCGCCCTCCATCAGGCTCTCGACCACAAAGCTGTTAAAGCGCGATACCAGCAGCGCAATGCGCGCATCCCGCACAAGCAGCTCGCCTTCCTTCACCGTAATATCTTTCATATCTGTTCCTTGTCTTTATTCAATCATTTGACAGCGTGCGCTATTCCACGTAGTCGACCACTTCCAGACCGAAACCGGCGATACCATGCACGATCTTCGGCGCACTGAGCACGCGCATTTTTTGCACCCCGGTATCGGCAATAATCTGTGCGCCAACACCGTAGGTGCGTAACTCGTCGGGTTCCCTGTGCCGCGGCTGCGCCGATTCATCCGGCTTATGATATCCGCGCACCTGATCGATGAGGATATCCGCAGTTTCTTTCTGCCGCAGGATCACCACCACGCCCTTGCCCTCGCGCGCCACCCGCTGCAGCGCATGACGCAGCGACATATGATGCCCCCCGGTGGTTGCACCGAGCAGGTCACCGAGCGGATTCTGCATGTGTACGCGCACCAGGGTCGGTTCGTCCGGGCGGATCTCGCCCATCACCAGCGCAAGGTGTGCGGCGCCGTCGATGGAGTCGTGGTAAGCATACGTGCGAAATACGCCATACTCGGTGGACAGTTCGCACTCCGCCACCCGCTCCACGGTCTTTTCATTCTCGATGCGATAGCGGATCAGGTCCTCGATGGTGCCCATCTTCAGGCCATGCTGCTTGGCGTAGGCCTCGAGGTCGGGACGCCGTGCCATGCTGCCGTCCTCCTTGAGGATCTCGACAATCACCGCGGCCGGTTCCAGCCCGGCCAGGCGCGCCAGGTCACAGCCTGCCTCGGTATGCCCGGCACGGGTCAGCACACCGCCCGGCTTCGCCATCAGGGGGAAAATATGCCCGGGCTGCACGATATCAGACGGAACCGCATCCCGTGCGCTCGCCGCCAGGATGGTCTGTGCCCGGTCGTGCGCGGAGATACCGGTAGTCACGCCTTCCGCCGCCTCGATCGACAGGGTGAAATTGGTGGTGTGCATCGATTCACTTTGCTGCACCATCAATGGCAACGCCAGCTGCTCGCAACGCTCGCGCGTCAGCGTCATGCAGATCAGGCCACGGCCGTGGCTGGCCATGAAGTTGATGTCCTCCGGGCGCACCAATGAAGCGGCCATGACGAGATCACCCTCGTTCTCACGGTCCTCGTCATCCATCAGCACGACCATGCGGCCGGCGCGGATGTCTTCAACAATTTCTTCAGTACTGTTCAGCGACATACGTTCAAATATCTACCAGGTTCAAAAAAACAGGGTTTGCCATTATCCACGAATCGCGCGACGGCTTCACTCACCCTTGCCGCCAAAACCACGGGATTCCAGCAATTCGCGGGTGAGCCCGCCACCGGCGCCCGCTGTCGCCGCCGCATCCCCTTGCAGCAGGCGCTCCAGGTAGCGCGCGACCAGGTCGACCTCCAGATTGACCTGCCGGCCCTGCCGGTAATCGCACAGCGTGGTCTCGGCCAGCGTATGCGGCACGATGTTCAGTTCGAATGCAGCACCCGCCACGGCGTTCACGGTCAGGCTGACGCCATCGACGCAAATGGAGCCCTTGACCGCGATGTAACGCGCCAGTACATCCGGCGCCTGGATGGTGAATCGCGCCGAGCGACTGTCCTCAGCGCGTGCCGTGACCACGCCAAGGCCATCGACATGTCCACTGACCAGGTGGCCACCCAGTCGGGTTGCCAGTGTCAGCGCCTTTTCCAGGTTCACTGCGTCATTCACTGCCAGTTGTCCCAGCGTGGTCAGCCGCAGGGTCTCGCTGGACACGTCGGCCTGAAAACCGCTCCCGCGCTTCTCGATCACGGTCAGGCACACACCACTGACCGCGATGCTGTCGCCCGGTTCGACATCGGCCATCGGCAGCCCGCCGGCATTGATGGAAATGCGCAGGTCACCACCACGCGGCTCCAGCGCGGCAATACTGCCAACAGCTTGTATGATCCCGGTAAACATGTGTATCAATTTACTCCACAAAACCTGCCACAGAGATCACAGAGCACAGAAAGTCTTGTCATTATTGTTTTTACCTCTGTGTACTCTGTGGCAATAATTCTTTCACTCAGGCCGACACAGTCGCGGTGATGCGCCAGTCTTCACCGACGGCACGGATATCCGTGATGTTCAGGCTCATGCGCTGCTCCATCCGCTCCAGGCCGGGCAGGTGAAACAGACCGCGCGCGGCATCGCCCATCAGGTGCGGCGCAAGGTAGATGACCAGTTCATCGACCAGCCCGACCTGCAACAAGGCACCACACAGGGTGGGGCCGGCCTCGACATGGATCTCGTTGAGCTGCTGCTCACCGAGGTAACGCATGACCGTTGCCAGGTCGAGTCGGCCATCCTGCCCGGGCAGGGTAACCACGCTCACTTCGCCCTGCGCCAGGGCAGCGGCCTTTTGTGTATCCGTCTCAATTGTCAGTATCCGCGTGCTACCGGGCAGAGCCAGCATCCGCGCAGCGACCGGCATGCGCAGCCGCGAATCCAGCACCACGCGCCACGGCTGGCGCAGTTCACCTGCATCTTCCAGCCGTACATTCATCGACGGATCGTCGGCCAACACCGTGCCAATGCCGGTCAGTACCGCCGAGCTGCGCGCCCGCAGTCGCTGCACATCGCGGCGCGCCGCCTCACCGGTAATCCAGCGGCTTTCACCGCTGGCCATTGCGGTGCGTCCGTCCAGGCTCATCGCCAGCTTGCAACGCACCCAGGGCAAGCCGCTACGCATGCGCTTCACGAAACCGGGGTTCAGCTGCGCGGCCTCTGCGGCCAACAGGCCGCTGCTGACCTCGATGCCGGCTTGTCGCAGTGCCGCAAGGCCGCTACCCGCCACCAGTGGATTGGGATCTTCCATGGCGGCAATCACGCGCGCCACACCGGCCTCGATCAGGGCCGTGCTGCAGGGTGGCGTGCGGCCGTGATGACTGCAGGGCTCCAGGCTCACGTAGGCCGTCGCACCACGCGCCTGTGCGCCGGCCTGCGCCAGCGCATGGATTTCGGCATGCGGCTCACCGGTCCGCAGGTGCCAACCCTCACCGACAACCTGCCCGTCGCGGACCAGCACGCAACCCACGCGCGGGTTTGGATCAGCAGTGAACAGGCCTCGCGCCGCAAGCTGCAGGGCACGGGCCATATGGCGGTGGTCGGTAGCGACAAACATCATGCGACTCGATGAGACCCGTAACAGGCAGGCATACGGCCGCCGTCTCAGTCATCCGGCAACAGCGAGATCTGGTCCTTGCGTTCTTCCGCGGTTGGCTCGCTTTCCAGGCGTTCGATTTCCTCGCGAAAGGCATTCACATCTTCAAAACTGCGATACACCGAGGCAAAGCGCACATAGGCCACCTGGTCCAGCTGGCGCAGCTCGTTCATCACCCATTCACCCAGCTGCCGTGACGGGATCTCGCGCTCGCCGCTGGCACGCAGCCGGTGCTGCAGGCGACTGATCGCACCGGCAACGCTGTCGGAATCCACCGGGCGCTTTTCCAGCGCGCGCATCATGCCACCGACCATTTTCTTTTCATCGAACGGTTCACGCGCACCGTTACCCTTGATGATGCGCGGCATCACCAGCTCGGCAAACTCGAAGGTAGTGAAGCGTTCGCCACAGGCCAGGCACTCGCGCCTGCGCCGCACCTGCGTGCCTTCACTCGCCAACCGCGAATCGATTACCTTGGTGTCCTGCTTTGTGCAAAAGGGGCAATACATGGTCCGTTATCCCTGCTACCTCATTCCTTCCCGTAGACCGGGAACCGCTTACACAGCTCCAGTGCCTTGTTGCGCACGGCCTCGATCACAGCCGGATTTTCCACGTCGTCCAGCACGTCACACATCAGGCCGGCAAGCTCACGCGACTCGTTCTCACCCATGCCGCGCGTGGTCATGGCCGGTGTGCCGACACGAATACCACTGGTGACAAACGGTGACTGAGGATCGTTCGGGACGGCATTCTTGTTCACGGTGATATTGGCGGCGCCCAGCGCGGCGTCCGCCACCTTGCCGGTCATGCCCTTGTCGATCAGGTCGACCAGGAACAGGTGATCATCGGTGCCACCGGACACCACATTGTAACCACGCTCCAGGAAGACAGCGGCCATGACACGGGCATTATCCAGCACCTGCTGCTGGTATTCGCGGAACGACGGATCCAGCGCCTCTTTCAGGGCCACCGCCTTGGCGGCGATGACATGCATCAGCGGCCCGCCCTGGATGCCCGGAAATACCAGCGAGTTGATTTTCTTTTCCAGTGCTTCATTGGCCTGCGCAAGAATCAGTCCGCCGCGCGGCCCGCGCAGGGTCTTGTGCGTGGTGGTGGTGGTGACATCGGCAATGTTCACCGGGCTCGGATAGATACCGACAGCCACCAGCCCCGCCACGTGCGCCATGTCGACAAACAGGTAAGCACCCACGCTGTCGGCGATATCGCGGAAGCGCTGCCAGTCGACCACGCGTGAGTACGCCGAGAAACCGGCCACGACCATCTTCGGCTGGTGTTCCTGCGCCAGCGCGGCCACCTGCTCATAGTCAATTTCACCGGTCTCGTTGTTCAGCCCGTACTGCACGGCGTTGTAGATCTTGCCGGAAAAATTCGGCCGCGCACCGTGTGTCAGGTGGCCGCCGGCGTCAAGACTCATACCGAGGATGGTATCGCCAGGCTGCAACAGGGCCATGTACACGGCGGCGTTGGCCTGCGAACCCGAGTGCGGCTGCACGTTGGCGTAGTCGGCCTTGAACAGGGCCTTGGCACGATCGATGGCCAGCTGCTCGGCGATATCGACATACTCGCAACCACCGTAGTAGCGCTTGCCGGGATAGCCCTCGGCATACTTGTTGGTCAGTACGGAACCCTGCGCCTCCAGCACGCGCGGGCTGGCATAGTTTTCCGAGGCAATCAGTTCGATGTGATCTTCCTGGCGCTGACACTCGCCCTGGATCGCCGCCCAGAGTTCCTCGTCATAGCCCGCAATGTGCATGTCTTTATCAAACATAGTCAGATAACTTTATGATGTAGGTGAAAATAACCGTGCTACAACCGGCACCAGATAATAGCCGATCCGGCGTGTCCGTGCGAACCAAAACCGCATTGTCGACCCGATGCGACCGGCCCTGCCGTATTCGGCCGCCAGGGCCCAGTCCTGCCCCAGGGGACATGACAAGTTGACCTTGAATACAATCACTTAATGAGCCTTCCTGATTTATCTTCTCAGACGATGACGGTAATTGCCTCCCGCCATGGTTCGACGCTACCGACGCTGCTGGCTGTCCCGGGCCGTTACCGGCCATGTCGGACTTGCAAACGGATGCCATGAGAACACCGTGGCACGGCATCGGTTCATACACGGCCGGCCACACGAATCAAAAAATATTCGCGGCTGCAAAGCCTGCCCCCGAGAAGGCGGGGGCAGGACAGAATCGGTGCTCTGTTGCTGGCTGGGTCCCCGCCTTCGCGGGGACGACGGCGGTGGTTGATTCGTGGGGGCGATCCACTCCTGCAAACATGTCTGATAACGTGTCAGATTATTAATGGGTGTACCTGGAAGATAAACCTGCCACCTGCTTGCCCGCCTCCCGGTGACGCCTATAATGTGCGTCCTTCTGTACAGACTCCCGGAGCATCCAAACCATGGCGCAGTACGTCTACACCATGAACCAGGTTGGCAAGGTCGTGCCGCCGAAACGCAAGATCCTGGAAGACATCTCGCTGTCCTTTTTCCCCGGTGCCAAGATCGGCGTGCTGGGTCTGAACGGTTCGGGAAAATCCACCCTGCTGCGCATCATGGCCGGGGTCGATACCGAGATCGAGGGCGAGGCTCGCCCGCAACCCGGCATCAAAATCGGCTTCCTGGAACAGGAACCGCCATTGAATCCGGACAAGGACGTGCGCGGCAACCTGGAAGAATCACTGGCCGAGATTACCGAGGCCCAGCAGCAACTGGAGGCGGTGTATGCCGCCTACGCAGAACCGGACGCCGACTTCGATGCACTCGCTGCCGAACAGGCGCGACTGGAAAACATCCTGCAGGCCAGCGATGGCCATAACCTCGAGCGCAAGCTGGAGGTGGCAGCCGATGCCCTGCGCCTGCCGCCCTGGGATGCCGACGTCAGCAAGCTTTCCGGCGGTGAACGGCGTCGCGTGGCACTGTGCAAGCTGCTGCTGTCCAACCCGGACATGCTGTTACTCGACGAACCCACCAACCACCTGGATGCCGAGAGCGTCGCCTGGCTGGAGCGCTTCCTGGCCGAATTCCCGGGCACCGTGGTGGCCGTCACCCATGACCGTTACTTCCTCGACAATGTCGCCGGCTGGATACTGGAACTGGACCGCGGCCATGGCATTCCCTGGGAAGGCAACTACTCGTCCTGGCTGGAACAAAAGGAACAGCGCCTTGCCACCGAGGAAAAACAGGCCTCGGCGCGCCAGAAGGCCATAAAGGCAGAACTGGAATGGGTGCGCGCAGGCAGCAAGGGCCGGCATGCCAAGAGCAAGGCACGCCTGGCACGCTTCGAGGAGCTGTCCTCACAGGAATCGCAACAGCGCAACGAGACCAAGCAGTTGTATATCCCGCCGGGCC
>CBEULV010000088.1:0-9144 GCA_965544015.1 uncultured Gammaproteobacteria bacterium | reverse complement strand
AATCATCGAATAATACTGATTGGGCTTCCTCAAAAGAAATACCATGTTTCTTTTGATTAGCTTTATCCTTCCTTGGATCCCACTCAAACTTAATCATACATATACTGTAATTACATTGTATGTATTAGTCAATAGCAGGCATAACGTTCGACCTCAGTAGCGCATGCGCAGCATGCGTCTACTGCAGGGAGTTGTTCTACGGAAAACCTCCGACGTGTATCGCTTGGCATGGAAATTCGAGATGCGGCGGTGAAATATATTAGGGAGCGAAGAACGAAAGCGCTGTCGCTTCGAAGCGAGCTTGAATCGCAGCGCTTTCGTTCTTCGCTTTTTAACATATTTTTTGAACCCCGTATGTCGGACTTCCAGGATAAGCTTTATCAGACATTTCGGCTTTGTCCGTAGAACTTGTTAATAGATCGCTTTGAAAATCATATATATGCATATAGAACAATATGGAAGCATATAGATGCATATATATCTATCCCCTTGTCAGGCATCCCCGATAATCCTGTCTTCCAGCCCAAGGTCTAGCGCCTTGTTAAACGGCATCATCCATAGCAGCCGGTCCGGATCCCAGTGCGCGCCTGCTTCCCTGGCGCGTTCGCGCAAGTCCGTTTCCTCGAAGCGTATTCGCACGAATACCGCCGTGTATTTGTCGCGCTTGCGCGGGGGTGCAGCCTGTCGTTTCTGCCAGGGCACCTCATCGATGATCAATTCCACTGTCTTGTAGCGCTTTTGTGTGCGTTCATCATAACGATAGCGGACACAGACAAGCCGGTTGCCGTATTTCTGTACGAGCTTTCGGGTACCGTTTTGTCCGGGTTTCAGGCGCAGGCGTATTTTCATCCCGGTCTCCTTTCTGACATGGAGACTGCATAACACGTGATGGACCGGCAGTCTGTCAGTTATGCGCTCGTGCCGCCGACAGTCAGTTCGTCGATCAGCATGGTCGGCTGGCCGACGCCGACCGGGATGCTCTGGCCTTCCTTGCCACAGGTGCCGACGCCGGGATCGAGTTGCAGGTCGTTGCCAACCATGGAGACATGCTTGAGCACGTCGGGACCGTTGCCGATCAGGGTGGCGCCCTTGACCGGCACCGTGATTTTTCCATTCTCGATCAGGTAGGCCTCGCTGGCGCTGAACACGAACTTGCCGGAGGTAATGTCCACCTGTCCGCCACCGAAGTTGACCGCGTACAGGCCCCTGCTCACGGAACGGATGATTTCCTCCGGATCGCTTTCACCGGCCAGCATGTAGGTGTTGGTCATGCGCGGCATGGGCAGGTGTGCATAGGATTCGCGCCGGCCGTTGCCGGTCGATGACACCCCCATCAACCCGGCATTCATGCGGTCCTGCATGTAGCCCTTGAGAATGCCGTTTTCGATCAGCACGGTATTTTGTGACGGCGTACCCTCGTCGTCGATATTCAGCGAACCGCGCCGGCCATCGAGCGTGCCATCATCCACCACCGTACACAGCTTCGATGCCACCTGTTGCCCGACCAGCCCGGAAAACGCCGATGTCCCCTTGCGGTTGAAGTCCCCTTCCAGTCCGTGGCCGATTGCCTCGTGCAGCAGGATGCCGGGCCAGCCCGGTCCCAGCACCACCGGCAGCACCCCGGCCGGCGCATCGACGGCCTCCAGGTTGACCAGCGCCTGGCGTACCGCCTCGCGCGCGTAGCCCAGTGCCCGGTCGTCCTCCAGGAAAAAACTATAATCACTGCGGCCACCGCCACCGAAACTGCTCTGTTCGCGGCGCCCGCCCTGTTCCACGATGGCCGTGACGTTGCAGCGCACCAGGGGCCGCACGTCGGCGGCCAGCGTGCCGTCACTGACGGCTACCAGTATCACCTCGTACACCCCGGCAAGGCTGACCACGACTTCCTTCACGCGCGGGTCCTGGCGGCGCGCCTCGGCATCGAGTTGCCGGAGCAGGCCGACCTTCTCGTCGGCCGTCATGCGTTCAAGCGGGTCGTGCGCCGGGTACAGCGCATTGCCTGCACGCGCCTGCCAGGCCTTCAGCTTGCCGCCGCCGCCATGACCGGCGATGGCGCGCGCGGCGCCGGAGGCCTGCAACAGTGCGGGCATGACAATTTCATCGGAATAGGCAAAGCCGGTCTTGTCGCCGCTGATGGCGCGCACCCCCGCGCCCTGTTCGATGCTGTGGCTGCCTTCCTTGACGATGCCGTCTTCCAGTACCCAGGATTCATAGCGGGTCGACTGGAAGTACAGGTCGCCACCATCCACGGCATGACCGAGCAGCTTGCCGAATACCGTATGCAGGTCATGCTCGTCGATACCGGCCGGCACCAGCAGCCGCTGACGCGCAATATCTAGACTGGACTCAGTCATTGTCGAGACACTGCAGGCGGCGGTGAGCAATGCTCGGGAAGTTGCGCCGTGCGCTTTGCAGGCGACCGAGCTCGATGTCGGCACACACCACGCCGGGACCACGCGACAGGCTGTTCAGTACCGTCCCCCAGGGATCGACGATCATGCTGTGGCCGTAGGTCTCGCGGCCATTCAGGTGATAACCGCCCTGGTCAGGCGCGATCACATAGCACAGGTTCTCAATGGCGCGCGCACGCACCAGCACTTCCCAGTGGGCACGTCCGGTAATGGCCGTGAACGCCGATGGCACCACGAGGATTTCCAGTCCCTGGTCCAGCTGCTTGCGATACAGTTCCGGGAAGCGCAGGTCATAACACACCGAGATGCCCATGCGCCCGAACGGGCTGTCGATAACCACGATTTCATCACCCGGCTCAATGGTGTCGGATTCGGTGTATTGCTCACCGCTGTCGACCAGCGCAACGTCGAACAGGTGTATCTTGTCGTAGCGCGCAACCTGCTTGCCCTGGTCATCAAATACCAGGCAGGCGGCGCGCACCTTGTCATCGGCATCGGCCACCAGCGGTATCGTACCGCCGACCAGCCAGACACCATGCCGCGCCGACTGCTCGGCGAGAAAGGACTGTATGGCTCCGCTACCGGGCGTCTCGCGCGCCTCGACCTTGTCGTGTTCGCTCTTGCCCATCAACGCAAAATTCTCGGGCAATACCACCAGCCGCGCATGCTGGCTGACCGCTTCCTCGATCAGGCGTTCCGCCTCCAGCAGGTTGGCGCCGATATTTGGACTCGATGCCATTTGAATACATGCAACTACGCTCATAAAGTTACGCCAGTCTCTTGGAATGTAAGGGGTTTCACAGCATAGCACAGAATGCCGGCCGGGCATCCGCGTAGCGCGTGGCCCGTCATGTTATTCATCCAGGTAGGTCGTGTCCTCGTCTTGCCCTGCGTCCGTTTCCGGGCGAGCCAGCCTTGTCACGACCGGCTCCGTCCACGGCCCTGTTACGGTGTACTGCTTGCGTGCCATTTCATTCAGGCCGAGTTTCTTCTCCAGCAGTTTCCCGGCGACAATCACTGCCGCACCCACCACCGGTCCACCGGCAATCGCACCGGCCAGCGGCAGGCTGGATTGCAGGTAGGGTGTCACGGTGACCAGTTCGTCATAGTCCTGCGCAACCAGCCCGACCCGCCCGGAGATATCGATCCTGGCCGCCGGTCCGTCAACCTCCAGGTCGTTGGTATAGGCGTTACCGGAATCCAGTACGAAGTTGCCGGCAATGCGATCGAAACCGAAACCCTCGCCAAACAGGTCGGAAAAATCCAGCGTCAGGCGTTTGGGCAGCTTGCCCAGGCTCAGCAGTCCCAGTGCACGGCCGGCGGCACCCGGTTCCACGTCCAGTAACTGGCCATTCTTGATCACAATCCTGACCTTGCCATCGATACTGCCCGGCGCAAACGACCATGGCGCACCCGGCCAGCTTGCCTGCAGGTTACCGCTCAACTTACCGCCCTTCATTACCTTCTGGTAGCCCAGTGCATTCAGCAGCCAGTCCATCCTGCCATCGCTTACCGTCAGGTCGACCCGGGTCTGCGACACATCACCCTGCACACGCCAGTCACCCGTCAGGCGCAGGGCAAGCATGTCCGAGGACATCGCCAGCCGGCTGATTTCCAATATCCCGCCGGGCTGCTTCTGCGCCTGCAGATCGAGTGAACCGTAGTTGACGCCGTTGTACACCAGTTGCTGTGCGGTGACCTGCAGCTCGGGCATGTCGGTCGGTGACAGTGGTTGCTGCTCCTGCTGTGCACCGGCATCGGCTACACGCTCCAGTTCCAGGCGTTGCAGGTTCATCACAACCGTGTCGAGACCATCCGCGGATCGTGTCAGCCGGACCTCACCTTCGGCCGCCGGTCCCAGGCCCTTGATAGTCCATACCCGTCCAGCCACCTCGATATCCAGTTTGGCATCGCGCAGGCGATGGCCCAGCAGTTCCAGTTCACCAATCCCCACCGACAGCCGCAACGGCAGCCCCGGGTCGTCGCCATCATCACGGAAATACGGCTGCCAGTCCGCCAGCCTGAATGTTTCCAGTTGCCCCGTGATCAGCAGGCTGCGGCTGTCCGGCAACACCAGCTCGGCCCCGGCGAATGCAAGCACGCCACGCTGCAGGCGGGCTGCCTGCTGCTGCTGTTCAATCACCAGCCGGCCCTGCAGGACGTCCGCGTAACGGAACTGCAACTGCCGCTCGGGCTGTTCCAGGTTGTCGACCCGGATTGACAACTCGCGCACCGCATCACGGAGCTTGCCCAGCGGCGCGGGCAGATCAATCGCCGTACCTGCCAGCGTACTGTGCACGCTGAGTGCAACGTCGGCCGGCTTGCCACGTGTCGGCTTGCCACGTGCCGTCAGTCCCACCTGCCAGTCACTGTCATCGCTGACCGCCTGGCGCAGGGGATGATCTTCCGCCAGCACCCGGTCAAACAGGGCCAGCTTGCCGTGCAGATCGATGTGGGTCACACCATCAGCACTTTCCGTCCACACCTTCACCTGTGCCGGTCGGTCAAACAGCGTGGCCCGCAGGTCGTCCCCCTGGATCCCCTCGGGATCGAAATCCAGCCGGCCATGGATCTGCCGGAGTTCGATGTCGCTGTCCCTGACCCGCAGGGTATTCCCGTTCAGGCCGATGCGCCCGGCGACGGTGACCGGGTCGGGGTCTCTGCCCAGCGGCACAAGGATATTCAGCGCCAGGTCGGCGTTGCCGGTGGTCGTGATGCGATCGACAAAACCGCCATAGGTTTCACCCAGCGGGCTGCTGCCCAGTTCGGCCAGCATGACCGGCAGTGCGCCGCGCACATCACCCTTAATCGTCAGCCGCGGCTTCGCCAGGTCCCTGATCTGTGCATGCACGTTATGCAGTGCAGCGCTGCGAATCATGCCCGCGCGGCTGCGGATGTCCATCTGCCGCCCGGTGAAATCGACCTGCGCATCGAGTTGCCTCAACGGGGACCAGTGCTTGCTGAAATTCAGTGTGGCGCCGGTCACCGGCAAACGCACCTCGAGCCGCCCTTCGCCATGATCAAACGGGATCTGGTCAAGCCGGCCCTGGATGACCACCGTGCCATCGCGCACCATGCCGCCCACCAGGCTACGGTCCAGCCAGGCAACCCCGGTCGGCGACATGACCTTTGCCGGCAGGTAGTCGCTGAACCGCGCCACGTCGGCGCGGCGCACGGCAAGTTGCAGATCCATGGATGGTGCACCACCGTCACGGGGCAGTGTCATGGTGAGGTCGCCTTCCAGGGCAAGATGGTCATTGCCGATACTCAAGGCATGGGTAGCCAGCGTGATGCCCTCCCCGGTATCGAGCCACTGCAGGTCGCCCTGCAGGCGGTCGAAATGCAGCGCCTCCCGGAACAGGCGTGTGTCGTGCAATTCCACCACATGGCTGTCCAGTGTCAGGATGCCATCCCCGACCGAGCCACTGATTGCACCATCCAGCCCGGAGAGCGCGGGTATGGCGCCGGATTGCGCAACCCCGAGCTTGCTGAAATGTGCGTCAAAATGATCGAGCGTGGTCGCCCCCGCCTCATGGCGCAGGGACACCGAGAGGTCCTGCAGCAGGCCGGTGGGTTGCAGCGCCAGCAGTTGCGCGCGGTAGCTTTCTTCAATGGGCAGCACCGTCAGCAGGCCGGCCAACACCTCAAGGTCCAGCCGGCTTGCGCTGGCGTTGACATGGCTGGCCTGCTGCCGCATCACGACGGCCAGTGACAGGTTGTCGGCTTTCCAGCCGTTTGCTCCCCGCCAGACCTGCAAGTCCTGCAGGGCCAGTTGCCAGCCCTCGTCCTCACGGTGCCAGCCAAACTGTGACTGTAGCCGATCTGCATCGAAGCGGGTGGCGGCCTTGCCCTCGCCCTGCTGCAGCGAGAACCCGGCAACCTCGATTTCCCCGCGCAGCGATACCAGTCGGCCGCGTTTGCGCTCTGCCCACAGGCGTACATCGGCGCTGCCTTCAACAACCTGCGTCTCTGCCAGCACCCCCTGAAACAGGCTGGACATGGCCAGCGCCTTGCCGCGGAAGTAGGCGACCCCCTGCCAGTCAAGGGGATTCGGGGAAGCACCCCGCAGTTGCGCCTCGACCTCGACACGCTCACCGAGCGACCCCGGCATCAGCGCATAACCGGACACCTCGTGCCGGTCACCCCGGTTGACCAGTGACAGGCTGACACCGTGAAAGCGCTGTGGCTCACGAAAGCCCGGCAGGTCCCTGATGGTGATATTGGCATCGTGAAGGGACAGGTGTGACAGGGTGGCAAGATCGCCGGCAGCGCTCCCGGCATCCCTGTCTCCCGCCAACTCCTCGATGTAAACGCGTCCCTGCGCGTCGCGCGCCAGTGTCAGGTCAACACCGATGACATCCACACCGGACAGACGCACTTCACGCTCGGCGAGGTAATGGCGCACATCGACACGAATCCAGACCTCGCTGATGTCCAGTTGTTGCCGCGACTCCTGCGTACTTCCGATGGTTACATCCCTGAGCTTAAGCACCGGTGACAGGCCGCGCCAGGTGGTCTCCAGGCGACGAATGGTGACGGGGCGGTCCAGGGCAGTGGTTGCGGCTGTGGCGATATCATTGCGGTACTCAGCGAGCGACGGCACCCACACGCGCGCCGCCGTCAGCAATACCGCCGACAGGAACAGGACGGCTACCAGGCACAGCCAGAGTAGCCTGAACAGGCGTTTCAGCATGCCTCAGGGCACCATTCTGCCGGCCACAGGCATGCCATACTCACATCGGCACAACGTCATATTGTTCTTGTGTATACAGGGTCTCCACCTGGAAGCGAATTGGCTTGCCGATAAAGGCCTCCAGTTCCGCCAGGCTTGCCGACTCCTCGTCCAGCAGCAGGTCAACCACCTCCTGCGAGGCCAGTACCAGCAACTTCTGCACGTCAAACTGGCGCGCAGCGCGCAGGATCTCACGGAAAATCTCGTAGCACGCGGTTTCCGCGGTCTTCAGCGAGGCGCGGCCGTTACAGGTCGGGCACACCTCGCACAGCACATGCTCCAGGCTCTCGCTGGTACGCTTGCGCGTCATCTCCACCAGGCCGAGCGAGGACACCTCGCTGATGTGGGTCTTGGCATGATCCTTGTCCAGACATTTCTCCAGCGCACGCAACACCTGGCGCTTGTGTTCCTCATCCTGCATGTCAATGAAGTCGATAATGATGATACCGCCAAGGTTGCGCAGGCGCAGTTGCCGGACGATGGCCTGCGCCGCTTCCAGATTGGTCTTGAAGATCGTTTCCTCGAGGTTGCGGTGCCCGACATAACCACCGGTATTGACATCGACCGTGGTCATTGCCTCGGTCTGGTCGATGATCAGGTAGCCGCCGGACTTGAGTTGCACCTTGCGATCCAGCGCCTTCTGGATCTCGTCCTCGATACTGTAGATGTCAAAGATCGGACGCTCGCCCGGGTAGTATTCCAGCTGCGTCTGCATGCCGGGCATAAAGCGCGCACAGAATTCCTGTGCACGCTGGAAGCTCTCGCGCGAATCAATGCGTACACGTTCGATGCTGTCATCCAGCAGGTCACGCATCACACGAATGGTCAGCGGCAGATCGCCATAGATCAGCGTGCCGGGCCTGGCCGTGGCAAGCCCCTCGGAAATCGACTGCCAGAGCTTGCGCAGGAACAGCATGTCGGCACGCAGCGCCTCGGCCTCCGCACCCTCGGCAGCGGTGCGTGCGATATAGCCACCCCCGTCCTGCTCGGTCATGAACAGCTGGATAATGTCGCGCAGGCGCACGCGCTCCGCCGCGGCCTCGATCTTCTGCGAGATGCCGACATTGTCGACATTCGGAATGAACACGAGATAGCGTGACGGCAGCGTGACCTGGGTGGTCAGGCGTGCACCCTTGGTGCCAAGCGGGTCCTTGATGACCTGCACACAGACCTCGTCGCCTTCGTGCAGCAGTTCGGTAATATCGGCACTTCCGTTCGCGCCTTCCGTGTCACCGTCTGCCCTGCCCTGCTCGATGTCCGAGGCATGCAAAAAGGCCGCCCGCTCCAGTCCCATCTCGACAAATGCGGCCTGCATGCCCGGCAGCACGCGGCACACCCGCCCCTTGTAGATGTTGCCGACCAGCCCACGGCGCCTTGCCCGCTCGATAAAGACTTCCTGCAACACACCGTTCTCGACCATGGCGACCCGGGTTTCGCGTGGTGTCACATTAATCAGAATTTCTTCACTCATGCCGTATTCATCCGTTAATCGGGCTCCGTTATATACCCTTCATCCTATCCTGCTGGTGGAGGATGAAGGAACCCCTTTTGTACCGGAATGAGATATTTTTCTTCACCGGCGTTTACCCACGGAGGCTCTGATTTATTGGGTCTACGCGGATTCATGTGGGTTGATATTGGCATTTCTGGGTAGTGGTGGAAGAAATGCCGCTACGATTTTCAGCTTGAGATATGTCTCGTCACGATAGCCATAGGCCCGTCGCTGTAGCACCCTGATTTTGTTGTTGACCCCCTCGACCAATCCAAGACTGACTTTGTTCTCTGGATGACAATAGGAGGCAATGCCCTCCCAATGGGATTCAATCAGCTTGGCAAACTTACGGTACGGCTCCAGACGTTGCCATTTCAAGCTGTCTTTCCAGCGCTCGAAGAAGGCACGGGCGCCGCGTTCGGTACGATAGTCCCAGAGTTGTCCGAAGGCTTCCTTGAGGATGTAGGCCGTGTTCAGACGCCGGTTGGCCTGGAGCAGTTTCTTCAGGG
>CBEULV010000087.1:0-9328 GCA_965544015.1 uncultured Gammaproteobacteria bacterium | reverse complement strand
CTGGTGGTGACCACGCTGGGTACCGAGCGCGACGCGCAGCTGGTCGATGCACTGTCCGGAAACACCAAGGAACAGTTCATGCTGCACTACAACTTCCCGCCCTACTGCGTCGGCGAGACCGGCCGTGTCGGTGGTACCAAGCGCCGTGAAGTCGGCCATGGCAAGCTGGCCAAGCGCGGTGTCAGTGCCGTGATGCCGGAAAAGGAAGGCTTTCCGTACACCATCCGCATCGTTTCAGAGATCACGGAATCCAACGGTTCCAGTTCCATGGCCAGTGTCTGCGGCAGCAGCCTGTCGATGATGGATGCCGGTGTGCCCATCAGTGCAGCGGTCGCTGGTGTCGCCATGGGCCTGATCAAGGAAGGTGACGACTATGCCGTGCTGACCGATATTCTCGGTGACGAAGATCACCTTGGTGATATGGATTTCAAGGTTGCCGGCACCAGTAGCGGCGTGACCGCACTGCAGATGGACATCAAGATCCAGGGCATCACGAAGGAGATCATGGAGAAGGCACTGGCGCAGGCCAATGCCGCGCGCATGCACATTCTCGGCGAGATGAACAAGGCGATTGCCGCGCCGCACGAGGAAGTGTCCGAGTTTGCGCCGCGCTATATCACCATGAAGATCAATCCGGACAAGATCCGTGACGTGATCGGCAAGGGTGGCGCCACCATCCGTTCCATCACAGAAGAAACCGGCGCCAGCATCGATATCGATGATAGCGGCACCATCAAGATTGCCTCGGTTGATCTCGATGCCGGCAACGAGGCACGCCGCCGCATCGAGCAGATCACCGCCGATGTCGAGGTGGGCACAATCTACGACGGCAAGGTTGCCAAGCTGATGGACTTTGGTGCATTTGTCACCATCCTGCCCGGCAAGGACGGCCTGGTACACATCTCGCAGATCTGCGAGGAGCGCGTGCAGAATGTCAGCGACAAGCTGTCTGAGGGTGACGTCGTCAAGGTCAAGGTGCTGGAGGTCGACAAGCAGGGCCGCATTCGCCTGAGTATGAAGGCGGTGGGACAGGACTAGTCAGCCACACTGCAAACAGTCTGTAAACAGAAAGGGGCCGCAAGGCCCCTTTCTGTTTGTCTGAATCAAAAGTGGCCTTGCCATGTTGTCCCGTAAACGTTGATTGAATTGTCTATTGAGTCAAGAGTGAAAAAATTTATTAAGAATGTAACTACATGCTGGACATGAATGTTTGCCACGGCAGAACAAACAGTGCGTCCCTTCTCCTTTATGCCCGTTTTCCGGGTACTCCGGGACGACTGCATGGATCGCACATGGATGTGCAAGTGTCGCGGAAGGCATGGAGGAGGCTGGCCCGGGCTGTGTTAACTGCCGTGAGCGACCGCAGGAGGTAGAGCACCAAAAGTAGGTGCTTTAGGCGACGCATGGAGCATTTGCCGAGTGGCGCAGAGAAGAAAATACCACGTCGTTCCCGCGGAGGCGGGAACCCAGCTCGAAAACGGGCGCATCTGTAGGGTTTGACCCACTGCTGCCTCACGAACGCTAATTGAAACTATTTTTTTCCCTCTCCCTAACCCTCCCTGAGGGAGAGGGTGTGTATGGGCAGGAGTGGTTATGATCCCGTTTTATTCCGGGTATGCGCAGCACGTGGGTAATGTGATAGTTTAATTTAACTGGATTACCCGGCAGCAGGAACGAACAGCCCCATGCAACACAGAAGCCTGACAGCACTGCTCTTCGCAACTGCCTTTTTTTCATCTCACCTGGCTGTCTCTGCAGAAAGTACAGAAGGATTTACCTTCAAGCCGGGTGGACGCCTGATGTTTGATGTGGCCAGCTATTCCGAGGACAGGAATTCTCTGGATGATGACCATGAATTACGGCGCATCCGGCTTGAAGCGGAAGGCACGCTGTTGCGTGACTGGGAATATGACTTCAGTGTCGATTTCGCGGGCAGGGGCTCTGAAATCAAGAATGCCTGGCTGGCGTATGCTCCCGTCAAAACGACCCGACTGATCCTCGGGCAGTACCGTGAACCCATCGGGCTGGAAGAGCTGACCAGTTCCAATAACATTACCTTCATGGAGCGCGCATTACCGGGTGAATTTGCCCCCGGCCGGAATCTCGGTGCGGGCTTTCGTCACTCCGGGGGGCGCTGGACGGTTGCTGCCGGTATTTTTGGCGAGAGTCACGAGGATTATTCCACCGATGAAGACGCTGATCGCTGGGATCTCACCGGGCGCGCCACCTATACATTCCCGGTAGACAAGGCGCACATCCTTCATGTTGGGCTGGCGGCATCCCGCCATGACACGGGGTCGGATGGAGAGGTGAAATACAGTGCCCGGCCGGAGTCGCATCTCTCCAGCATCAAGTACACCAACACCGGAAAAATAGACAATACACAGGCCGCCTGGCTGTACGGGGCCGAGCTGCTGGCGATCATGGATAACGTCTCCTTCCAGGCGGAGTACATGCAGGCGGATCTGCAACGCAACGGGGGGGATGATGACCTGCATTTCTACGGCTGGTATGGCTATGTAAGCTGGATTGTTACCGGGGAGTCACGCGGCTACAAGGCGCGCAAGGCCGTGCCGGGAAGTGTAAAACCGGCACACAAGTGGGGGGCCTGGGAACTGGCAGCTCGCTACAGCCAGCTGGACCTGAATGATCTCCCCGCTGTCTCGGGGGGCAGGGAGCGCAATGTCACGCTCGCTCTGAACTGGTACATAAATCGCCGGGCCAGGCTGATGTTGAATTATGTCCGGGTCTCGAATGATCGCCTTGCCGACGATAACGGGGACGTCGCCGGCGACGACAAGCCCCGCATCTACCAGGCCCGCCTGCAGATTGCCTTCTGACGCCTTCCTGCCACCCCTGTGGGCCAAGCCCTTCCTTTTGTTACAAAAATATGACACTATCTTAAACGGCAATGCGTAATACCATGCAGCTGTCTGATTGTTATAAATAATAAGAACAGAAATAAACCCGACATTTATCATGGTAACCCATGAGAATGTAAGGAAATTATAAAAAATGAGTGCCCATATTAAGCAAGGCCTGACACCTGTCGATGGCGCAGCCGTTCAGCAGCGCGAATTCCTGCGCTTCGAGTTCAAGTACATCCTGCGCCAGTCGTTGCGGGATGAGATTGAAAATCAGCTCAGTCACTTCCTGCAGCCGGACCCGGTCGTGGCAGACAAGCCGGACCGGAAATACGTGGTGCGCAGTCTCTATTTCGATGACCTGGCCTTTTCCTGTTACTACGACAAGATTGACGGGCTGACCCATCGCGCCAAGTTCCGCCTGCGCACGTACACCAACGACCCGCAGGAGGCGTGCGATACCTTCCTGGAGATCAAGGGGCGACACAACCAGAAGGTATTCAAGAAGCGTGTGCCGATGATTCATGGCAAGGACAGCCTGTTTACCGGCGACGACACGAATATCGCGCAGAAAATCCTGCGCCAGGCCGAGCATGGCCATGTAAGGGACCGGTTCCAGTACGAGTGCCTGCGCAAATCGATCAGGCCGGTGATGCTCATCGATTACCTGCGGCGACCCTACGTGAGCCGGTTCAGCCACGATTTCCGCATCACCTTCGATGATCACCTGCACGGCATGCGCTCGGACAACCTCTATCCCGATGAGCGGGGGAGGCGGCGTGCGCTGCTGCGCGGCTATACGGTGATGGAGGTCAAGTTCAGTACGCAGATACCCCCCTGGTTCCATCGCATTATCCGCAGCTACCAGCTGAAACGGGTTTCGATCTCCAAGGTCTGCGCGGGCATTGATGCATGGAACCTGACGCCCCGACTTGAATAAGTTGCACCGCATCTCTATATTCTTGCCGGTAATTTCCTGTCAGGACTGACTTCGATGGAAGATCTGTTTTCGTTATCCGCCGGCACCGGGGCCTATGCACCGGCCGAGATGTTGCTCAACATGGCGCTGGCGCTGGTGCTGGGCGTCATCATTGCCTATGTGTACCGGTATACCCACAAGGGGCTTTCCTACTCACAGTCATTTACCCTGACCCTGGTGTTTGTGGCGGCCATTGTCGCTGTCGTGATGATGGTGATCGGTTCCAGCCTGGCACGTGCCTTCGCCATGGTCGGGGCCCTGTCGATCATCCGTTTCAGAACGGTGGTTAAGGACACCAAGGACACCGCCTTTGTATTCGCGGCGCTGGCTGAAGGCATGGCCGCGGGGACCAGCAGCTATTTTCTTGCCGTCACCAGTTGTGCGTTTATCTGCCTGATCGCGCTGGTCATGTACAAGACCAATTTTGGTTCGACCTACAAGAGCGAGTTTGTGCTGCGCTTCCTGTTCGACCAGGAATCCGATTCCAGCGCCTATCTTGATAAGATCAATGAGTTTGCCAAGCGATCCAGCGTATTGCATCTGGAGCCCTCGGGGGATGGCAGGTACCTCACGCTGACGTTTGATATTGCCCTGAAGGGCGATGCGGATACCGGGAAATTTGCCACCGCTATCGGCAGGGCGGATGGCGTGTCGGATGTTACCCTGATCGCTTCAAAACAAGATGTCGACTACTAGCGCATGGCGTTCGCGACCCTGTAACCGCACTGGACTATCCCGCTCCCGCAAGTTCTCCTGTCTCCGGCGAGTTGCCGCCCTTGGCCTTGCCTGCCTGTTGTCACCTGTCAGCGAGGCAGGGGTTACGGTCAGTGGTGATGAATGTGTCAGCCAGTCCTTCGTCGAGGTGCGTGCCACACAGAACACGGCGGATGACTCCACCCGTACCATCAACGAGGTGTCCGGGCTGGCGCGCGCCGGCCTTGATGATGGCAGCGGCTATCCCCTGTTGTGGGCTCACGAGGAAGACAAGGCGCGCCTGTCGCTGCTGACGACCAGGCCCGGTGACTCTATCCTGCTGGCCGACATCTCCCTGCATGGCAAGCGTCCACGCGATGCGGAGGATATTGCCAGCGCAATCGATGCCCGGGGCAGGCGCATCGTGTACCTGGCCGATACCGGAATGAACCTGAAAGGGCGCAATGCCTGTGTGCGTTTCGAGCGCTACGGCCCGGCAAGCCGGCAGTGCCGCCTTGCGGAAGGCAGGCTGCAGGAGGTCACGGCGAAGGTCACGCCCGTGGATAACAGGAATGCCTGTTTGGCCCGCGGCGCAGACTGGCTCTGGCTGGACCAGGTCTCCGATCCGGACCCGCAACGCCTGCCGGCCATCTGGCGTATTCCCGAGCCGGCTTCACTGGGAGAGGCGTTGCAGCGCGGCTTCAACGGGACAGCGGTGATCCGTTATCGCTATCCCGATCAGTGTGGGGACAAACCCTGCGGTGAGCTTGTCCTGCCCGGTCTGGGGCCGCTGCGGGGACGCTATGATGCCGAGGCGCTGGCGGTCATCCGCGAGCCGGATGCCAGCCACAGCGCATATATTTTCACCAAGCCGCACAAGAACCTGGCCAACCTGCTGAACACGCAGCATCCCGGGACAGAGGCCTGCAACTTCGACACCGACGGGGTTACCGAGGTGTTCCGGCTCGATGAGATCGATACGCGTTCGCCGCAACAGGTTGCCACGGCCGTCCATATCGCCTCGCTGGACTTTTCCCCGGACGGGTCATTTCCCGGCAACCGCAAAATGCGCGTCACCGCCGCCGACTACCTGCCAGTCGCAGACGAGTCCGGCCTGCTGCTCATCAAAACCAAGTTCTTTGGCTACAAGTGGCCGGTCACGGCTGCCGACATCGTGCAGCGCAAGGACAGCGACAGCCGGCGTTTTGACCTGGCGGCCGTATTCGAGAAAAACACGCCCTGCAGGATTACCGTGCCCGACAGGATCAAGGAGAAAAAACTACAGCCCAAACCCGGCGGCAAGCGCTACGCCGGGGAGAAGCACGAGGCAGTGACCCAGCTGCCGGATGGCGGTGCCTTCCACATGGGTGAATGCAACGGTCTTTCCCGGTGCCGGCTGATTTACATTCGTGACGACTTTCAGTCCCGGGCGGGGGATGTGGATGGTGATGGCGACGTCGATGCGCGCGACGGGCAGTCACTCCGCCACCACCTGGAGACCGGTCACGGGTTGTTCTGTCCGGCCGCGGCTGATCTCGACCAGGACGGGCGGGTCGATCAAGGGGACCTTGATCTGCTGGACCGAGTAGCCGGGAACGGTGAACTGGCACGGCCCCCTGCCAGATCAGAGGGGGAGGGTCCGGCGCCCATGGCCTGCCCGTACTACAGCGGGTGCCTGTAACCACCTGATTGGTACACAAAATGAAGGGTTATCCACAGGCCTGTACTTAGGTACAATTGCCGGGCAATTACGAGGGTTCTATCCTCGATACCGTCAACCTGCTGTCTAAACAATAACAAAACATATTGCTGGAGATAATAATCATGAGGAAACATTACAATCGAATGGGCCGCCTGCTGGCGCTTGCCCTGTTTGCATTAATTGCCAACCCGGCACATGCCTATGACTACCCCGATGTCTACGATCCGCTACAACTAATCACACTCAACCTTGATATGGACCCAGCGGACTGGAGCACGGTCAAGGGCGATACCACCTACGATATCGAGCTGCCTGCCATGTTCTGGGCCGACGGCGAGACGCCGATCCTGGTTTCGGTGCGCCGCAAGTCGGCGGAAGCGCTGGGCGACAAGGTCAGTCTGAAGATCGACATCAACGAGTACAACGGCGACGACCCCCGGGCTGTTTCCAAGTGGAGCAGACTCAAGAAGCTCAGTCTGGAAAACGGCGATGACGTCGACGTGGTAGCTGAGGGCCTTGCCTGGTACCTGAACCGCGTGGCCGCGTCTGCATCGAGCAGCGGCTACACTCCGGGTCTGGCTGCCTGGGTCAAGCTGTACGTCAACGGTGAATACCTCGGCGTGTACCTTAACGTCGAACAGCCCGACAAGCAGTTCCTGAAGAACCGCGGAATCTATGACAAGGGCGATACCTGGCTGTACAAGGCCGGTGACGTCGGTGCCGACTATGACCTCAAGGTTGGTGACCCGGACAGCCCGACCACCACCGCGCTGTGTTATTCCCCGTTTGGCGCCGCGGAATCCATTGATGGTAGTACTAGTACAAAAGGTGGCAAGGGCAAGGGCAAGAAAGGCGGTGGCGGTAGCGTTAGCAGCACCGGTTGCACGGCGCCGGACAGCGACTCGGTGCTGGCCTCGGAGTTGAACGGTTCGATCGACATGGAGGCCATGCTGACCCAGGGCGCGGTCAGCGCCTTTACTATGGGCCCGGATGCGCTGTTCTCGAAGGGGAAGAACTTCTACTACATCGACTTCAGCGGTGACAAGCGGCAGTACATCCCCTGGGATCTCGATACGGTGTTTATATCAGGCGAGCCTAACGGCAGCATCTACGGTACCGAGAGGAAAAAACGTGGCGAGATGGTACTGTCGCAGTCGCCATACGAAGAGCTCATCCTCAACAACCCTACCTTCCGGACCCAGTATGACCGGATCATGGCTGACCTGTTGAACGGCCCGCTGCAGGTCGATGACCAGATCGCCTTCCTGAATGCGCTGGAAGTCTTGCTGACTCCGGCACTGCAGGCAGACGCGAATAAAAATTTCGCGGGCAGTACTGTGCCCGAACGGTTCGATTCCCTGCGCCAGTGGGTGAACGGGCGTGTCATCAATATCAATGAACAGCTCAGTCACTGATCCGGCTGTTTCATAAACTCGCTACGGCGGCCTCCGGGCCGCCGTTTTAGTATGTCCCTTGGTACGATTGCGAGAAATTTACGAGCCTTCTATGCTCGATACCGTCAACCTGTTGACCAACAATAACGATACATAGTGGAGATAACAAAGATGATGAATCTGGTAAACCGAATGGGCCGCCTGCTGGCGATCACCCTGATTGTCTTAACAGCCAACCCGGCACACGCCTATGACTACCCCGGGGTCTATGATCCGCTGCAGATGATCACGCTCAACCTCGACATGGACAACGGCGACTGGAGCAAGGTCAAGGGCGACAAGACCTTTAGCATTGAGATGCCCGCCATGTTCTGGGCGGACGGCGAAACACCGATTCTGGTTGCAGTACGCCGCAAGTCGGCGGATGCGCTGGGCAACAAGGTCAGCCTGAAGATCGACATCAACGAATACAACGGCGTTGACCCCCGGGCTGTTTCCAAGTGGAACGGGCTCAAGAAGCTCAGTCTGGAAAACGGTGATGACGTCGACGTGGTGGCTGAAGGCTTTGCCTGGTACCTGAACCGCGTGGCCGCGGCAGCCTCGAACAGCGGCTACACCCCGGGGCTGGCTGCCTGGGTCAAGTTGTACGTCAATGGCGAATACCTCGGCGTCTACGTCAACGTCGAACAGCCCGACAAGCAGTTCCTGAAGAACCGCGGAATCTATGACAAGGGCGATACCTGGCTGTACAAGGCCGGTGACGTCGGTGCCGACTATGACCTCAAGGTTGGTGACCCGGACAGCCCGACCACCACCGCGCTGTGTTATTCCCCGTTTGGCGCCGCGGAATCCATTGATGGTAGTACTAGTACAAAAGGTGGCAAGGGCAAGGGCAAGAAAGGCGGTGGCGGTAGCGTTAGCAGCACCGGTTGCACGGCGCCGGACAGCGACTCGGTGCTGGCCTCGGAGTTGAACGGTTCGATCGACATGGAGGCCATGCTGACCCAGGGCGCGGTCAGCGCCTTTACTATGGGCCCGGATGCGCTGTTCTCGAAGGGGAAGAACTTCTACTACATCGACTTCAGCGGTGACAAGCGGCAGTACATCCCCTGGGATCTCGATACGGTGTTTATATCAGGCGAGCCTAACGGCAGCATCTACGGTACCGAGAGGAAAAAACGTGGCGAGATGGTACTGTCGCAGTCGCCATACGAAGAGCTCATCCTCAACAACCCTACCTTCCGGACCCAGTATGACCGGATCATGGCTGACCTGTTGAACGGCCCGCTGCAGGTCGATGACCAGATCGCCTTCCTGAATGCGCTGGAAGTCTTGCTGACTCCGGCACTGCAGGCAGACGCGAATAAAAATTTCGCGGGTAGTACTGTGTCCGAGCGCTTCGATTCCCTGCGCCAGTGGGTGAGCGGGCGTGTCGTCAACGTCAACGACCAGCTCGGCAACTGATCCAACAGTTACATAAAGTGATCGCGGCGGCCCTCGGGCCGCCGTTTTTATTTGGCACGCCTGTGGCGATTCCTTAAATCCAGGGGTTGTCTTGCTGCGCTCACCGTTACGATGAAGTACCCGAAAGGGCCTGGGCCGTTCAGAATATTAACCGGAGGTGGTTTGTAACATATTGTTTTATATTGGATATATTATCCTCCCTGTACTTAAGGACAATTTACCCGCGTCAGTA
>CBEULV010000086.1:0-9340 GCA_965544015.1 uncultured Gammaproteobacteria bacterium | reverse complement strand
CAGTAATGCCGCCTGTGGCAAAAACGCCAGCAGGACATAAAGGGCGATCAGCCAGCCACCGCCCCGACCCGCCTGCTTCACCAGGCTGTGTACTATCGCCAGCCCGACCAACAGGTACGGCACCAGCATGACCATGGCAAGCTGCGCCGCCAGTTCACTGCTCCTGCCGGAGCTAAACTGGGCAAACAGCATCGTGCCCAGGGTAAGCCAGCCGGTCATGTTACCCAGTCTCAGGCTGCAGAACTCCTCGCGGAATGCGCCCGACCGCACCAGCGTCGACTGCCACCAGCGCGCCAGCAACAGGCTGCCTGCGACACCGACAATCAGCGATGCCACCAGCATGCCGGTCATTAGCGCGGCAATCCCCTGCAGCAACTCGCCATCCGAGAAGCCCTGCAAGGTTATCCCGTTCTCCGCCAGCATGGCTGCGATCGCCTGCAGGCGCTCAATCCACCAGGGCACCGGGTCACCGAAATACCCGTACACTGCCAGCAATGCGCACCCACCGAACAACGCAATTGCCTTCAGGGCATGCCCCAGGTTGCGCGTCTGCTGCAACACGGCCGCAGCCAGCCAGCATGGCACCCATAAAACCAGCACCAGCAACAAGAGCAGCATGACGACCGTCTGCGCTCCCAGTAACTGGTAGAACAACAATATCGCCAGCGCTGCGATCAGCATCACCTGCAGTCCGGCCAGCACGCCAACATGCAGGGTCACCAGTGCCAGCGCGGCGGCGGCCAGGTAGTTCAGCAGCGTGGTAATCGGTGGTAGCAGGTAGGTCAACCCGCCTGCCACGCTGACTACCAGTACGGCCTGCCAACGACCCCTGACAATATATTCAGCCAGCGCCTTCATGATCCATGAATCACCGGCCAGTACAGCGAATCAGCCTGACAATGACTGATGCCTAGTGCGCATCCGTATACGGCAACAGGGAAAGGAAGCGCGCACGCTTGATCGCGGTGGACAGCTGGCGCTGGTATTTCGCCTTGGTGCCGGTAATGCGGCTGGGCACGATCTTGCCTGTCTCGCTAACGTACTGCTTCAGTACAGCAAGATCCTTGTAATCAATTTCCTTGGTGCCTTCCGCCGTGAAACGGCAGAACTTGCGGCGACGAAAAAAACGGGCCATGGTGAATCCTCTGTTAATTCGGTGACTGTGTTATCAGGAAGCCGGAGCAGCCGTTTCTTCTGCCGCTGCATCACTGGCTGCCGGCGTGTCTTCTGCCGGTGTATCACTGGCTGCCGGCGCATCTTCTGCCGGTGTATCACTGGCTGCCGGCGCATCACTGGACTCGGCCGGTGAATCCCCGGCCGCCTCTTGCGGCCCACGCTCGCGGCGTTCATCCGGTTTCTTGACCAGCAGGGAGGGCTCGGTAACCGCCTCTTTGCGACTGATCACCAGGTTCCGGAGCACGGCATCATTGAAACGGAACGCACTGTCGAGTTCTTCCAGTGTGGAGGTACTGCACTCGATATTCATCAGCACGTAATGTGCCTTGTGCAGTTTCTGGATCGGATAGGCCAGCTGGCGCCGGCCCCAGTCTTCAAGGCGGTGAATGGAGCCGCCATCGCCCTCGATAGTCGCGCGGTAGCGCTCGATCATGGCAGGCACCTGCTCACTCTGGTCAGGGTGGACCAGAAACACGATTTCGTAGTGTCTCATCAAAGACCCCTCATGGATTGGCAGCCGGCAGGCATCGCTACAGGCAAGGAGTTAAATATCAAATTGTTAGAGGCGGCGGATACTACGCCAGGGGGGTCATGATTGCAACTGTCGGCGCTGGCGCAGCGCCTCGAACAGCAGCACACCGGTCGCCACCGAGACGTTCAGACTCTCTACCGCCCCGGCCATCGGAATGGACACCATGTGATCGCACAATTCGCGCGTCAGGCGCCGCAGGCCGCCGCCCTCGCCGCCCAGCACCAGCGCTATCGGTCCTTGCAAATCAGAGGCATACAGGTCCTGCTCGGCAGCATCACTGGCACCGAACAGCCAGATTCCCGCTTCACGCAGGCTGCGCAGGGTGCGCGCCAGGTTGGTTACGGTAAACACCGGCACCGACTGCACCGCACCACAGGCAACCTTGTGCACCACTGGCGTGATCCCCACGGCACGGTCTTTCGGCAGGATTACAGCATGCACCCCGGCGGCGTCGGCAGTACGCAGGCAGGCGCCCAGGTTGTGCGGATCCTGCACCCCGTCCAGCACCAGCAGGAAGGCCGGCTCCTCGAGCGCAGCCAGAAAATCCGGCAGGGCCCGCTCGGGCAACGCACAACGCCCGGACTGCACCTGCGCCACCACGCCCTGGTGCCGTCTGTTCGGCAACGAGCGGTCCAGTTCGCGGCGTGACACCTGCTGAACGTCAATCCCGGCTGCCCGGGCCAGCTCGATTACCCGGGCCAGGCGCCGATCGCTGGCCGCGCTCACCAGCAAACGGTCGACCGAGTGCGGTTCGCTGGCCAGCAGGCTGGCAACGGCATGCAAACCATACACAACACCGGGATCACTCATCAGTGACTACCTGGACGATTTGCGTGACTTGCGCAACATTCCCGAACCGCTGCGCGCCTTGCGTGGCTTGCCTGATTTACCCGACTTGCGTGATTTGCGTGACTTGCGTGGCTTGCCTGGCCTGTCTGACGTGCCTGCCTTGTCACCCCGTGGGGTCTTCATTTCATTCAGTTCGAAGTCGATCTTGCGTTCATCGAGGTTGACCCGCACCACCTTGACACTGACCTCGTCACCGAGCCGGAAAATCCGGTTGCTGCGTTCGCCCATGAGCCGGTGCCGGGTCGGATCAAAATGATAATAATCGTTACCCAGCGCGGTCACGTGCACCAGCCCTTCCACGTAGATGTCCTTCAGCTCCACGAACAGACCGAACGAGGTCACACTGGTTATGATGCCGGGATAGCTCTCGCCGACCTTATCGAGCATGAATTCACATTTCAGCCAGTCGATGGCATCGCGCGTGGCGTCATCGGCACGCCGCTCGGTTGTCGAGCAGTGTTCGCCGAAGTCCATCATGGCACCGGCCTCGTAACGGAATTTGTCCGGTTTCTTTCCGGCCAGCACGTGGCGGATGGCGCGGTGCACCAGCAGGTCGGGATAGCGCCGGATCGGTGAGGTAAAATGCGTATAGTTTTCGTGCGCCAGCCCGAAGTGACCGATATTGACCGGGCTGTATTCGGCGCGCGGCATGGAACGCAGCAACACCGTATTGATCAGGTGCTCATCCGGCCGGCCACGGGCCAGCTCCAGCACCGCCGAATAATCCCGGGCGCCCGGCTTGCTGCCACCGCGCAGACCGAGCCCCAGTTCGTTGAGAAATTCCTGCAACTCGGTGATTTTTTCCGCCGCCGGGCGGGCATGCACCCGGTACAGCGCCGGCATTTTGTGGCGCTGCAGCAAACGAGCCGCGGCGACATTGGCGGCGATCATGCATTCCTCGATCACCTTGTGCGCATCGTTGCGCACCAGTGGCACGATGCGCTCGATCTTGCGCTGCTTGCCGAACACGATGCGTGTCTCGGTGGTCTCGAAATCGATGGCACCACGCTTGCCGCGTGCCCCGCGCAAGGCCTGGTAGAGCCGGTACAGCTCATCGAGGTGTGTAACCAGTTTGCCATGGCGCTTGCGTGCCTGCGCATCCCTGTCCACCATGATCGAGGCCGCCTCGGCGTAGGTCAGGCGTGCGTGTGAACGCATCAGGCCATCGAGGAAGCGCGAGCGCACCATGCTCCCGTCACTCTTGAAAATAATTTCACAGACCAGGCACAGGCGGTCCACTTCCGGATTCAGCGAACACAGGCCGTTGGACAGGACTTCCGGCAGCATCGGGATGACCCGTTCCGGGAAATACACCGAGTTGCCGCGCTCCAGCGCCTCACGGTCCAGCGCGGTGTCGGGTTGTACGTAGTGCGAGACATCGGCAATGGCCACCAGCAGTCGCCAACCGCCTGGCGTGTGTTCGCAGAACACCGCGTCATCGAAATCGCGCGCATCCGCACCGTCTATGGTCACCAGCGGCAACTTGCGCAGGTCTTCCCGCCCGCGCCTGGCACGCGCCGGTACCTCGGCACCGAAAACCTCGATCTCCTGCTCGACCGCGTCCGGCCAGGTCTGTGGCACCTCGTGACTGCGGATGGCAATGTCGATTTCCATGCCCGGCGCCATGTGATCACCCAGCACCTCGACCACACGCCCGACCGGTGGTGAACGTTTGCCGGGCTGCTCGATGATTTCCACCGTAACGATCTGTCCGTGTTCGGCGCCATTGGCCTCGCCGGAAGGCACCGCGATCTCCTGCGGCATTCGCTTGCTGTCAGGACTGACGAACTGAACGCCGCGCTCGATGAAGAAGCGCCCGACGACATGGCGGGTATTACGCTTGAGCACTTCGACAACCGAGCCTTCGCGGCGTCCGCGCCGGTCCAGGCCACTAATTCGCACCAGCGCCCGGTCACCATGAAACAGCGCATGCATCTGGCGCGCAGACAGAAACACGTCATCGCCTTCATCGTCGGTGACCAGAAAACCAAAACCGTCCGGGTGCCCGATCACACGCCCGGCAACCAGGTCAAAGCGGTCCGCCAGCGCATAGCAACCGCGCCGGTTACGCACCAGCTGACCATCGCGCGTCATGGCATTCAGCCGCCGGCGCAGTGCTTCCAGGCCATCGTCGGAGGAAATCTCCAGTATTCCGGCCAGATTCTCGCGGCTGAGAGGGCGATCTGCATCACCGATCACACCGAGGATGTATTCACGACTGGCTATCGGCCGCTGGTAGCGATCCGCCTCGCGTTGCGCGTGGGGATCGCTCTTGCCGCGCACGGGCTTTTTGCTGCTGTGTTTTCTGGCCATGATGGGATTGGATTATAACGGAGGCCCATAGTGCGTCCGGCAGGGTAAATTGACAAGATAAAAATCAGGCGGTAGAGTTCGCCGCTCTCCAGGCAGCTCCGGCTGCACAGCATCACGGCCGAGGTGGTGAAATTGGTAGACACGCTAGCTTCAGGTGCTAGTGGGGGTAACCCCGTGGAGGTTCAAGTCCTCTCCTCGGCACCATTCTCTTCCCAATATCTTGCTTGATTGTTACTTCGACCTCATGCGTTGAAGCAAAAATTGACCAATGGGACATCACCGGAATCCCTTACCCTGAAGTCACGCAGTCATCGCTCCTCACCCCGGCATGTCTTCGACCACACGTCAGCCGAACAGCCTGTCCTGACAACAGACCTCTCTCGACCTCCACGGCTGACAGCTCCATTCAATATGCGGTACGAGCTTCAACTGGCACAACTGGAGCACCCTTTTACAATTCAGACGCTTACCTTCTTTTCAAAAACCGTATAATGCGGCCTGTCAGCACCTGAACAGACCCTTTCTATAACAACAGGCCCCAACACGGATGTCTTTTACACTGCCCGACCTCTATGACCGGCTGGTATTGAAACATCCCGCACTCACCCTGCTGCTGGTGGGTCTGCTGCTCGGCTTCTTTGGTTACCACGCGCAGTCCTTCAGGCTGGATGCCTCCGCCGATGCACTGACACTGGAAAGCGACCAGTCGCTGCGCGCTTACCGTACCGTTCGCGAACAATACGGCTCGGACGATTTCCTGATCATTACTTACTCGCCGTCCGGCGACCTGTTCAGTCCGGCGGTACTGGCCGATCTGCGTGCGCTGCGCGACAGCCTGGCCGCACTGGAGCGTGTCGATTCCGTCGTCAGCCTGCTGGACGTTCCCCTGATCGAAAGCCCGCCGGTAACACTCAAGCAACTGGTGCGTGAGATCAATACCCTGGAAAGCCCGCAGGCCGACATCGATCTCGCCCGGCAGGAATTTGTCAGCAGCCCGCTATACAGCAACCTGCTGATCAGTCCGGACAGCCGGACCACGGCGCTGCAGGTCAATTTCCGGCGCGACACCACCTATTTCAAGCTGCTGGAACGACGTGAGCAGTTACGCAACCGGGCACGCGAGCACAGCCTGACGGCAGATGAGCGCGCCGAGCTTGCGCGTGTCTCGTCCGGGTTCAAGGCCTATAACGCAATCTACCTCGCGCGACAGGCCAGCGATATCGACAGCGTGCGCACCATCATGGATTCACACCGGGATAACGCCCGACTGTTCCTCGGTGGCGTGCCGATGATCGTCGCTGACTCGATGGATTTTATCCGCCATGACCTGGCCTCCTTCGGGGCCGGCGTGCTGGCACTCATGATCCTGATTCTTGCACTGGCATTCAGAAAGTTGCGCTGGATCCTGTTGCCCATAGTCACCTGCCTCGCCGCCGGCCTGATGATGATCGGTTTCCTGGGCCTGGTTGACTGGCCGGTCACCGTGGTGTCCTCGAATTTCATTTCCCTGATGTTGATTATCAGCCTGTCGATCAACATTCACCTGATCGTGCGTTACCGGGAGCTGCATGCCCGCAATCCCGGCGCCGGGCAGTACACCCTGCTGCGTGACACCCTCCACTCCAAGGCACTGCCGTGTTTCTACACCACCGTCACCACCATCGTGGCGTTTGGTTCGCTGCTGTTCAGCGACATCCGACCGGTTATCGATTTCGGCTGGATGATGGCCGTCGGCACGGCTGTGTCGCTGGTGCTTTCGTTCACCCTTTTTCCCGCAGCCCTGATGTTCATGCAACCGGGCACGGCCGCCACCATCCGCGACTTCACTGCCATGATTACCGGTTTGCTGGCGTCCCTGGTCCAGCAGCACCGCGTCATGATCGGCCTGGCCTTTGTGCTAATCGTGGTGCTGGGTTTCGCCGGCATCAACATGCTCAGTGTCGAAAACCGTTTCATCGACTATTTCAAGCAATCCACGGAAATCTACCGCGGCATGGAACTCATCGACCGTGAACTGGGTGGCACCACACCCATGGACGTGGTGATCGATGCGCCGCAGGATTTTTTCGAGGTAGAGGAACCGGAACCTGAAGACGAACTGTTCATGGATGATTTTGAATTCGACGACAGCAGTGCCGGGATCACCGGCAGCAGTTACTGGTTCAATACCTACCGGATGGAACAGGTCAATGCCATCCACGATTACCTGGACGGCCTGCCGGAAACCGGCAAGGTGTTGTCGATCACCACGGCGATGCGCATGCTGCAGTCGCTGGAGAATGGCAAGCCAATTGATGACTTCTTCCTGGCGATCCTCTACAAGCGCCTGCCGGAAAGCATCAAGCAGACCCTGTTCACCCCCTACATGAGCGAGGATGGCAACCAGTTGCGCTTCAGCATTCGCGTGTTCGAGTCAGATCCGACCCTGCGCCGTGCAGAACTGCTGCGCAAGGTGCGCGATCACTTGACTACAGAACTTGGCCTGGATAATGACCAGGTGCACATCACCGGCATGCTGGTGCTCTACAACAATATGCTGCAGAGCCTGTTTCGCTCCCAGATACTGACACTGGGCGCGGTATTCCTGGCAATCATGCTGATGTTCGTGATCCTGTTCCGCAATATCAGGCTCGCCGCGATCGCGCTGGTACCGAACCTGATTGCGGCCGGCCAGGTGTTGGGGCTGATGGGCTGGCTGAACATTCCGCTGGATATCATGACCATCACCATCGCCGCCATTGTCATCGGCATTGGCGTGGACGATGCGATTCACTACGTGCACAGGTACCGTATTGAATTCCGCAAGGACGGTGACTACTGGGCCGCCGTGCGGCGCAGTCACAACAGTATCGGTCGCGCCATGTACTACACCACCGTCACGGTCATGCTCGGGTTCGCCGTGCTGGCATTCTCCAACTTCATCCCGACCATCTATTTCGGCCTGCTCACCGGTTTTGCCATGCTGGTGGCACTGCTGGCAAACCTGACCCTGCTGCCGCTGTTGATTGCCTGGCTGAAACCGCTCGGAACACCGTCCATCCGTGCCGAACCGACGACTGACTGAACAGGACTTCAGGTCTGTGGCTCAGGCAAACGGGTTGGTCTGAACGATTGTTTCTACCCGGTCCGGCCCGGTGGAAATGATCGCAATCGGTGTCTCGCACAACTCCTCGACCTTGCGCAAATAGGACTGCGCAGCGGCCGGCAAATCGTCAAGGCTTTTTGCACCCACGGTCGATTCCGACCAGCCCGGCAGCTCGATATATTCCGGTGTGCACTGCTCGATCAGGTCCGCGCCCACTGGCGGCACATCGATGCTCTCGCCGTTCAGTCGATAGGACACGCAGATCTTCAGCGTGTCCATACCATCGAGCACATCAAGCTTGGTAATACACATGCCGGTCACGCTGTTGATCTCCAGTGAACGCTTCAGCGCGACGACATCCAGCCAGCCGCAGCGGCGCTGGCGACCAGTGGTGGCACCAAACTCGTTGCCGTTTTCCCCCAGGTGCCGGCCTTCGTCATTAAATAACTCGGTAGGGAACGGCCCGGCACCGACGCGCGTGGTATAGGCCTTGACGATACCGAGCACATAATCGAGGTGACGCGGCCCGACGCCACTGCCACTGGCGGCACCACCGGCCGTGGTGGTGGACGAGGTCACATAGGGATAGGTACCGTGATCGATGTCCAGCAGCGCACCCTGTGCACCCTCGAACATGATGTTACTGCCTTCCTTGCGCAGGCGGTGCAACAGCCCGGGGATATCCGCCACCAGCGGCGCAATCTGTTCACCCTGTGCCAGCGCTTCGTCCAGCACCTGCTGGTAATCCACCGGTGCGACCTTGAAATAATGCTGCAGTGCATGGTTGTGGTACTCCATCACCTCGCGCAGGCGTTCGGTGAAGTGCGCGGTGTCCAGCAGTTCACCGAGACGCAGGCCGCGGCGTGACACCTTGTCCTCGTAGGCCGGCCCGATACCACGACCGGTAGTGCCAATGGCCTTCTTGCCACGCGCCTGTTCACGCGCCTGGTCCAGTGCGATGTGATAGGGCAGGATCAGCGGGCAGGACTCACTGATTTTCAGCCAGGAGCGTGCCGGCACGCCGGCTGCATCAAGCATATCCAGTTCCTCCAGCAGGGCCGTGGGGGACAACACCACGCCATTGCCGATCAGGCATTGCACGTTGTCGTGCAGGATACCTGACGGAATCAGATGCAATACCGTCTTGGTGCCGTCAATCACCAGCGTGTGGCCGGCGTTGTGGCCACCCTGGAAACGCACCACGGCAGCCGCCTTGTCGGTCAGCAGATCAACGACCTTGCCCTTGCCCTCATCGCCCCACTGGGTACCGATGACTACTACATTCTTGCCCATACAATTTCCTGCGTTATATCAATTATCCAGGCGTAGGAGCGCCTTGCAGGCGCGATTTACACTTATGCCAAACCGACCGCCCCTGCAAGGCG
>CBEULV010000085.1:0-9413 GCA_965544015.1 uncultured Gammaproteobacteria bacterium | reverse complement strand
AATCGCTGGAAAAGCGGAGCGTACACAGTAGTACGTGAGCATTTTCCAGCGATTTCAAACGCCGCATTCCGCCACAGGATCGGCTCTCAATCGTTCTGGATGACGATTTGCGGGAAGCGTGCTGCGTAGTCCTTCGTCTTGAGTGACAGCTTCGCCGCGGTACGGCGCGCGATCTCGCGATAAATCTGCGAAATGCGCGAGTCCGGCTCGGCGACCACGGTCGGCTTGCCGGAATCGGTCTCTTCACGGATGCGCTTGTCGAGCGGCAGCGCACCGAGAAAATCGACATCATTCTCCTCTGACATGCGGGCACCACCACCCTCACCGAAGATATGTTCCTCGTGCCCGCACTGACTGCAGATGTGGATACTCATGTTTTCCACCACACCCAGCACCGGCACCTCGACCTTCTCGAACATCTTGAGACCCTTGCGGGCATCCAGCAGCGCAATGTCCTGCGGCGTGGTGACGATGACCGCGCCACTGACCGGCACCTGCTGCGCCAGGGTCAGCTGGATGTCGCCGGTACCCGGCGGCAGATCGACCACCAGGTAATCGAGATCCTTCCAGTTGGTATCGTTGAGCAACTGCTGCAACGCCTGGGTAACCATCGGGCCACGCCAGATCATCGGCGTCTCTTCATCGACCAGGAAACCAATCGACATGACCTGCAGGTGATAGCTATTCATCGGCTCCAGTGACTTGCCATCCAGCGACTCCGGCTTGCCATGCACACCGAGCATGCGCGGCTGACTGGGGCCATAGATATCCGCATCCAGTATACCGACACTGGCGCCCTCGGCAGACAATGCCAGCGCCATGTTGACCGCGATGGTTGACTTGCCGACGCCGCCCTTGCCGGAGGCTATGGCGATGATGTTCTTGATGCCATCGATATGCTTGACGCCCTTTTGGGCGGAATGCGCGGAAATCTTGCTCGAGACATCAATTACCGCACTGCTGATGCCGTCGACGGACTCGACCAGCTCCTGCAGTTTTGCCGCCAACTCATCGCGGTAACCGGAGGCCGGGAAGCCCAGTATGATCTTTACCGTCGCGGTATCACCGTCGATCGATATATCCTTGATGCACTTTGCAGAAACCAGGTCCCGCTCGAGATAGGGATCCACGTATGTTGCCAGGCGTGCTTCAATCTGGTCTTTGGTTACTTCAGCCATAGTTCGCTCCTGAATGGGAACCGTTCATCCGCCGGGATAACGCGGGTGAAAATTGACCGCGCATTGTACACGAACTTGACGGCATCGTCCCCATGACTACCCATAGGGGATACCACAAGCACAGCGGGTCTATGGCATACTACAGCGATTATTCACAATATCTTCATGGTTTTAATTCCGATACCCGAGAATGAGTCAGGAAAGCCGCACCATACTGGTCACCAGCGCCCTGCCCTACGCCAACGGCCCCATCCACATCGGTCACCTGGTCGAATACATCCAGACCGATATCTGGGTACGCTTCCAGAAGCTGCGCGGGCATGACTGCATCTACGTGTGTGCCGATGATGCCCACGGCACGCCGATCATGCTGCGTGCCAACCAGGAGGGGATCAGCCCGGAGCAGCTGATCGAGGCGATCGGCCGGGAGCACCGCGCCGATTTCGCGGAATTCAACATCGGTTTCGACAACTATCACAGCACGCATTCAGAAGAGAACCGCGAGCTTGCCGAGCGCGTGTACAGGGCACACTTCAAGGCCGGCCATATCACCACACGCACTATCACCCAGGCGTTCGATCCGGAAAAGCAGATGTTCCTGCCGGACCGCTTCATTCGCGGCGAGTGCCCGCGCTGCGGAGCCCCCGACCAGTACGGCGATAACTGCGAGGCCTGCGGCGCAACCTACTCGCCCACGGAACTGAAGAACGCGGTCTCGGCATTATCCGGTGCAACACCGGTAGAAAAGGAATCGCTGCACTATTTCTTCAAGCTGGCTGACTTTGAATCGGAACTGCGCGAGTGGACTACCGCCGGCCACCTGCAGACGGAGGTCAGCAACAAGCTGTCCGAGTGGTTTGCCGATGGCCTGCGCGAATGGGATATCTCGCGCGATGCGCCCTACTTTGGCTTCCGGATCCCCGACACGGAAGACAAGTATTTTTATGTCTGGCTGGATGCACCAATCGGTTACATGGCGAGTTTCAAGAATCTGTGCGGGAAAACCGGGCGTGACTTCGATGCCTACTGGGGCAAGGACAGCACGGCCGAGCTGTACCATTTCATCGGCAAGGACATCATCTATTTCCACGCACTGTTCTGGCCGGCAATGCTGAGCGGCGCGGGTCTGCGCACACCGACGGCTGTCTTCGCGCACGGTTTCCTCACCGTGGACGGACAAAAGATGTCCAAGTCGCGTGGCACCTTCATCAAGGCGCGTACCTACCTGGACCACCTCAACCCTGAATACCTGCGCTATTACTTTGCCGCCAAACTGGGCAGCGGCGTCGATGATCTGGATCTCAACCTCGAGGACTTCATGGCACGCGTCAACAGCGACCTGGTCGGCAAGGTTGTGAATATTGCCAGTCGCTGCGCCGGCTTTATCAACAAGCGCTTTGGTGGACAACTTGCCGACAACTGCACGGAGACAGCGCTGTACAATGAATTCATCGAGGCGGGCGATGCGATTGCCGAACTCTTCGAACAGCGCGAATTCAGCCAGGCAGTGCGCCGCATCATGGCGCTGGCCGACCGGGCCAACCAGTATATTGACGCCAACAAGCCGTGGGTACTCGCCAGGCAGGAAGGTCAGCAGCAGACGGTGCAGGATGTCTGCAGTGTCGGGCTCAACCTGTTTCGCGTGCTGATGACCTACCTGCAGCCCATCCTGCCGGCGATGGCCGCGCAGGTGGAAACATTTCTGGACATTCCGGCCATGCGCTGGGATGCCATAAAGACACCGCTGACCGGACACACCATCAATGCCTTCACGCCCCTGATGACGCGCGTGGAGCAGGAGAAGATCAACGCCATGCTGGAAGACTCGAAAGAAAACCTCGCGAATACAACTGAGACGATAACCAGCGGCCCGCTGGCGGATGACCCTGTTGCCGAGACCATCAACTTCGATGACTTCGCAAAACTCGACCTGCGCATCGCGCGCATTGCAAAGGCCGCATCGGTAGAAGGCGCCGACAAGCTGCTGCAACTGACACTCGACCTCGGCGGTGAAACGCGCAACGTGTTTGCCGGCATCAAGTCGGCCTACACCCCGGAGTCACTGGAGGGCCAACTTACCGTGATGGTCGCCAACCTTGCGCCGCGCAAGATGCGCTTCGGTGTCTCCGAAGGCATGGTGCTGGCCGCCGGCCCAGGCGGCAAGGAGCTGTTCATACTGCACCCGGACACCGGCGCACAACCCGGAATGCGCGTGAAGTAGGTCCTCTAAGCGACTGTATTTCATGACAGAGCTTGCACTCATTCTGATCAGCACCATCCTGGTCAACAATTTTGTCCTGGTGAAGTTTCTCGGGCTATGCCCGTTCATGGGCGTCTCGCGCAATGTCGACACCGCAACCGGCATGGCGCTCGCCACCACCTTCGTGCTGACACTGTCCTCCATCTGCAGTTACCTGGCCAACGAGTACCTGCTGATCCCGCTCGGACTGGAATACCTGCGTACTATCACCTTTATCCTGGTAATCGCCGCAGTGGTGCAATTCACCGAGATGGTGGTACACAGGACCAGCCCGCTGCTTTAC
Source organism: uncultured Gammaproteobacteria bacterium (assembly GCA_965544015.1). GTDB lineage: Bacteria > Pseudomonadota > Gammaproteobacteria > UBA9214 > UBA9214 > UBA9214. The sequence goes on along the minus strand of CBEULV010000085.1, from coordinate 5,692 downwards.
AAGGTGCTTGGCATCTTCCTGCCACTGATCACCACCAACTGCGCAGTGCTTGGCGTTGCCTTGCTGAACGTGCAGCAACAGTTCAACTTCATCGAGTCCGCGGTGTACGGCTTTGGCGCGGCAGCCGGTTTCTCGCTGGTACTGATCCTGTTCTCCTCCATCCGTGAACGCGTCGCAGTTGCCGATGTACCGACACCGTTTCGTGGCTCGGCCATTGCACTGGTCACAGCCGGACTGATGTCACTGGCCTTCATGGGTTTCTCGGGATTGATCAGGGGTTAAAGACAAGCGGGCCCCAATGTCCAGACACTCGCGACTGATCAGCATGAATTTACTTCTCCCGGCGGAAGGCGGTCAGCATGAGAGGAGCAACATCAAAACATTTGTCTTTCCTGGTCCCGTCTCCCCAACCCTCTCGGCAATTGCTCCATGCATTGCTCTATCTCCTGCATCCCTGCAGTCGTCCCGCAGGGAGCGGGAGCGGGCTGTCTAGCCACCATGCTATCTGCACTCCTCGCACTGGGCATCCTTGCCGCACTGATCGGCCTGGTGCTGGGATACGCCGCGATCCGGTTTCGCGTCGAAAGCGACCCCGTGGTCGATCGGATTGACGCATTGCTTCCACAGACGCAGTGCGGGCAATGCACCTACCCCGGCTGCCGGCCTTACGCGGAGGCCATGGCCGCGGGCGAGGCAGACATCAACCAGTGCCCCCCCGGCGGAGAGGTCACTATCCATGCACTCGCCGACCTGCTTGGCGTTGACCCCAAGCCGCTCAACCCGGAACACGGCGAACATGGCGCAAAGACCGTGGTGTACATCGATGAACAAGTCTGCATCGGCTGCACGCTGTGCATCCAGGCCTGTCCGGTCGACGCCATTCTCGGTGCAGCCAAGCAGATGCACACCGTTATCACCAGCGAATGCACCGGCTGCGACCTGTGCATTCCGCCATGCCCGGTCGAATGCATCCACGTGGTGCCGGTGGAAGAAACACCACGCAACTGGTTATGGCCGTTGCCAGGCGAAGACACGGCCGGGGTAAAGCGCCATGGCTGAGCAACGGCGCAAGACCTTACCGGAGATCCCGCGGGGCTTTGAGCGGCGCTACCGTTTTCATGGCGGTCTCAAACTTGAGGCTTGCCGGGAGAAGGCTCAAGCCAGGCCGATCAGGGCGGCCGGCATCCCCGCGCATCTGATCCTGCCGCTGCAGCAGCACATCGGCGAGCCGGCCGAGTGCCTGGTGAGTCCGGGCGACACGGTTTACAAGGGACAAATGATTGCACAGGCCGTGGGCGCCGTCAGCGCACCGGTGCATGCTTCTTCCTCCGGTACCGTGATCGCTGTTGAGGACCGCCCGGTACCACACCCGTCAGGGTTGCCGGCCCGCTGCATCGTGATCGAGACCGATGGCAAGGACAGTACGGCCAATGAAACGGTGGGCCCGGTTGACTATAGACAGACCGATCCGGCCATCCTGCTGGAGAAAATCAGAGCCGCCGGTATCGTTGGGTTGGGTGGCGCGGGCTTCCCGACCCGCATCAAGCTGGCCCGGAACGATGCCATCGAACTGCTGCTGATTAACGGAGCCGAATGCGAACCGTGCATCTCCTGCGACAACAGCCTGTTGCGCGAACGCGCTGAAGAGGTGCTCGAGGGTGTACGCATTCTGCGTCACATCGTACAACCGCAGGCCTGCGTGATCGCGCTGGAAGACAACATGCCGGAGGCAGAACAGGCACTGCACGACGCACTCGAAGCGCTCGACGAGCACGACATTATCGTGGCGACGGTGCCCACCATCTTCCCGGCGGGTGGCGAGCGCCAGTTGATCAAGGTGCTCACCAACCGCGAAGTCCCCAGCCAGGGCTTCCCTGCCGATATTGGCATTGTGTGCCAGAACGTCGGCACGGCCGCAGCGGTTTACCGCGCAGTGGCCCGCTCACAGCCGCTGCTGTCACGCATCGTCACCATAACCGGCGACGGCGTGCAGACACCATGCAATATGGAAACGCTGATCGGCACGCCGGTGAGCGATCTGGTTGCGGCCGCTGGCGGCTACACGGACCGTATTGATCGCCTGCTTATCGGCGGCCCGATGATGGGCTATGCGGTCAATACCGATGCGGTACCGGTCATCAAGACCACCAACTGCGTTCTTGCGGTTACCGAAAAGAGCATGCCGGCACCCCGGCCTGCACAACCCTGTATTCGCTGCGGCAAGTGCACCGAGGTGTGTCCGGCCGATCTGCTGCCACAGCAACTGTACTGGTATGCCAGCAGCAGCAATTATGATGCCGCACAGGACTTTGGACTGTTCGACTGCATCGAGTGTGGTTGCTGCGCCCATGTCTGCCCCAGCCACATCCCGCTGGTACAGTATTACCGTCATGCCAAGACCTCGATCTGGGCACAGGAGAAACAGAAAAAGGCCTCCGATATCGCACGCGAACGGCACGAGGCACGTCAGGTGCGGCTGGAACGCATCAAGCAGGAACGTGCAGAAAAACTGGCGCGCAAAAAACAGGCGCTGTCAGAAAAGTCTGCCGATGATAATGTCCGGAACGCCGCCATCCAGGCGGCACTGGAACGCGTCAAGCGCAAAAAAGAGCAGGCAGGAATGGAAGCGCGCAATATCGACAACCTGACTGCCGAGCAACAGCGCCTGATCGATGCGGCCGATGCCCGCCGTCGCAGCAAGCGCGCACAACCACAGGACAAGGGCTGATGGCATTCAACACCTGGAGCTCCCCGCACCTGCCGGTGGAAAACAGCGTTAACACGATGATGCGACGCGTACTGCTGGCATTGCTACCTGGCATTGTCTGGATGATCTGGCTATTTGGCTGGGGAGTTCTGTTAAATATCCTGATTGCCTCCTGCACGGCGCTCGCTGCCGAAGCCCTTGTGCTCAGGCTGCGCCAGCGTCCGATCACCGCCACGCTGCTGGACTGCAGCGCCCTGCTGACCGGTGTACTGCTGGCACTGGCGCTGCCACCGCTGGCGCCGTGGTGGATTGCCGTCATCGGCAGTCTGTTTGCCATCGTCATCGCCAAGCAGTTGTACGGGGGGCTTGGCTACAATCCGTTTAACCCGGCCATGGTCGGCTACGTGGTGCTACTGATTTCCTTCCCGCTGCAGCTCACGTTGTGGCCACAGACAGGCAATTATCCGGACCTGCAAGCCACACTGGCGCTGGTCTTCACCGGGGCAGTGCCAGCCGACAGCACGCTGGATGCCCTGACCATGGCGACACCCATGGACAGCGTGCGCATGCAACTCGGCCTCGGCAAGACGTTGCCTGAACTGTATGACGAGGCACTGTTCGGCCATTTTGCCGGGTTCGGCTGGGAATGGCTCAATGTCTGTTTTCTGGCCGGTGGCTTGTGGCTGTTGCAACTAAAGGTCATCCAGTGGCAGATTCCACTGGCCATGCTTGCCGGACTGGCCGCCACCGCCACCCTGTTTCATCTCATCAACCCCGAGCTCTATGCAACACCGCTGTTTCACCTGTTCAGCGGCGCGGCCATGCTCGGTGCATTCTTCATTGCCACCGACCCGGTATCAGCCTGCACCACACCATACGGACGCATCTGGTACGGCCTGGGTATCGGCGTACTGACCTGGATCATCCGCACCTGGGGCGGTTACCCGGACGGCGTCGCCTTTGCCGTGTTGTTAATGAACCTGGCGGCACCCACCCTGGACTACTACACGCGTCCGCGGGTATTCGGCCACAGCAGCAGGAAGGTGGAATGAATTATCGCCAGATCACCATTACCGCCGTTGTCCTGCTGCTGTTCGCCATTATTGGCACTGCGATGGTAGCTGCCACCTATGAGGGGACACGCGAGCAGATCGCCGCCAATGAACGGGCCACGTTACTGCGCAAGCTCAGTCAGCTGATCCCGCCGGATTTATATGACAACAACTTCCTGGATGACACCATCGATGTCAGCGCGCCGGAGCTCGCCGGCAGCCCGGTGCGCGTGTACCGCGCACGCAGAAACAACCAACCGGTGGCACTGGTCATGACTGCGGTGGCCCCGGACGGTTACAGTGGATCGATCCGGCTGCTGGTCGGCATCAACCACGACGGCAGCCTGGCTGGTGTGCGTGTGGTAGCGCACCGCGAGACCCCCGGACTGGGGGACGGCATCGACGAACAACGCTCCGGCTGGATTTACCAGTTCAATAGTCGCTCACTGGATAATCCGCCACTTCCGCAATGGAAGGTCAGGAAAGACGGCGGCAGCTTCAACCAGTTGACCGGCGCCACCATCACCCCGCGCGCGATCGTAAAGGCGGTGCGGCAAACCCTGCTATACTACGGCGCGCACCGCACCAGGCTGTTTGCACGCACAGAGACGACGCCATGAACGAACCGAGCTATGCAAAAATCATCAGCGATGGCCTGTGGCTGAACAACCCCGGACTTGTGCAGCTGCTGGGCCTGTGCCCCTTGCTTGCCGTCACCACCAGCGTGGTGAATGGCCTGGGACTGGGCCTGGCGACGACGCTGACACTGGTATTTTCCAACGTCACCGTGTCACTGATCCGCCGCATCGTGCGACCGGAAGTACGTATCCCGGTATTCGTGCTGGTGATCGCCTCGATCGTGACCGTAATCGAACTGGCCATGAATGCATGGCTGCATGAACTCTACAAAATCCTCGGCATCTTCATCCCGCTGATCGTAACCAACTGCGCCATCATTGGCCGGGCCGAGTCGTTTGCCTCGCGCAACAGCGTTGACCGTGCCCTGCTGGATGGACTGGCCATGGGCATCGGCTTCACACTGGTACTGGTGGCACTCGGCGGCATGCGTGAACTGGTCGGTCAGGGGACCCTGCTGGCACAGGCACACCTGATGTTCGGTGAGGCAGCCCGTGACTGGACCATCACCGTACTTGCCAACTACCGCGGCTTCCTGCTTGCCATCCTGCCCCCCGGTGCATTTCTCGGTCTGGGCCTGCTGGTTGCCGGAATGAATATCATCAACGCCCGGCGCGAACAAAGCGCCCTTTCTGTCACTGCAGCTGCAGCCCGGGCCTGACAGGTTCATGAATCCGTGAATGCAGACAAACGCCGGGCAATCTTTGCCCGACTGCGCGCCGCCAACCCACACCCCACCACCGAACTCAAATACGGCAACACGTTCCAGTTACTGTTAGCGGTCATCCTGTCCGCACAGTCGACTGATGTCGGCGTCAACAAGGCGACCGCCGCACTGTTCAGGAAGGCAAAGACACCGGCGGCCATACTCCGGCTCGGAGAAGCGGGCCTGCGTGACTATATAAAGACTATCGGCCTGTTCAACACCAAGGCCAGCAACATCATCAAGACCTGCAAGATCCTGGTGGAGCAGCATGACGGCAAGGTACCGGAAGACCGTAATGCACTGGAGGCACTGCCGGGTGTGGGGCGCAAAACCGCCAACGTGGTGCTGAATACTGCGTTTGGCCATCCGACCATCGCCGTGGACACGCACATCTTCCGCGTCGCCAACCGCACCGGCATTGCGCCGGGCAAGAATGTTGCTGAGGTCGAAAAACGCCTGCTGCGGCTGGTGCCCGAGGAGTTCAGGCAGGATGCGCATCACTGGCTCATCCTGCACGGGCGCTATACCTGTATCGCCCGCAAACCACGCTGCCAATCCTGCACGATCTTCGACCTTTGTGAATACGAGGAT
>CBEULV010000084.1:0-9512 GCA_965544015.1 uncultured Gammaproteobacteria bacterium | reverse complement strand
CATTAACCTGGTAAATGCCAGCAAAACCACGCCCAATACGTCGTCGATGACTGCGGCGCCAATGACAATTTGCCCCTCTTTCTCATTATGGCGCCTGAGGTCTGCCAGCACGCGTACCGTGATGCCAATACTGGTGGCGGTGAGTGTGCCACCGATGAACAGTGACACCAGCAGCGACAGATCGAAGAACAGATATGCCAGAGAAAAACCGAGCAGGAACGGTGCCACAAGCCCGCCGATTGCTACCACCAGTGATTTGTTGCCGGCACGTGCCAGCCGCCGTACGTCAGTTTCCAGGCCAACTTCAAACAGCAGCAGGATGATGCCGATCTCGGCCAGCATGCGGAGTACTTCGTTCGGCTCCAGCACACCGAGCAGACTCGGCCCCAGGATGATTCCCGCGGCCAGTTCGCCAATAACTGCAGGCGCCTTGAGCGCTACTGCAACTTCGGCCATCAGGCGTGCGCTGAGCAGGATAATCAGCAGATGCAGGAAAAATACGTGTGTTTCCATGGGTATGTTGCCCGGGTGCTGCCCGGCGTTGCCTTCACGCCGGCCAAAGATTCGAAAATATTCACCATTTTCATTATAAATATGGTGTATAAGGCCGATATGATACCAATCAAGCGGGCAATAAAAACTGCTCTATGTACTGGATCTCCTTTAAAAAGAAGCAGGAAGAACAGATCACGGGGCTGATCCTGCCGGGCGGTGGTGCGCGTAATGCCTACCAGGCCGGTGTATTGAAGGCAATCGCCGATATGCTGCCGGAAGATGCGGAAAACCCGTTTCCGGTGATTTGCGGCACCTCGTCAGGGGCACTGAATGCCGTCTTGCTGGCCAGTAGTGCAAACCGTTTCAGGGAGGGTGTTGATCGCCTGTGGGGGATCTGGGCCAACTTTCACATCGGCAAGGTATTCAAGACCGATGGCTGGACCGCCTTTGTAAGCGCCTGGCGCTGGGCTACCACGTTCCTGCTCGGTGGACTGACAAAAAAGCAGCCCCGGTCGGTACTGGACAATTCGCCGTTGCGCGAGCTGCTGGAACGGCATATCCGTTTTGCCAGAATCCAGCAGTCAATAGACAGTGGCGCCTTGCGCGCCGTGTCCGTAACTACATCCGGCTATACCAGTGACAACTCGGTCACCTTCTACCAGGGGCTGAAGGAACTGCAGCCCTGGAGGCGTACCCGCCGTATCGGGCAACCAACCGAGCTGACTCTCAACCACCTGATGGCATCATCGGCAATCCCGGTGCTGTTTCCTGCCGTCAAGTTGCGTAATGAATACTTCGGGGATGGTTCAATGCGCCAGACTGCGCCACTGAGCCCGGCCTTGCACATGGGTGCCAACCGCCTGCTGATTATCGGTGTCAGGAACCCGAAACAGGACCTGCCGCCGGAAGACGATCGTTATGTCAAGTATCCTTCCTTTGGGCAGATTTCCGGTTACGTTTTTGACAGTCTGTTCATGGATAGTCTGGATGCCGATATCGAACGCATGCGGCGTATCAACCACACCATCTCCGAAACGAAGGACAATCGCGTCGAGTACAAGGATACGGCGCTGCGCCAGATTGATTACCTGGTAATTTCACCGAGTACCGATATACGCGAGATCGTGGCCCGGCACGTGGGTGACTTTCCCCGCTCGGTACGCATCCTGCTCAAGGGGATTGGCGCAATGACGCGCGAGGGGCGGCCACTGATGAGTTATCTGATGTTTGACGCGCCATTCTGCAAGGAGCTGATGGAGCTTGGCTACAAGGACGGGCTTGCTGCACGCGAGCAGATCCTGCGCCTGATCGGGCGCGACGAACTGATCGAGGAAGAGGCGGCCGGATAGCGGCCGGGTAGTTTGCCCTAGCGGTGCAGGCGGTCCTGCCGGCGCCAGCGGTTCACAATATCATCCACATCGAGATCCTCCAGCCCGGAGCTCCAGTGGCGGTAGAAGTCCACGCTGGAGCTGTTCGGCGGAGGGTCAGGTTTGAACAGTTGTACGCGAGTCGGCAGTGGCACTGCCAACCCCATGATCATGGCCTCGCCCTGTCCAAGCGATGACAGGATATCGATAAAATCACGCTCGGCTTCCGGCACCAGGTTACGCACGTAATCCTGGTCATCCGGGTTGGTCAGGCGCAGGCAAACGAAGGTATTGCACTGGGCCAGTACCGTTTCGGACAGGTCATGCGGACGCTGTGTCACCACGGCAAGGCCCACGCCGTACTTGCGTCCCTCCTTGGCGATACGTTGCATGGACTGTCGTGTCCCCTCGAACTGCGAGTTGCCATCGCGCGGAATGTAGGCATGCGCCTCCTCGCAGACCAGCAACAGCGGGAATTCCTTGAACATCGGGTTCCAGTAGTTGAATTCGAATGCCAGCCGTCCGACCTGCGCAGTCACCACCGGGCGTACATCAAACGGAACCGAGCTCATGTCGATAATGGTGATCTGTGCCCGTGGCTCACCCAGGCCAACAAAGTCCCGCAACAGGCCCGGCAGCGTATCCGACGAGGTGCGGTGCTTCGGGTTGAGCAGGAAGTCATAGCGCACATCGTTCATGCGACTCTGCAGGCGCATGAGGAACTGGTCAAACAGGCCGGCCAGCGGGCCCTTTTCCTTGCCGAAGTTCGACGTCGTTTTGTTAGCAGCCTCGAAATGCTTATACAACTCCTGAAGATTGAAGAAGACCGGCGCGTCAATAGACAGGTCTCCTATGCCAAGGTCCTTGTTCGACTTGTTGCGCAGCTCATGCACGCAGTCGCGCAGAAAAGAAATCTGTGATGAGGCTGATGCATCGGAGCGATCGATCAGCAGGTCGACCAGTTCGGAGAAGGTCATCAGCCAGTAGGGGATTTCCAGGTCGCGCGCATCGATATAGCGGGCGGTATCCTGACTAAATGCATACTGCCGGTTGCCCTCATTATCCAGCCAGCTGTATTCACCATGAAGATCGAGCAGGACGATGTGGGCATTGGGCATGGTCTTGACGGCGCGTTGCAACAGGTTGGCAACAGTCCAGGATTTACCGGCACCTGACTGGCCCAGGATTGCAAAGTGACGGCCAAACAGTGCGGCCGGGTCGAGGCAGACATCAATGGTTTCATCAGCGGAGGCTTTGCCAACCGCGTAACCCTGTGAGCGAAACTTGATGAAAATCGACTCGACATCTTCCTTGTCGACGGTGTGTACTTCGGCGCCTGTGACCGGGTAGCTCTTGATGCCGTTCTGGAAGGTGCCGCTGCGTACAATTTCGCCCAGCGGGATGAGCTGAATGATCTTGCAGCTACCCGAGCCGTTCGGGCCCGGCATTTCACTGATCGAGGTGATGACGGCCAGTATCCGGATGTCGCTCTGGATGATAGCGACGTAGGAGCCGGGCTGGGCCCTCATGTCGTCATCCCCATTGGCCGAAATGCGCGGCAGTCTGCCCTCGTTGTCCTCGACCAGGCGCGCGGAAAACGACCCGGTCTCGACGTTGGTGAGATGGCCAACCAGTGTTTTCGTATATGGTGTCATCGCCGGTACCTTGTTCTGGCAGGCCCATCGCCTTGTGCGGACCTGCGTGTCGTTATGATGAGGCGTGCCTGCCGGGGTCGATATGGACCCTGCCAAATACGGAATATGCAGACAACACTGATATATAACGGCACCTGTCCGCCATCTATTAAGTGCTGGTAGGAAATTTAGAAGAGTAAAGGAGAATCAGGGGGTTGCCGGACGGCAGGCGCCGCCCGCATGCATTATGCGAGCGGCGTTTTCAGTGTTAATAATAGTAAGGGGAACGGTGCTCCGGCTGCATCAGGTTGCGGAACTGCTTGCGGTAATAGACCACGGCACTGTTACCCTCGGCCTTGACGTCAAAAATCTTCCACCCGTCCTTGCTTCTGTAAAAGCGGAATTCCAGCTTGGTCGGGATGCCGGTCGGCTGCATGATCCAGGCACTGACACGGACATCGTTGCTGCCCTGGCCGCGCGGTGTGAAGTAACGGATCGGCTGATTGGTGTAGGTCACCAGTTTTTGCGCCAAGGTGTCCATGAACGATGTTTTCAGCTTGATCTCCATGCCGGCACGTTGCTGCGGAGACATGCGTCTCCAGGCGGGGCCTGCTGCCCAGCGTGTCATGTAGCCGAAGTCAAAATAGGGCTCGATTTCCGTAGCCATGAATGCCCGTACCAGTTCACGATCCTGTGTGCGTCCACTCTTGATGAAATTGGTGAGCTTGGTAACGCCGGCCCTGACAATGGCGCCGGGATGAGTTGAATCGATTTTATCTGTCGGCGGGGCTTGCCAGGGTGCCTGGCCGGGCGGGTAGGGTGCTGCCGTGGCTGTTTGTGTTGCCGCGAATACAACAAGAAGCATAATGGCGAGTCGGTGTATTTTCATTGCGACCTCTGCGAGTGTGTCGGGGTGTGAAAAATAAGACAGGCCTGTAAAACAGACCTGTCTTATACCTTACACGGAGCTGGCTTGCCAGCGCATGCACATCCCTGTGCATGACACGGCAGGTCGTGGTTACTGGCCGGCGGCCGGTGCGGCCGGTGCGGCTGGCGCAGCCGGTGCTCCTGCGCCATAAGGGGCACCATATGGTCCCGGATAGCCGCCGTAGCCGTAGCCCGGGTAGCCGCCATAGCCGCCACCATAACCCGGGTAGCCGCCATAGCCGCCACCATAACCCGGGTAGCCGCCGTAGCCGCCACCATAACCCGGGTAGCCGCCGTAGCCGTAGCCCGGATAGCCGCCGCCATAGCCGCGGTCATAGCCATAGCCACGACCATAGCCCGAGCCACGGCCGTAACCGGAACCGCGACCGCCGCCACTGAAGCTCATGTCAAAGTCGCCAGAACCGTCACTGGAGAACGGGCCCCAGTCACTGCCACCCCAGCCATCATTACCCCACGGCCCGCCACCCCATGCATGGGCAGATGTCATCGGCAGTGCGGCAAGGCCTGCGATTGCGGCTGCTGCAATTGTCATATTCAAGCTTTTCATCGGTAAATCCTCCTTTACAATGAGTCCATACAGAATTATAGACGGGATTATTCTGGTCCATTCGTATGTAAGGGACATTGACCTGCGTCAAGAACTAACAAACATATGGTAATATTATTATTACATTAATATCTTATTGAAGGCGTCCACGGGGAGACTATCCTGATTATGCATTTGATTGCCGGACTGTTTTTGTTTGCTGTTAGTTTTGTTGCCGTTGCCGCACCGGATGGCGTGGCCCTGTATGCAAGCCACTGTTCGGCCTGTCATGGCGACAAGGGCGGTGGTGGCGTCGGTGTGCCGTTGTCGTTGCCGTCCTTTCTCGACAGCATCGATGACCGGTTTCTGGCCATCAGCATACGTTATGGGCGCCCCGGCAGGGTCATGCCTGCCTTCAGTGCATTGAGTGATGCGCAGATCAACGCAATCGTGGCCTTCATGCGTAGCTGGTCGAAACAACCGGCGCCGGTGTATACGTCGACACCGGTGTCGGGTAATGCGCAGCATGGCAAGGCACTGTTTGCCACCCATTGTGCGGGTTGTCACGGCGCCAGTGGCGAGGGGGGCAGGGGTACAGGTGTCACCCTTTCACGTCATCGGGACCAGCCGATTATTGCGCCGGCACTCAACAACAGCGGTTTCCTGCGCGCCGCGACAGATGCCATGATCAAGCACACCCTGCAGTTCGGGCGTAAAGGCTCGCCAATGCGTTCCTTCCTGGAGCAGGGCCTGTCCGAACAGGATATCGATGACCTGGTCAGTTATGTGCGGTCGCTGGAAGGCAAGGTCGATGGTGAAGCAGAGACCAGGACAGCAGAGGACGCGACCATTACCGTCGAGTCCCCCTACACGCTTGAGGAAACCGTCGATAACCTCAAGCAGGCCATCACCAGCCAGAATTTCATCCTGATCCGTACCGACACCCTGGAACATGGACTGATAGAGAAGGAGCAGGAAAACCCGCACCAGATCATTATGCATTTTTGTAATTTCAGGTTCCTGTATGAAGCACTGGCGGTTGACCCGCGCGTGGGCATTTTCCTGCCTTGCCGGGTCACTGTAACGGAGCAGGACGGCAAGGTGACCATCAGTACCCTTAATCCCCCGTACCTCAGTCACCTGTTTAACAATGCCGATCTGGATGAATATTGCAAGCGTATGCGCGCGGTGTACATGGAGATACTGGAGGAGGCAACGCTGTGAGAAGACCTGCCCTGAAAGTGCTGCTGGCCTGGCTGCTGTTGCAAGCCATGGTGATGGCAGAAGCCGAAGACATGATCATGACACGCTCGGTGTTGCCGTTTCCCGAGGCCATGCTGGCGTTACAGGAATCCATTTCCGGACATGGCTACAAGGTATCACGAGTGCAGCGTATCGATATCGGGCTGACCGGCATGGGTTACCAGACTGACAAGTACCGTATCGTGTTTGCCGGCAAGATCGATGAAATCCGCATGTTGACAGAGAAGGCGCCGCAGCTGATTCCCTACATGCCCCCGAAAATTTCCATTTTTGCCGAAGGCGAGCAGACGGTGCTGGTGACAATTAACCCGGAAGTGTATGCGCAGATCGCAGGTGACGCGATTGATCCTGCTTTCTTTGCGCGCTGGGAGAGTGACCTGCGCTCGATCTTTCACGATGTGAACAGCGCGCGCTAACCTGCTTTTCCTGGGCGGTCGTGAGTTTGCCACTGGGCGAGTCGAGTCCATCTGCATTTGGACAAGAATTCCGGAGGGAAGGTCGACAGGCAAAAAAACGCGGGCACAGGGCCCGCGAAGTGGGAGATGTTGCCGGCTCAATGCCACAACATGGGCATATACTGTCAGATAGTCGCTACTGTGGCATTGACATAGGTCAATTCAGAACCATTTGGCCTTCCAGCCCAATCTGGATTCATGTTTATTCAGCAGGTTCAATATATTGTCGTAACCTCCAGCGGTGGCGATATCGCGTGCCCGTGCGCGTCTGTTGTTACGGACGCGCAGATCGGCGCCGCCTTCCAGCAGGGTGCGAACGGCGGCCACTTCGCCACGGGCGGTGGCCAGCATCAGCGCGGTATCGCCCTGTCGATTCCTGGCATTCACTTCAGCACCGGACCCGATCAGTTCTTGCACGAGCCCGTCAGCACCCGTCTGTGCGGCCAGCATCAGGGGCGTGTTTTCATCATGGGTGCGGGTGTTGATATCAGCCTGATGCGTGATCATCTGCATGGTGATCACGCTGTCCGCGCGGGAGGCAGCCAGTGTCAGCGCGGTATGGCCCTTGCGGTCCCTGATGTCCGGATCGGCACCCCGCTCCAGCAGTAAACCGGTATTGCGTGACAGTCCGCTGCGGGTTGCATGCCAGAGTGCCGTATGTGCGTCCCGGTCGCGGGCATTGAGTGCGGGGTTGCGTGCAAGCAGGTCTTCCAGCATGCGCGGACTGTCGACCTGCGCCGCCAGCATCAGCGCGGTTCTGTCATCCGAATCGGCAAGCGCGGTGTCGGCGTGATGTAACAGGAGCAGCCGGACAATGTCCGCGTAATCGCCGGCTACAGCCAGGTGCAACGCGGTGCGTCCATCCTGCTGCCGGGCGTTGATATCAGCGCCGCTATCCAGCAACGCGGCAACCGTAGCACCGTCACCCGAGAGAATGCCATGCATCAGCGGCGTTACGCCGCTATCGAGTGCTATGTCCGTGCGGGCGCCGCTGTTCAGGAGTAATTCGACTATCGGACTGTGTCCCTTCCATGCGGCGCGCGACAACGCGGTATGACCCTCGGGATCACGGTTGTTGATAATGGCACCTTGCCTGACGAGTTCGCGCACAATGTTTTCCTGCCCGCGCCATGCCGCCTCGTTTAGTGGAGGCATGGCACGTTGCGGGGAATGCCTGCCTGCTGCAGCCTCTTCCTGCATGGCGAGCAGTTCCGAGGCATGTGCAGGTGACTTCATATGGCTACGGGAAGGGGATATGCCGTGCTCCGACAACAGTTGCAGTATTTCTTTGTTTTGCTTGCGTACCGCAATATCAGCAGCCGTCAACCCGGCGTTGTTGCTGGCTTCGGGTCGGGAGTGACTGTCAAGCAGCGTCCTGAAAATGGCGCGCTGGTTTCTGCCGGCGGCAATCATAAGTGGCGTGTTGCCGCGTTGATCCGCGATGCCGGCGCTGGCGCCCATTGAAAGCAGCAGCCTGACGATCCGGTGGTGGTTGTTACTGACTGCGATATGCAGTGCAGTCTCGCCACTGGTATCCTGTCGGTCCGGCTTGCTGCTGTGGTCGATCAGTAGCGTGAAGACCCCGGGGTCGCCCTGTTCGGCGGCATCCATCAGGATTGTTCTCTGGTAATCGTCGGCACTGTCGACATCCGCGCCTGCCACAAGCAGTGAACGGATGGATGACAAATTGCCTCTGATGACCGCCCGGCGTAACAATTCTTCCGCGCTGATGTCACTATGAGTCGTATTGTCTGCAGGAGTATCTTCCAGTTTTCGGACAGCCATTTTGTGTCCCTGGCTGGCGGCAAGCCGGTACCAGTGCAAGGCATTCTGTGGATCTGCCTCGGTACCCCAGCCCTGTTCGTACATGATGCCAAGGTTGTACTGTGCCTGTGCATGGTCCTGTGCTGCCGCCTTCTGCAGCCACTGGAATGCCATGCGGTGGTCCTTTTCTACTCCATTGCCCGAGCGGTACAGTGCGGCCAGCTGATACTGGGCCTCTGCCATGCCATTCTGCGCCAGCGGCAAGAGGATTTTCGCCGCCCTTTCCATGTCACGCACACGTATCGCGGCACGGTATTCATCCAGTTCTGTCGTGTCTGCAAGCGTAACTGACGGGTTGTACAGTGCTGACAGCATGCAAAGCAGGCAGACACGGGCCAGTGTAGCCATGTGTCTCCCGGGGAATGTGTGCCAGGTGGAGTTGCTCATGTCAGCTGGTGCCATATTTTGTTTCCACCTCAATGCCTATCTCTTTCAGAAAACCGGTGGGCAGGATGCCGCCTGCGCAGACGATAACTGCATCATTCTCCAGCTCTATCTGTGTGCCTTGCTGGTCGATCACAACGTCGCCATCGTTAATGGCTACGACATTGGAGGACATCAGTAAATTCAGTCTGCCACTGTCACTGAGTTCAGCCACCCGGTTGCGGTTTTTTTGCTTTGCCCGCGAGAATGATGCGCTGCGATAGGACAGGCTGACACTACTTTCGGTCTGTTCGGCAATGCTGGCCGCGGCTTCCAGTGCGCTGTCGCCTCCGCCAACGACCAGTACGCTGCATCCCCGGTACTGTTCAGGGTCAATCAGCCGGTACACGACCTTGGCAGAATCTTCGCCGGGCGCGCCGAGCTTGCGTGGTGTGCCGCGCCGTCCAATGGCAAGCAGTACGGACGCGGTCTGGTAGCTATTGCGTGCCGTCTTTACCACGAATCCGTTACCTGCCGGGATGACCGTTTCTACGCGTTCGCTGAAGTTGATCCCAACTCCACTATCAGCAATGACTTTCTTCCAGAAATCCAGCAAGGCTTCCTTGGGTATCTCCCT
>CBEULV010000083.1:0-9635 GCA_965544015.1 uncultured Gammaproteobacteria bacterium | reverse complement strand
CACACACCCCTTCTGCAAACGACTGGCCGCCATCACACCGCAGCCACGTTATCAGTCCATGGAAAGGGCCGCCGGCCTGCTGATGCACAACCAGGTAACCTTTGCGACACATGTTCATATGGGTATGCCTTCAGGAGATGAGGCCATCAGGCTTATGCACGAGCTCAAGGTCTATCTTCCCCTGCTGATCGCCCTGTCGGCAAACTCCCCTTTCTGGCATGGCAATGATACCGGCTACGCCGCATACCGCCACCGCATCCTGGCATCGAGCCGCAATTATGACATTCCCCCTGACTTTGCCGACTGGAAAGCATTCGAGCACTTTTTCATGACCATGCAGCATGCCAGGGTCATTGAAGGGATCAATGACATACACTGGCATATTCGTCCCCGGCCGCACCTGGGCACCCTGGAAGTCCGGGTTATGGACGCTCAACCCACGGTTTTCGGAGCGATCAGTCTCGCCGTATTTATCCAGGGACTTGCCTTGTTTCTGCAAGAAACCCGGAATGGGCATGAAGGGAACAAACCACTGCAGCCACTCTCCTGGTGGTCACTGAAAGATAACTGCTTCATTGCCTCGAGATTCGGGATCGACGCACAGTTTATCGTCAACGAGGAAGGAGATATCTCGGCGTTGCGTGATGTCGCCCTAAAGACGCTGGAGCAGATCACCCCCTTCACCGATCCCGTAACCGCACAACCACATCTCGAGCACTTGCGCAAAATGATAGATGACGGGCTGCCCTATACCCGTCAGCGGGCTGTTTTCCATGACACCGGGTCTCTTGAGGAAGTGGCGCACTCCATGGCACTGGAATTGGCACATGAAACAGAAAGGGGGGCAGCCCACATTACCGGTGTATAGCCGGCTTTTACTGCTGGCGCATCCATGTCACGCGGACGATCCGCTGCCCAGGTCTGTTTGTTTTGTAATCAGTTATCATGCATCGGTTCTCCCCGACACAAACAGGACATTATTGCTGCAGCCGACCGGCAAGTTGACTACGCCACAATACAGATCTTCATTAGAGGGCATTTACCGTGAACAGTACAGTCGACATCGACATCTCGACCAAGGTTGCCTTTCTTCGCCAGTCTGCGTCATACCCCGGACAACCTTCCGGGATCGATGTTATTCAAACCCATATGTCCTGGGTTTTCCTGACCGACCGCCTTGTCTACAAACTGAAAAAGCCCGTACGTTTCGAGTTCCTGGACTTCAGCACCCTGGAGCACCGCCATCATGATTGCCTGGAAGAGGTGCGCCTGAACCGGCGTCTGGCGCAGGGGGTCTATCTCGGTGTAACTCCCCTGACGGTGGATGCGGCCGGCCGGCTTCACCTGGATGGCGAGGGTGAACCCGTCGACTGGCTGGTCAAGATGCAGCGACTGCCGCGTGAAAGCATGCTGGACCAGGCAATCGCTGCCGGCCGGGTAGATGAGGCCGGGGTACGTGCTGTTGCGCAGATACTGGCTGGATTCTATCGGCACGCAGACCCGGTGGACATGACGCCGCACGATTATCGACAACGCTTCGAACAGGATATTCATGCCAACACAATTGCCTTGTCGGAACCCGGTTACGGTCTCCCGCTCCGCCAGATCACCATGATCAAGCAGGCACTGCTGCGGTTTTTGGCAGATAAACCGGAGCTTTTCGATGCCCGGGTAAAGGGGAAAAAGATGGTGGAGGCCCATGGCGATCTGCGCCCCGAACATATTTGTCTCATCGATCCCCCGGTGATCATCGACTGCCTGGAATTCAACCGTGCATTACGCATCCTGGATCCAGCCGATGAGCTGGCCTTCCTGGCACTGGAGTGCGAACACGCCGGAGCGCCGTACATTGGCGAGATCGTATTCGAGACCTACCGGCAGCTAACCGGTGACGATCCTGAGCAATCGCTGGTGTGCTTCTACAAGGCGCTTCGGGCACAACTCAGGGCCAAACTGTCCATCCGGCATCTTGACGACCACGATGCCGGTGAACACAACAAATGGGTACAGCGCGCCAGTGACTATCTCCAGCTTGCGGAGCACTATGCCGCCATGCTCGATGGATAACGGCCGCCCGGCACAGGCTGCGGCGCGCCCTACACGGCAAGGAGATCCACGAGCGAACCGCCGGAATGAATACGTTTAATCGCTTCGGCAAACAACGGTGCAGCACCCAGGACTTCGAGCTTTTCACGTAAAGCGCCTGCATGTAAACGGAATGGCGGCACGCTATCCATGACCACCACCTTTTCCAGTTCAGCTACAGCCAGGATTTCATCGGCACCGTCGACGAATAATCCATGTGTGGCCACAGCACAAATCCCTTTTGCACCGCGCTCATGGCAGGCCCTCACAGTACGTGCGATCGTCCCGCCACTGACGATCATATCGTCCAGGATGATTGCAACCCTGCCTTCCACGTCTCCGACCACCGCCTCGCCGCTGATGACACCCGCGCTGCGCTTTTTTTCCATGAACGCGCCTGCTACAGGATTGCCCGTTTTTTGTTCCAGTGCCTCTCTGAAATGCTCGGCCCGTTTGACTCCACCCACATCGGGGGAGACAACGACCAGTTCGTGTTCCGCACGGGATGCGAAATATTCGATGAACAACAGCTTTGCTTCCAGGTGTTCGGTGCGGCAACGGAAAGCATTCTGGTAGGCGGCCAGATCATGCACATCCATGGTCACCACGCGGTCCACACCTGCCGCTTCAAGGAGAGCGGCAACATAGCGGGTGGTAACCGGGTCCCGGGACTTGGTCTTGCGGTCCTTGCGGGCATAACACAGGTAGGGGGTCACCGCGGTAACGCGCGCGGCCGATGCATCCTTGAGTGCGCCGATGAAGAACAGCAGGCGCACCAGCTTGTCATTTACCGTTTGTTCGGTATCACCGTATAGTGACTGGATAACAAAGACATCCCTGCCTCGAACATTCTCCAGCGGGCGGACCTTGTGCTCACCGTCTTCGAATTCCCGCTCCTCATGCGCGGCGAGCGGCGTACCCATGGACTCTGCGACACGTTCGCCAAAGGCGCGGCTGCTGTTGAGCGCAAAAACACGCAGGTCATTTGTAGTCACTGCACAGGGCCACGAAGGTGTTCCAGGAACCAGTCACGCGCCAGGGCCGCCACCTGCTCCAGCGTGCCCGGTTCTTCAAACAGGTGGGTTGCACCCTCGACGATCTCCACATGGCACGGGGCTTCCAGGGCAGCTTCCGCCGCGCGGTTCATCTCGATAACCTGAAAGTCCAGCCCGCCCACAATCAGCAAGGTCGGTGACTGTACCTTCGGCAGGGCCGCCATGGCCAGGTCGGGACGCCCGCCGCGCGAGACCACAGCTGCAACCCTGGCAGGCCGCTCCGCCGCCGCATTCAACGCCGCTGCGGCGCCTGTGCTGGCACCGAAAAGTCCAATCGGCAGTTCATTGACCGCTGCTTCACCGCCAAGCCAATCCAGCGTCGCGACCATCCGCTCACTGAGCAGGCCAATGTCGAAGCGCAGTTCCCGGGTATAGATATCAATCTTGTGTTCTTCGGCCGTGAGTAAATCGAACAGCAGTGTGGCCAGCCCCCCCTCGTTCAATACCCCGGCGACATAACGGTTACGGTTGCTGAAGCGGCTGCTGCCGCTACCGTGAGCAAACACCACAATTCCCTGCGAATCCCCGGGGACCGTGAGAATGCCTTCGAGCGTGACCTTGCCGGCCTGTACGGTCACCTCCGAAGTCTGCACTGTGCGCTGTTCACTGGTCATGGATAAACGCCTGCCGACTGCCGTTTACATCTCCGATACAAACATGGGGCCCTGTTCTCTACGCGGTTCATGTCTCCTCTTCCGCCGGTTCGTTCCACACACTGCCAAGCATGGAACGCACTTCTTCATCACTGACCTGTGAGAAGTCCGTATACCACAGGCCGATGGCCTGGAAAGGCTCGGGTTCGGCGAGGCATACCACCTCATCGACTTGCTCACGCAGTAGCGCGATCGTGTCCACTGGCGCCACCGGCACTGCAACAACGATGTGCGCAGGCTCCTGTGCACGTACTGCATCGACCGCTGCGCGCATGGTCGCACCGGTTGCCAACCCGTCATCCACCAGGATGACATATCGATCCGCCAGGTCCGGCCACGGGCGGTCACCGCGGTAAGCCTGCTCCCTGCGCTTCAGTTCCCTGCTCTCTTGCTCGGCTACCCGTTCGATCGCCTGCCGGGAGATTGCAAGGGCCCGTACCACATCCTCGTTCATGACCCTGCCGCCCCCACTCGCGATGGCCCCCATGGCCAGTTCTTTCTGCCCGGGCGTTCCCAGCTTTCTTACCAGCATCAGATCCAGCTGTGCGCCAAGGGCATCGGCAACTTCCAGGGCAACAGGCACGCCTCCACGCGGCAAGGCCAGCACAATGACGTCATTACGGTCGCGGTATGCATGTAATGCTTCTGCAAGCGCCTGGCCGGCTGCTTCCCGGTTCGCGATGGGTAACTCCATGTCAGTCCGTTATGCCCCCGATATTGAGTGAGTCCCTGACCTCGAAACGAGTATCAAGGGCTTCCAGCTTTTCGACGATGCTGGTGTATTCCTGTTCGTCCATGGGCAGCATGGCTGCTCCGAAGAAACCCTGGCGGCGCATGGTGTACCCATTGTACCTGCACACCACACATGATATAGCTAGAGACTAGCTAATCCCGGGATGGCCTGTATTGACCGGGATCAATGAAGGCAAAACGCATCACACAGATAATAGGCTGGCAGTTACTGACTGAAGGAGTCCGACACAGCCATGACGAATGGTGAACCTGAGATCCCGCCGGGTATTCCAACCGAACTGCCGCCGGATGAGATCCCACCAGAGATTCCACCCGACAGCCCCCCCAGAGGTGCCGGAACCGCCTGCAGAAACCCCACAGGCGCCACCGCCGGAAGAGTTTCCAGTGCCTGAAGAGTAGTTACGACCTTGCCGGAACCAGTCTCTCCTCCGTCAGTTTGTCACGATCACACCAATGACGGCCGGTGTTGTCCCGCCGCCGGCAGCATGACAACGAGCCAAGGGAGGAGCGTACATGAGTGACCTCGACCTCGCCGTCATCGGCAACTGTTCCTTTGGCGGTCTGATCGACCGCAACGGGAGGTTGGTCTGGGCTTGCCTGCCCCATTTCGACAGTGACCCCATCTTCTACCGCCTGCTCGACGATGGCGGCGACGGCGACGAGGAATCAGGTTTCTTCGAAGTTTCGCTCGAAGGCCAGGTGCGCAGCGAGCAGCGCTACATTCACAATACGGCGGTCCTGGTCACAACCCTGTATGACGTCAACGGCGCCGCCGTGGAAATCACCGACTTCGCGCCGCGCTTCAAGCGACTGGACCGTTCTTTCCGGCCGATGGCGATGGTGCGGAAAGTGAACCCGCTCAAGGGCTATCCGCGGGTCCGCGTGAAGCTGCGCCCTGCGCACGGCTACGGCGCGGACCGGCCGCACACCACCCGGGGCAGCAACCACATCCGCTACGTCATGCCCCACCTGACATTGCGCTGCACCACCGATGGCCCGGTTTCCTACATCCTGGACGAAGTGTCGTTCGTCCTCGAGGAGGCCTTCACCATGCTCCTCGGTCCGGACGAACCACTGGCAAGTCCGATCGTAGAGACCACGCGGGAGTTTTTCGAACGCACCTGCGATTATTGGCACGAATGGACGCGTTACCTTTCGATCCCGTTCGAATGGCAGGCGCCGGTCATCCGTGCCGCCATCACGCTCAAACTGTGCAGTTTCGAGGAAACCGGCGCCATCATAGCGGCCATGACCACCTCGATCCCGGAAGCCCCAAACAGCACACGGAACTGGGACTACCGCTTCTGCTGGCTCCGCGACGGCTACTTCGTGGTGCAGGCGCTAAACCGCCTGGGCGCCACCAGGACCATGGAAGGCTACCTAAACTACATTACCAACATCGTTGCCTCCGCCACCAAAGGCCACCTGCAGCCGGTCTACGGCATCACCCTGAAGAGCCGCTTAACCGAAGATCTGGTGGAGACACTGGCCGGCTATCGCGGCATGGGACCGGTACGCAAGGGCAACCAGGCGTACGAACACATCCAAAACGACGTCTACGGCAGCGTGATCCTGGCCGCCACCCACGTCTTCTTCGACGAGCGTCTCACGCGCAAGGGCGACAAGGCCCTGTTCGAAAGGCTCGAGCTGGTCGGCCAGAAGTGCCTGGAACTGTATGACACACCCGATGCCAGTCTCTGGGAACTGCGCACCAGGGCCAAGGTACACACCTATTCCAGCGCCATGTGTTGGGCGGGCGCCGACCGCCTGGCGAAAATCGCCAACCACCTGGGGCTGAGGCCGAGAGTCTCTTTCTGGCGCAACCAGGCCGACGGCATGCGCGAGGCAATCATGGAGAGCGCCTTCGACGAAAGGCAAAACAGCTTTGTCGAAAGCTGGGGCGGCAGCGAACTGGACGGCAGCCTCCTGCTGCTGTTGGAACTGGGATTCGTCGACGCCTCCGACCCGCGCTTCGTCGGCACCGTGGATGCCATCGGAAAGCAGCTCAAGCGCGGCCAATACCTGTTCCGCTACGCAGCCGAAGACGACTTGGGCACGCCAGAAACCGCCTTCACGATCTGCACGTTCTGGTACATCGACGCCCTGGCAGCCCTGGGACGGCACGACGAGGCGCGTGCGATGTTCGAAAATATGATCAAGTTGCGCAACCACGTGGGGCTGCTCTCGGAAGACATCGACCCCAGTACAGGCGAAATGTGGGGAAACTTTCCGCAAACCTATTCGATGGTCGGCCTGATCAATTCGGCGATGCAATTGAGCAAAAGCTGGAGGGATGCCTTCTAGTCAGACCATCGTCGTTCCTGACCATGCTATCAACCCCGGCGGCAGGAAGGCCTGAACGGTGGATCTGGAGATGATTCCGGAAGAACGTAAGGAGCGGTGGCCTATGATGATGGACGTCCTGCGTATCAACCCCCTGCCCCATTGGCGTGAAGCGCCCTTCGGAAGATACGCACCATGACCGGGCATGCCGACGGACCAGGCCTCATTGGCGATATCGGAGGGACCCATGCCCGCTTCGCACTGAGCACCGGCGATGGCACGGTGGAAAACGTCGCCGTGCTGGCGTGCGACGACTTTCCCGACCTGTTCTCGGCGGTCGAGGCGTACCTGCACCAAACCCGTCCGCATACTGCACCCACCCACGGCGCCCTGGCCGTGGCCTGCCCGGTTTTCGGGGACACCGTGACCATGACGAACCGCGACTGGTCGTTTTCGACCGACAGACTGCGCCGCAGACTGGGTTTCGATGCGCTTACGATAGTCAACGATTTCGTCGCCGCGGCGGCGGCCGTTCCGGAACTACGTAAGGGCGACTGCTTGCAGGTCGGCGGCGGCACGGCGGCAGCAGACGCACCGGTTGCCGTACTGGGGCCGGGAACAGGGCTCGGCGTCGCCGCCCTTGTCCCGCACGGTCGGGGCTGGATTCCACTGTCGACCGAGGGGGGACACGTCACCCTGGCCGCTGCCAACGACCGCGAGGCGGAGGTCCTTGCCGGGTTGCGACGGCGTTTCGGCCACGTTTCGGCGGAGCGCGCCCTGTCAGGCCCGGGCCTGGTCAACCTGTACGAGGCCATCGCCGGCATCGAAGGGAGGAAACCCGCCCGCCTGTCTCCGAAAGAGGTCACTGAGCACGGCCTGTCGGGGGCGGATTCCTCGTGCGTGGAGGCCGTCGACTTGTTCTGTGACTTTCTCGGCACGGTCGCCTCCGACCTCGCGCTGTCCCTCGGTGCACGGGGCGGTGTCTACATCACCGGCGGCATCGTGCCGGCACTGGGAGACGCGTTCATCCGCTCCGGATTCCGAAGCCGTTTCGAGGAAAAGGGCCGGTTCTCCGAATACCTTGCGGCAGTCCCCACGCTCGTGATCATCCATCCCCATCCGGCGCTGCTCGGCCTCCGCGTCCTCCTCGACAGACAACTGGACCAGGAAGATACACACGAACCATCCGGGAACAGTATCTTCATATAGCGGCAGTTCAGATACGCTGGGCCGATTACCGCCCACCGCTTCAGGGAGTCGTAGCCATGCCGGTGACTCCGGCGGTCAGCGTGAAGCGCATGACCTCTTCCTTACTCATGTTCAGGGGACGTACCGCACTGCGCGGCATCAGTACTGCATACCCGCCAATCATGTAACTCAAGGGCAGATAAACCAGGATGCTGCCTTCTTCCCGAAAATCTTCTGGCAGCCGTTCCGGCACCGCCGGGAGACGAACCCAATCACCTGAACGAATAAAAGCAATTTCAGTGACTTACTGCCAATAGCTCCGAGATCGGGTCAAAAACGGACCTTCAGCGGGAAAGCGACAACAGGACGGTTGACAGAGATCAAAGCGCCCCTGTCGTACTTCATCTAGAATGCTTTGAGAGTTAGAAGACTGGATGGAACGCAGGCATGGCAGCTTGCTCGTGAGAGGGCAGTTAACTGTCTGGATGTTCGTATGGGTAGCGGCTTGCAGGACTGATCCTGGCGGATAACCAACCCGCACGAAGTCCAGCATTGCTTGAGGCTGCCAGTTAAACTGAAGGGGAACTACTGAGACGGGGTGACGTGGTGATTTACGAGTCCACAGTATTTCCCAGCACAACAAAAGGAGTGTATATCCCCATTCTGGAAGATGAATCGGGTCTGGTGGGTGATCCTTGCATTGGGCAGGGAATGTGATGTCGCTCGAGCCAACAGCAAACCGCCTGATCGTTGTTGCAAACCGGATGCCCCTCATCCTCCGCAAGGGCGCGGACGGTCAATGGCAGGCCAAGCCTGGTATTGGCGGGTTGGTTCACGCCATGGTGCCGGCACTGAAAAACCGCGGCGGGGTCTGGGTCGGCTGGCCCGGCGTCGCAGATGCTGACGTGCAGGATCTGGAGTTGGTGTTGAGCCGGTTGACACGCGATGCCGGCTATACCCTTCAACCGGTAGGCCTCACGGCGGATGAAGTACACGGGTTTTACTTCGGTTTTTCCAACGAAGTGATTTGGCCGTTGTTTCATGATTTGCAGTCTAACTGCAACTTCGATCCCGAATTCTGGCGCACCTATCAGATAGTAAACCGCAAGTATGCGAGTGTGATTTCGGGATTGGCGGCACCCGACGATTTTATCTGGGTGCACGATTATCACCTGATGCAAGTGGCGAACGAGCTGCGACACCTGCATCTGAAAAACCGGATAGGCTTTTTTCTCCATATACCATTCCCTCCGCTGGATATCTTCCTCAAGCTACCATGGCGTTTCGAGATCATTTGTGGATTGCTGCAGTTTGACCTCATCGGTTTTCAGACATTGCGCGACCGGCGCAATTTTTTACAGTGTATTCGTGCCTTGTTCGATCATGCCCGCATTGAAGGCGAAGGACAGGTGTTGACGATACGCGTAAGCCATCGCGATATTTGTTCTGGCTATGATGGGAATCTTGATGCCGAGAGGGAGATACGGGTAGGCAGCTTCCCGATTGGCATCGATTATAATAGTTACGCCGAACGCGCTGCCAGTGAAGAGGTGACCATGCTTGCCACTTACCTGCGTTCCAACCTGCAGGGGCGCAAAATGATCCTGGGTGTGGATCG
>CBEULV010000082.1:0-9665 GCA_965544015.1 uncultured Gammaproteobacteria bacterium | reverse complement strand
CGAAAAATGCGCCCTGAGCCCAATAAAAAAGGCGGCTTGCGCCGCCTTTTCTACTGAACGGGTATGCGTGATCATTTCACGCGCGGGTCCAGCTCGCCGGAAGCGTAGCGTTTGTACATCTCTTCCAGGTTGATCGGCTTGATGCGCGAGGCATTGCCTGCGGCGCCGAAGGCCTCGTAACGCGCCTTGCAGATATCCTTCATGCCGTTGGTTGCGGCCTTCAGGTACTTGCGCGGGTCGAAGTTGGATGGATTGTCCATCAGGTGTTTGCGGATGGCCCCGGTGGAGGCCATGCGCAGGTCGGTATCGATGTTGACCTTGCGTACACCGTGCTTGATACCCTCCTGGATTTCCTCGACTGGCACGCCATAGGTCTCGCCCATGTCACCACCGTGCTCGTTGATGATCTTCAGCCAGTCCTGCGGCACCGAGGAAGAACCGTGCATCACCAGGTGGGTGTCCGGGATGCGGGCATGGATTTCCTTGATGCGATCTATCGCAAGGATGTCGCCGGTCGGTGGGCGGGTGAACTTGTAGGCGCCGTGGCTGGTGCCAATGGCAATCGCCAGTGCGTCACACTTGGTATCCTCGACGAAGCGGGCGGCCTCTTCCGGGTCGGTCAGCAGCTGCGATTGATCCAGCACCCCCTCGGCGCCGGAACCGTCTTCCTCTCCGGCCAGGCCGGTTTCCAGCGAACCCAGGCAACCAAGCTCGCCTTCCACGGATACGCCGCAGGCATGCGCCATGGCTGCGGTGCGCGCAGTCACTTCCGCATTGTACTCGTAGCTCATCGGGGTCTTCATGTCCTCGCCAAGCGAACCGTCCATCATCACGGAGCTGAAACCGAGCTGGATAGAGCGCTGGCATACGGCCGGAGAAGCGCCGTGATCCTGGTGCACCACCACCGGAATGTGCGGCCACTGTTCAACAGCGGCCTGGATCAGGTGGCGCAGGAATGGTGCGCCGGCGTAGGAACGCGCACCGGCAGAAGCCTGGCAGATCACCGGGCTGTCGGTCTCGTCAGCAGCCTCCATGATCGCATGCATCTGCTCCATGTTGTTTACATTATATGCTGGGCATCCGTAGCCGTGCTCGGCGGCATGATCCAGTAATTGGCGTAATGAAATAATGGCCATTGTTTTCTCCTCGAAATACTTCCAGTTTGTCTGCCAAATTAAAAATTAGTCTGGCCGTAACGGCCAGCTACTTTTATACCGGGAACCGTTAAAGACCCCGGCGGAAACTATTGCTCCATAATATTGTGCTCGCCGACCGTAATGATCTTCATGGCGTTGGTGCCACCATGCACACCCATCAGATCACCCTTGGTGATGATGACCATGTCGCCGTCGCGCACCGCGCCGCGCCGCACCAGTTCATCGATGGCTTCCTTGTTCACCGTCGCATGATCGGGGGTAGTGACATCGAAGCTCACCGGGTATACACCGCGATAGAGTGTCACCTTGCGGCGCGTCTCGACATGACGCGTCATGGCGAAGATAGGGATGCCGGAACTGATACGTGACATCCACAGCGGCGTGGCACCGGACTCGGTCAGTGCCGCAATCGCCTTCACCCCCAGGCTGTTGGCGGTGTACATGGTGGCCTTGGCAATGGCCTCATCGGCACGTTTGAAGCGCATGTGAATGCGACGCTCCGCGGCGGAGGCAGTACGCTGGCTTTCGGCGCCGGCGCATATGCGGTCCATGGCCTCAATCACCTTGGCCGGGTAACGCCCGGCAGCAGTTTCCGCCGACAGCATCACCGCATCGGTGCCGTCGATCACGGCATTGGCCACGTCGAACACCTCGGCACGGGTTGGAATCGGACTTTCCACCATCGACTGCATCATCTGCGTCGCGGTAATTACCACGCGATCCATGGAACGGGCCACGTGAATGATACGTTTCTGCACCGCAGGCAACTCGGCATCGCCGATCTCGACACCCAGGTCACCGCGCGCAATCATCACCACGTCAGCTGCCTTGATGATATCTTCCAGTGCATCCAGTGCCTCGGCGCGTTCGATCTTGGCAACGATGCTGCCGTGGCCGCCGGCCGCGCGCAGCAGTTCCCGCGCCTCATGAATATCATCCGCCGTACGCGGGAAGGAAATTGCCACATAGTCGGCGCCCATCTCGGCAGCGACCTTGATATCCACGCGGTCCTTTGCGGTCAGTGACTCCGCCGACAGGCCACCCCCGAGGCGGTTGATACCCTTGTTATTGCTCAGGCAGCCACCGACCATGACACGACAATGCACCTCGGTATCGTTGACCTCCTCAACCCACAGCACCAGCAGGCCGTCATCGAGCAACAGGGTGTCGCCGCGCACGACATCATTCAGCAACCCCTTGTAGGTCACACCGACACGTTCACGGGTACCGTCATTGGCACCGAGCGCGACATCCAGAATGAAGTGATCGTCCGTTTCCAGTTCGATGCGGCCTTCCCGGAAACGCTCAATGCGGATCTTCGGGCCCTGCAGGTCTGCCAGCACGCCGACCTGATGACCGTGTGCACGTGCGCGGTTGCGCACAGTCTCGGCGCGCCTGATGTGATCGTCGTGCGTACCGTGCGAAAAATTGACCCGCACAACATCCATCCCGGCGCGGATCATCTCATCGAGTACGCTCTCGTTATCCGTGGCCGGGCCAAGGGTTGCTACTATTTTTGTACGTCTTGGCATAACGGGTAAGTCCGGACTCCTGTAGTTATACTGTCAGGCCTGCTGTGCGCGTTCTTCCAGCATGGCAACTGCCGGCAATTTCTTGCCTTCCAGGAATTCAAGGAACGCGCCGCCCCCGGTAGAAATGTAGGACACCCGGTCTGAAATATTGTACTTGTCGACCGCGGCCAGCGTATCACCACCACCGGCAATCGAGAACGCAGTGGACTCCGCAATGGCAATACCCAGCACCCTGGTGCCCTCGCCGAACTGGTCGAACTCGAACACACCGACCGGGCCGTTCCAGACGATAGTGCCGGCATTGCGCATCATACTGGCAAAGCGTGCGGCTGTTTTCGGGCCGATATCGAAAATCATGTCGTCATCCTCGACCTCGTCCACCCTCTTGATCACGGCCTCGGCGGACTCCGAAAATTCCTTGCCCACGACCACGTCGGTCGGGACCGGGATTTCACCCCCCTTCGCCTTTGCCGCTTCCATCAGCTTCCTGGCCTCGTCGAGCAGGTCTTCCTCGTACAGGGACTTGCCAACATTGTAGCCGCTGGCGGCAATAAAGGTATTGGCGATACCACCACCCGGGATGAGCTGGTCAACGACCTTCGACAACGCCTCCAGCACGGTCAGCTTGGTTGACACCTTGGAACCGCCGACGATCGCGACCATGGGGCGGGCCGGGTTATCCAGCGCCTTGCCCAGCGCTTCCAGCTCACCTGCCAGCAGTGGCCCCGCACAGGCAACCGGTGCATATTTCGCTACACCATGCGTGGAGGCATGGGCACGGTGGGCCGTTCCGAAGGCATCCATTACATAGATGTCACACAGGGCAGCCATTTTCCTCGACAGCTCATCGTCATTCTTTTTTTCACCGGTGTTGAAACGGACATTCTCGCACAGCACCACATCACCATTATTCATGTGGCCGACGCCATTCACCCAGTCCTTGACCATTTCGACGTTGTGGCCCAGCAGGGCGGATATGTGCTCACCCACCGGAATCATGGAAAACTGTTCATTGTACTCGCCCTCGGTCGGACGACCCAGGTGCGACATCACCATGACCTTCGCGCCTGCATTCATGGCATATTCAATGGTAGGCAGTGAGGCCACAATGCGCTTGTCGCTGGTAACCTTGCCGTTCTTGATCGGCACGTTCAGATCCTGGCGGATCAATACGCGCTTACCGTGAAGGTCGAGATCGGTCATCTTGAGCACAGACATGGACAACTCCTTATTAACTTTCTAAAACCATCTTGCGCAAAGACGCAGAGAAAACAAAAATTCAATTCAAAATCCCCCTGCTCTATCTTGCCCTGTCCTGCCAATAACATTCCTGACAAACCCGGAATCCCGGACAAGCGGGAGATTTTGTTCGCTGGCGAGACACTCGCCAGCGAACAGTCACCCTTTTCTACACGCAAACGCCGGACAAACTCCGTTTACCTGGATACGTGCTGAACCATACGCAGCATGTTACAGGTATAGCCGTACTCGTTGTCATACCAGGACACCACCTTGATGAAGGTGCTATCCAGCGCGATACCGGCGCCGGCGTCGAAAATGGACGGCGTGGTGCGACCACGGAAATCAGTGGAAACCACCTTGTCCTCGGTGTAGCCCAGCACCCCGACCATGTCGCCTGACTCGGAAGCGGCCTTCATCGCGGCGCAGATGTCCTCGTAGGACGCCTCGCTGCTCAGCTCGCAGGTCAGATCAACCACGGACACATCGGAGGTCGGCACGCGGAATGCCATGCCGGTCAACTTGCCGTTCAGTTCCGGCATTACCACGCCAACGGCCTTGGCCGCGCCGGTGGATGACGGGATGATGTTTTCCAGGATGCCGCGGCCACCGCGCCAGTCTTTCTGGGACGGGCCGTCAACGGTCTTCTGGGTAGCCGTAGCAGCATGCACGGTAGTCATCAGGCCACGCTTGATGCCCCACTTGTCGTTCAACACCTTGGCAACCGGGGCCAAGCAGTTGGTGGTGCAGGAAGCAGCGGAAACAATGGCCTGCCCCGCGTAGCTGTTGTGGTTTACGCCGTATACGAACATCGGCGTACCGTCCTTGGAAGGCGCACTCTGCACTACCTTCCTGGCACCGGCATCGATGTGCTTCTGGCAGGTTTCTTCGGTCAGGAAGAAACCGGTACATTCGATCACCAGGTCGGCACCAATATCACCCCACTTCAGATTAGCCGGATCGCGCTCCGCGGTCAGGCGAATGGTCTTGCCATTAACGATCAGGTTGTTGCCGTCGACAGAAATATCACCGTTGAAGTTACCGTGCACCGAGTCGTACTTCAACATGTACGCCAGGTAATCAGCGTCCAGCAGATCATTGATACCAACAACCTCGATATCCGAAAAATCCTTGGCAATCGCACGGAATGCCATACGGCCAATACGACCAAAGCCATTGATACCGACTTTAATAGTCATAATCGTTCTCCTGATGATTTATATGAAAAGTAATAAATAATTCCGCCCCGCGAACGGGGCGGAAAATAATTAAATTAAAGGACGCTGTTGACGGCGGAGACGACATTCTCAACCGTGAAGCCGAACTCCTTGAACAGTTCACCGGCCGGGGCAGACTCACCAAATCGGTCGATCCCAACAACCTTGCCGTTGATGCCAACATACTTGTACCAGCCGCCGGTGACCGCAGCCTCAACCGCAACACGCGCGGTAACTGCCGCCGGCAGCACAGATTCCCTGTAGGCATCATCCTGCTGGTCAAAGGCGTTGGTTGACGGCATGGAAACAACGCGAATCCTTCTGTCGGACAACTGCTCGGCCGCACCCATGGCCAGTGCCACTTCGGAACCGGTCGCGATGATGATGGCATCCGGCGTGCCGTCACAGTCTTTCAGGATGTAGCCACCCTTGCTGATCGCGGCAATCTGTTCGCTGCTGCGCTGCTGGTGCGGCAGACCCTGGCGCGAGAAGATCAGGCAACTCGGGCCGTCACTGCGCTCGATCGCGTCCTTCCAGCACACTGCACTTTCAACCGTGTCACACGGACGCCACACTCGCATATTCGGAATCATGCGCAGGGTCGGAATCTGCTCGACTGCCTGGTGGGTTGGGCCGTCTTCACCCAAACCGATGGAGTCGTGCGAGTAGACAAAGATGCTCCGCACCTTCATCAGCGCCGCCATACGCAGGGCGTTACGCGCGTATTCGGAGAACATCAGAAAGGTGGCGCCAAACGGGATCAGTCCGCCATGCAGCGTAATACCATTCATGATGGCGGACATGGCAAACTCGCGCACGCCATAGTTAATGTAGTTACTGTCCGGCGTGTCGGCACGCATCGGCTTGTAACCGGACCACTCGGTCAGGTTCGAACAACCGAGATCGGCAGAACCACCAAATATTTCCGGCAGCAGCGCCGCATAACCCTCGATGGACTTGAGTGATGCCTGGCGCGTCGCCAGCGACTCGGCCTTGTCGTTCACGCTGGCAATAAACGCTTCCGATTTGGCAGCCCAGTCCGCCGGTAGTTCACCGGCCATGCGGCGCTGATACTCGGCAGCCTGTTCCGGGTATGCCGCCTTGTAGGCAGAAAATTTCTCATTCCAGTCGGCTTCCGCCGCTGTGCCCTTGTCCCCTGCATTCCACGCGGCGTAAATATCATCCGGCACCACGAAGGCATCGTGTTCCCAGCCCAGTTCCTTGCGGGTCAGTGCGATCTCATCCTGGCCCAGCGGCGCACCGTGGCAGTCATGGCTGCCGGCCTTGTTCGGCGAACCGAAACCGATAATGGTCTTGCAGCAGATCATCGAAGGCTTGTCGGTGACAGCACGGGCATCATCGATAGCCTTCTGAAGGGCAGCCGGATCATGACCGTCGACACCGGCAATGACATGCCAGCCGTAGGCCTCGAAGCGCTTCGGCGTATCGTCCGTGAACCAGCCTTCAACATGACCGTCAATGGAAATACCGTTGTCATCCCAGAACGCAGTCAGCTTGCCGAGGCCAAGTGTACCGGCCAGCGAACAGGACTCGTGCGATATGCCTTCCATGAGGCAACCGTCGCCCAGGAACACCCAGGTATTGTGGTCGACAATCTCGTGACCGTCACGGTTGAACTCAGCGGCGAGTGAACGCTCTGCGATAGCCATACCAACCGCATTGGTGATGCCCTGGCCGAGCGGACCCGTGGTGGTTTCCACGCCCGGTGCATAGCCATACTCCGGGTGGCCCGGGGTCTTGGAATGCAACTGGCGGAAGTTCTTCAGGTCATCCAGTGTCAGGTCATAGCCGGTCAGGTGCAGCAGAGAATAGATCAGCATGGAACCATGACCATTGGACAGGACAAAACGGTCACGGTCAGACCAGTTCGGGTTGCCCGGATTGTGCTTGAGGTTGTCGTTCCACAATACCTCGGCGATGTCCGCCATCCCCATGGGAGCACCGGGATGACCGGAATTGGCTTTCTGCACGGCATCCATACTGAGTGCACGGATGGCATTGGCTAGATCTTTACGCTGAGCCATGTTTTTCTCCTGTTCTGATTTTGAATACTGTTTATGTTGTCGCCATAATCCGGCAGACTTCCGACCTTGCCGCGGGTGCCGCGCCGTGCGCATGAGCCCGTGTTCAGCGACAAAAAAAGCCTCCGGTGCAGGTTCGTTCGCACCGAGGCAATCAATCTGTGATTCGTTGGCCTGGCCTGGAGTGAATCTCCCGCCGGCCGTCTGGCCTTACCTTAAGGCAAGGCGCGCTATTTTCCCCTAGTTTGCGCCACACGGCAATAGTGAACCGGTTCCGGGCCGGGACAGCCGTGGCGCATCTTTATTGGTCGATAACAATAACTTATGAGCCGGGAAAACTAGCCAACCACGGGTTCCTCGCGCCATTTGATAGAACAGCCGATGCTGGGTATCTGCTCATCGGGGCCCTGGCCGGTCCCGGCGACCTGGCGCATGGCGTCAAACAGGTCGCGCGGGGCATCTGCAGGCGCGGCTTCCATGCCACTGGCGTCCAGCCGGCCCCGGTACTGCAGCGTCAACTCACTGTTATAGCCAAAGAAATCCGGGGTACACACCGCACCGTAAGCCCTCGCCACGGCCTGGCTTTCGTCCAGCAGGTAAGGAAACGGAAAATCGAATTCACGCGCCACGGCCTGCATGTTCTCGAAGCTGTCCTCCTCGTACAGGGCCGTGTCGTTGGACATGATCGCGACGCTGTGTACCCCCAGCGCACGTAATTCACGGGTGTCCCGCACCAGGCGCTCGCGGATTGCCTTGACGAAGGGGCAATGATTGCAGATGAACATCACCAGCAGGCCGCGCGGACCGCGGCATTCCTCAAGGGTCCAGTTTCTGCCGTCGATACCCGGGAGCTTGAAATCCAGTGCGGGTTTCCCGAACTCGCAAACCGGTGTCTCCAGACGAACCATGGCGTCACCCCCAAGATGAGAAAAGAACGCTACTCTAGGACACTGTGCCACTAATGAAAATATCACCTACGTAAGGTAAACTTACGCGTTCCTCCTACTAATAAAACCTTAAATATGTCCAATTCTCATATATTTACCTCGGAATCCGTGTCCGAGGGCCACCCCGACAAGGTGGCCGACCAGATTTCCGACGCCGTGCTGGATGCCATCCTGGAGCAGGACGTCAAGGCACGCGTGGCCGTGGAGACCCTGGTCAAGACCGGCATGGTCATCATCGCCGGCGAAGTCACCACCTCCGCCTGGGTCGACCTGGAAGGGATCGTGCGCCAGACGGTACGCGACATCGGCTACAACAGTTCGGAAATCGGCTTTGACTGGGAGTCCTGCGCGGTACTGAACGCCATCGGCAAACAGTCGCCCGACATTGCCATGGGCGTGGACGAGACCGACGATCGTGAACAGGGTGCCGGCGACCAGGGCCTGATGTTCGGCTATGCCAGCAACGAGACCGATGTACTGATGCCGGCACCGATCACCTATGCGCACCGACTGGTGAAACGCCAGGCCGAGGTGCGCAAGAACGGCACCCTGCCGTGGCTGCGTCCGGATGCCAAGAGCCAACTGACGTTCCGCTATGAAAATGACCGTCCGGTCGGGGTCGAGGCCGTGGTGCTGTCGACCCAGCATGACCCGGACATCAGCCTCGACGCGATCCGCGAAGCAGTCATGGACGAGATCATCAAGCCGGTGATTCCCGCCGAATGGCTCAACCAGTGCAGCAATGACGACATCCACATTAACCCGACCGGGCGTTTCGTTATCGGCGGCCCGATGGGTGACTGCGGCCTGACCGGGCGCAAGATCATCGTCGACACCTACGGCGGCATGGCCCGCCATGGTGGTGGCGCGTTCTCGGGCAAGGACCCGAGCAAGGTCGACCGCTCCGCTACCTATGCCGCACGTTATGTCGCCAAGAACATTGTCGCCGCCGGGCTTGCCGAACGCTGCGAGATCCAGGTTTCCTACGCCATCGGCGTTGCAGAGCCGACCTCGATCAGCATCAACACCTTTGGCACCGGCAAGCTGGACGAACAGCGCCTGGTGGAACTGGTACGCGAGCACTTCGACCTGCGCCCGCGCGGCCTTGTGAAGATGCTTGACCTGCTCAAGCCCGGTTACAAAGCCACCGCCGCCTACGGTCACTTCGGCCGTACCGACGAGGGTTTTACGTGGGAAAACACCGATGTGGCCGATGCCCTGCGCGATGCGGCCGGCGTCTGACACAACATTAATCAAAACGAGGTTCACATGAGTTCACAAACTGCGGAACACATCGCCACTGACTACAAGGTCGCGGATATCGGCCTGGCCGGCTGGGGGCGCAAGGAAATCGCCATCGCCGAGACCGAAATGCCGGGCCTGATGGCGTTACGCGAAAAATACGGCGCCGAAAAACCGCTCAAGGGCGCACGCATTGCCGGCAGCCTGCACATGACCATCCAGACCGCGGTGCTGATCGAGACGCTGGTGGAACTGGGCGCCGAGGTGCGCTGGGCCTCCTGCAACATCT
>CBEULV010000081.1:0-9870 GCA_965544015.1 uncultured Gammaproteobacteria bacterium | reverse complement strand
AAACCGATAAAGCCGGATACCGTCGATATCAACCGCAGCCGCCAGCCGGAACGACGCATGAATAATTACATCCTGTATGAAATAAATGCCACGGAATTTACACTGGCGCAAGCCGGACCGGCGAACAAGCTGCAATAGGAAAAAGACAGCGCAAACACAAAACCCGCAACCTGCGTTGCGGGTTTTTTTATTTTCTGCAGGGAATCCCTCCGGAAAGATCGCTCCCGTCAATGCTTGCCCGGCGCCAGTGACTCCCCGCGGCGTTCATGCAGTATGTAGGCCTGCAGAGCAACCATGTCGTCAGAATCCATTGCCAGCGGGTCACTTTCCAGCGGATTCATAATGCACCAGTTGATCATCTCGCCCAGCAGTGCAACCTTGCCCAGCTGTTGCTGGAACTTCGGATAGGTTTCCGGATGGGTGTTGGTGGCATTCGGGTGACACTGGTCACAGGAGACGGTGTTTTTGCTCCTGATACCACCATGAAAGAGCTTTTCTCCCTTATTCACCACGGACATGTACTCCGCCTGCCAGCGTTCCAGGTCCTGATCCGTGAAATTATCCGCCTGTCCAGGCACTGCAAAGAGCAGACCCAGTGTAAGCGGCGCCAGAAAATGTTTCAGAGTCTGTTGCATGACTATCCTCCCTACTCCTAGAAATGTGTCTGCGGCGGAATGCGTTTTTCGACCGGTTGGTATTGAGTATCCACCGGTCTGCCAGCCTTGCTGTCGAATGTTACAGTGCGGTTCTGGTTGTCCGGCAGGACATAGCTCAGATCAACATTGCCGGTATGCATATTGATGAACTGCCATCCTGTCGCATCACGTTCGAAGAAGGGGTCTGCCCGGTTCATTTCCACTGTCAGCTTGGGCAGGTAGGTCTCCACCTGTGAATAGGTCGAGGGATACGGCCACGGCCAGGCAGTTGCCATTGCAGAATTAAAGCTGATGTTGCCAATCTGGTTGTACTGGATCTGATGCACATGTCCGTACAGCACGGTGACTTTCCTGAAAGGCTTCAGCAACGCCTGCACCTGTTCCGCATCATCGGTCCAGAAGTTCCAGCCCTTGTGGATTTTCTGCAACGGCGAATGCGAGAACACCACCACTGGCGTATCCTTGCCGATTTTCGAAAGGTCTTCCTTCAGCCAGTTGCGCTGCGCCTCGCCAACCATAAACGGCTGTCCATTCGGATTATCCAGGCGCGCCATCTGCAGCATGCGGTCCATACCGGAATCCCACTTGCCATGCATCCATTTCTCGTGCGTCAGAATGGAATTCAGTACCACGAAGTGCACGCCCTTGTGGTCAAAGCTGTAATAATCGGGACCGAGCTGCTTCTTCCAGTACTCGCCCAGGTCAACATAATAGTCATGCTCACCCATCACGTAGTGGACCTTGCCGGACAGGCCGGACAGGATCTCCAGGCCGTGGTCAATCTCTTCGGGCTTGCCGAGCTGTGCGATGTCGCCGCCATAGAACACGAAGTCAGGTTTCGGATCAAGCAGGTTGGTCTCGGCCACTGCACGTATCAGACCGCGATCCCAGTTACGCACGAACTGGTTGCCCTTGATGTGCGTGATATGGGAATCGGAAATATAGGCAAAGGTAAAATTCTCGGCAGCGTTCTTGCCGAATGCAACCTCCACCAGAGAGAGTGGCAGACTACCTGCTGCAACCAGCGCACTGCCACGCTTCAGGAATTCACGTCGATTGATTCTCTTGCTCATCATATCCTCCTTACTTGCGTGCCTGTGCGGCAAATTCGGGGCTGGTCAGGGCTTCCATAAACGCCACCAGGTCTTCCTTCTCCTGATCAGTCAGGTTCAGCGGGCGAATACCGCCACTCTGGAAACCGGACAGGGGATCGGTGTCTTTAACGCGACCGCCGTTGTTGTAGAAATCGACCACGTCTTCCAGCGTCGCCAGGCTGCCGTCGTGCATGTAGGGCTGGGTGATGGCGATGTTGCGCAGGGTCGATGTCTTGAAGGCCCCGACTTCGGTCGGATTCTCGGTGACCACGAAGCGGCCCAGCTCGGAGATATTACCCTCTGTCAACACGGTCACATCCAGGTCCGCACCGGCGCGTTTCTTCTTCAGCAAGGCTGCCGCTGTTGCGTTCTCCTTGCCCTGAATTGCCTTGAAGCCGACTCCGATATTATGGAAACGGTTATCGGTGAACAGCGCCTGGGTCTGCTCGACGATATGGCAGGATACGCAGCGGCCCTTGCCGGTAAATAACTCGAAGCCACGCACCTGCGCATCTGTCATGGCCTTGCCATCGCCACCATAATAGTAGCGATCAAAGGGTGAGTTGCCGGAGACAATGGTGCGCTCGAAACTGGCAATGGCCTTGGCTACGTGATCGATCTCAATGCCAGCAGCACCGACGCCAAACACGTCTTTGAAGTGCTTAACGTATTCCGGGTCCTTGCGTATGATCTCGATCAGGACGTCGTGATTCTCCAGTCCGCCCTCTACCGGGTTCACGGGCGGGCCCTTGGACTGGCCTTCCAGGTCCGGCTCACGCCCGTCCCAGAACAGTGTCGTCATGTAGGCGGAGTTGATGACGGTAGGCGCATTGCGTGTGCCCGTGAGGCTGTTGAAACCAACAGAAACCGGCAGATTGTCGGTAAACCCCTTGCCACTGTCGTGACAAGTCGAGCAGCTCACCTTGCCGTCGGCGCTCAGGCGCGCGTCGTGAAACAGCTTGTCACCGAGCTTGATCTTGGCCTCGGTCTGCGGATTGTCAGCCGGAACCGGCACAGGTGGCAGTCCGAGCGGCGCGGCCATTGCCGCTCCGTGCACCAGCATGATGAACAATGACAAAATCCGGATATAGGATTGTCGCATGACCTGCTCCTCCCTTATCTGTTCTTCAAATGAAGCATGACCGTTAACAGCATTCTTTACAGGCAACAAAATATCTGCCAGCCCGGGAAACAGTATTTACCCAACAATGCTGCAAGAAACTGCAACGTCACACCGGTTAAATATTCATTCCGCAAGCTGCCTTCAAATATTAGAGAACCTCTTGTTCCACAGCCAGTTGTTTCTGTCTATGCGGATCATAGCGAGAATCTATCGATATCCCGGACACGATCAGGCGTTTCATATACTATATATATTATATTTCTACTATTGATTGACTACTGCTATCAAAAAGGTGTGCCTGAATGACCCTGACCGAATTGCGCTACATCGTGGCCGTGGCACGTGAACATCACTTCGGACGCGCGGCCAGGGCCTGCTTCGTCAGCCAACCGACACTCAGCATCGCGATCAAGAAACTGGAACAGGAACTCGGCGTCCAATTATTCGAGCGCCAGGCCAGTGAAGTCACCGTGACCCCGGTCGGCGAACAGATTATCGCGCAGGCACAGCGCACCCTGGAAGCTGCCGACGGTGTCAAACTGGCAGCCCAGCAAGGAAAAGACCAGCTATCCGGGCCGCTCAGGATCGGCGCCATCTATACCATCGGACCCTACCTGTTTCCCGACCTGATTCCGCGCCTGCGCAAGTACGCACCTGACATGCCACTGGTGATCGAGGAGAATTTCACTTCCACACTGACCGACAAGCTCAAACATGGCGAACTGGATGTCATCATCATTGCCCTGCCGTTCATTGACCAGGGTCTGGTTACCCTGCCACTGTACAAGGAACCGTTCGTGGTACTTTTACCTGCCGCTCACCCGCTCACCCTGCGTAAAACCATCAAGTCATCACAACTGGAAGACGAGACTGTCCTGCTGCTCGGTACCGGCCACTGTTTTCGCGACCAGGTACTTGAAGCCTGCCCTGCCTGCATACCCAAGCCGGGGCTCAGCAATGATCTGTCCAGCAGTATTGCAGGCAGCTCGCTGGAGACTATCCGGCACATGGTGGTTTCCGGCCTGGGCGTTACTGTCTTGCCATGTACAGCCGCGGGCGCAGACCGCTATTCACAGCGCCTGCTGACCATCCGGCGCTTTGCCCGGCCGGCACCGAGCCGCACCGTGGCACTGGCCTGGCGCTCCTCATTTCCACGCCCGAAAGTAATCGACGTGATCAGCCAGGCAGTGGATGACTGCAACCTGAGTTGCGTACAAACGGTGCGTAAAAAGCGCGCATGAACACTACGCGGCGTTTGCCTCGCGCGCCGCGAACCAGGCAGCAAGCGCCCCGGAATCACCGACACACTCGCCATTGATGAACACCTGCGGCACCGTGTCGCTGCCACTGGCTGCACGTACAGCGCGCAGCGACACCGTTTCACCCACGCGAACCTCCTCGACATCAATACCGCGTTCCAGCAAAACCTTCCTGGCGTTGGCACAGAACGGGCAACCGGCCTTGCTGAACATCACCACATCCAGGGGTTTGTCCGCCTGCGGATTGATGTATTCGAGCATGGTGTCGGCATCGGATACCTCGTAGGGATCGCCCGGCACATCCGGCTCGATGAACATTTTCTCAATGACACCGTCTCTGACCAGCATTGAATAGCGCCAGGAGCGCATACCGAAACCAAGATCCTGCTTGTCGACCAGCATACCCATAGCAGCGGTAAACTCGCCGTTTCCATCGGGGATAAAGGTAATATTGTCTGCATGCTGATCGCTCGCCCATTCGTTCATCACGAAGGCGTCGTTCACCGACATACAGACGATCTCGTCCACGCCATTGGCCTGTAGCACGCCGGCCAGCTCGTTGAAACGCGGCACATGCGCCGATGAACAGGTCGGGGTAAACGCGCCGGGCAACGAGAATACCGCCACGGTCCTGCCGGAAAAGATTTTATCGCTGGTCACGTCGACCCATTCATTGTCCCTGCGGGTGCGGAAAATGACATTGGGTACACGCTGGCCTTCTCTGTTCTCTAACATACCGTTCTCCTTGCTGGCTGAAATGGATGTCACAACACCGTGCTGCAACTTGCCAACAAGGTTACGAGCGGCATAGTTATTTGTTAAATCTATTTATTAAATCTCTGTGATTGATATTTTCTATTACATAACCAGCCCGGGGCATGGGTTTGCAGGGCGCAACTGAACCGGCACATGACTGCCGTGACGATCATGCAGAACCTTGCCACCAAATAGATGTCATGATCTGTATCAATAGGATATGATCAACCACATCATGGACTTAACCGGCAATCCGGTATTCTGGAGAAACATGACCGCCCGTCTCTGTAAACCACGCCTGTTGCTATTATTCGGCCTCGTCTGGCTGGCCGGATGGACACAGGCCGCCGACCGCCCCGCGCCAGGTGTCATCGTCTCAGAGGTCCGCGTCGATCATTTCTCCGACCGCCTGGAGGCATTGGGCACGCTGGTGGCCAACGAGTCCGTGGAACTGACCGCGACTGTCTCTGAAACCGTCAACGCCATCCACTTCGACGACGGCGAGCGTGTCGAGCGCGGTCAGGTACTGATTGAAATGACCAACCGCGAGGAACATGCCCAGCTTAAAGAGGCACGCGCAACCGTCAACGAGGCGAAACGGCAGTATCAACGCATCAAGTCGCTGGAGGCGCAGGGCACGGCAGCGAAGTCACTGCTCGATCAGCGCAACCGCGAATGGGAAACCGCACGTGCACGACTGGCTGCAATCGAATCCCGACTTGCCGACCGCCTCATCAAGGCACCCTTTGCCGGTGTACTGGGGCTGCGCGACCTCAGCGTTGGCGCGCTGGTACAGCCAGGCGACCTGATTACCACGCTGGATGATGACAGCGTCATGAAACTGGAATTCCCGATACCCGGCACCTACCTGGGAGCCGTTCGTCCCGGGCTTGAAGTGGTTGCCACAGCACGCGCATTCCCCGGCCAGCGCTTTGAAGGCAACGTAAAATCCGTCAACAGCCGCATCGACCCGGCTACCCGCTCCATCCGGGTGCGCGCCATCCTGCCCAACCCGGACCGGCTCCTGAAACCCGGCATGCTGATGCAGGTCGTGCTGCTGAACAACCCGCGCGATACGCTGGTCATTCCGGAAGAGGCGCTGGTCCCGCTCGGCACCCGGCAGTTTGTCTACACTGTCGATACGACAGACGGCCAGAAGGCCATGAAACGCGAGATACGCATCGGTAGTCGCCGTCCCGGCGAGGTGGAGGTGCTGGAAGGACTGCAGGCCGGTGAGCGGGTCATCAGTCACGGCACCCTCAAGGTCCGCCCCGGCCAACCGGTGACCATCAGCGCCGTGGACGACGGCACACGGCCACTGGCGGAAATACTCCGCACCCTGCCGGGGGGCAGTAAAACTGAATGATTCTTTCCGACCTCTCGGTCAAGCGCCCGGTATTTGCAGCGGTCATGTCGTTGCTGCTGATCGCCTTTGGCCTGGTCTCGTTTGACCGCCTGGCACTGCGCGAATATCCGGACATCGACCCGCCACTGATCACCGTCTCCACCACCTACCCCGGCGCGGCCGCCAGCGTCGTTGAAAACCGCATCACCGAACTGATCGAGGACCGCATCTCGGGCGTGGAAGGCATTCGTTTTATTTCCTCGGTCAGCGAGGACGGCCGTTCCCGAATCACCATCGAGTTCGACGTTGACCGCGATGTCGATGCCGCGGCCAACGATATCCGTGACCGCGTCGCAGCCATTCTCGATGACCTGCCGGTCGAGGCCGAACCACCGGACATCCGCAAGGAAGACAGCAACGAGGATGTGGTCATGTGGCTCAACCTGCAAGGCGCAGGCATGAGCATCCCGGAGTTGAGCGATTATGCACGACGCCACCTTGTTGACCGCTTCTCGGTACTCGATGGCGTAGCCCGGGTACGGGTGGGTGGCGGCCAGGTCTACGCCATGCGTATCTGGCTGGACCGAAGTGCGCTGGCGGCACGCAACCTGACGGTGACCGACGTGGAAGCCGCGCTGCGCGCAGAGAACCTGGAATTGCCGGCCGGCAGCATCGACTCCGAGGAGCGCCAGTTCACGGTACGCACCGAGCGCACCTTCACCAATGCCGATGATTTTTCCCGGCTGGTGCTGGCACGGGGCGAAAACGGCTACCTGGTCCGGCTCGGCGATGTGGCCCGCGTCGAGCGCGGCACCGTGGAGGACCGTCTGTTCTTT
Source organism: uncultured Gammaproteobacteria bacterium (assembly GCA_965544015.1). Taxonomy (GTDB): domain Bacteria; phylum Pseudomonadota; class Gammaproteobacteria; order UBA9214; family UBA9214; genus UBA9214. The sequence continues at coordinate 2,801 of CBEULV010000081.1, read as the reverse complement.
CGTGGCAACGGGGTTCCCATGGTCGGTATTGGCATTACCAAGCAAGCGACCGCAAACACGCTGGCGGTTGCCAAGGCCGCAAAGGCCGAAAAAGACCACATTAATGCCGCCCTGCCCGAGGGCATGGCCATCAAGCAAAGTTATGACAGTTCGGTGTTTATCGATGGGGCAATCCGTGAGGTATACAAGACCCTGCTGATCGCCATCGTCATGGTGATCGGTGTGATCTACCTGTTCCTCGGCAGCGTCCGCGCCATGCTGGTGCCCGCAGTCACCGTGCCGGTATCGCTGGTGGCCACCTCGATGGTGCTGCTGGCTCTTGGTTTCTCGCTCAACATCCTCACCCTGCTCGCCCTGGTACTGGCCATCGGCCTGGTCGTGGATGACGCCATCGTGGTACTCGAGAATATCCACCGGCGTATGGAAACCCATGGCGAGACCCGCCTGGTCGCGGCCTTCCGGGGTACACGCCAGGTCGGGTTTGCGGTCATTGCCACCACCGTGGCGCTGGTCGCAGTGTTCGTGCCGATTGCCTTCCTGCAGGGTGACATCGGTCGCCTGTTCTCCGAGTTTGCGCTGACCATGGCCGCCGCCGTGGCGTTCTCCAGTTTCGTCGCACTGTCGCTGTCCCCCATGCTGGCGTCGAAAATCCTGCCACGGGGTGCCGGCCGTTCTCGCCTGTCACTGCTGGTCGACAGGGCCTTCAACAAGGTGCGCGAGGGCTACCATGTGCTATTGCAGAGCCTGCTCCGCAAGGCCTGGCTGGTGGGGGTGGTGTTTGCCGGCATGCTCGGCGGCTCGCTCTGGCTGTTCGATCATCTCCCGAACGAATATTCACCCAAGGAAGATCGTGGCGTGTTCTACCTGATGGTAACCGGGCCTGAAGGCTCGTCCTACCAGTACATCGCGGCCTACATGACTGAAATTGAACAACGCATGATGCCGCTGGTGGAAAGCGGCGAGATCAACCGCCTGCTGGTCCGGGCGCCGCGCGCCTTCGGAAACTTCGAGATCTTCAATACCGGCATTGTCATCAACGTACTGGATGACTGGGCCAACCGTCGATCGGCATGGGAAATCATGGAGGATGTGCGAGGCCGGCTCAAGGACCTGCCCGGCGTGCGCGTCTTTCCGCTCATGCGCCAGGGTTTCGGGGCACGCGTACGAAAACCCGTGCAGTATGTGATCGGCGGCGGCACCTATGCCGAACTGGCACAATGGCGCGACATCCTGGTTGAGAAGGTCGAGCAGGACAACTTTGGACTGGTCGGACTTGACTGGGACTACAAGGAAACCAAGCCGCAGCTGCGCGTGGTTATCGATTACGAGCGTGCCGCGGAACTGGGCGTCACCATCAGCAGTATTGGCCGCACACTGGAGACCCTGCTCGGCTCACGACGCGTCACAACTTACATCGATGCCGGCGAGGAGTACGACGTCATCCTGGAAGGTGAACGCAGCACGCAGCGCACGCCGACCAATATGGAAAACATCTACGTGCGCTCGGGTCGCACTCAGCAACTGATTCCGCTCTCCAACCTGGTTAGCGTGGAAGAATTCGCGGACTCTATCAAACTCAATCGCTATAACCGGGTACGCTCGATCACCCTGTCGGCAAATCTGGCCGACGGTGTTTCCCTGGGCGACGCCCTGGATAAACTCAACCAGCTGGTCAGGGACCACCTGCCCAGTGAGGTGACTATTGATTACAAGGGCCTGTCGCGCGATTACCAGTCCAGCGGCAGCTCGATCATGTTTACCTTCATGCTGGGTATTGTGGTCGTCTTCCTGGTGCTGGCTGCACAGTTTGAAAGCTGGATACACCCATTCGTGATCATGCTGACCGTGCCGCTGGCCATGGCCGGCGCCCTGCTAGCCCTGTATCTGACCGACCAGTCCCTGAACATCTACAGCCAGATCGGCCTCATCATGCTGGTGGGCCTGTCTGCCAAGAACGGCATCCTGATCGTGGAATTCGCCAATCAATTGCGCGATGCCGGCAAACCGTTCCGGGAGGCACTGATCGACGCCTCGGTTATCCGCCTGCGACCGATCATCATGACCGGAATTACCACGGCAGCCGGCTCCATCCCGTTACTGCTGTCCTCCGGAGCCGGCACCGAAACACGCACCGTGATCGGCACCGTGATCCTGGCCGGTATCCTGTCCGCGACCTTCTTCACGCTGTTCGTGGTGCCGGTGGCCTATGACCTGATGGCGCGCCATACCGGTTCCCCGCAACGCATCGCACGCCAGCTGGAGAAGGAATTGGGTTCCGGTGACTAGCCCCCAAATGATATATGTACGGCCCTGTGTGTCTGCGTTCGTGCAGCCATTCCCTGACCGAAGACTCACCAACAATACTCATGAGTTCCTTGTGGACATCCGCGATCTCGGTTGCATTCAGGAGTTCAGACAGTCTTGACGTCGTGACGCGTTGCCGTTTTGCCAGCAAGATCGCCATCTGGTGCAGGAGTTTATAGGCCACCAAATGGCCCCTGGCAACCAGCTCCCCAAAGGCATCACGCGGAACACGAAACACCACCGAATCCTCCCTGACGCGGATCGTTGCGGAACAACGCTAGACATTTTTGATAAATGCGACGTTGATATGCATCAAGAAAGAATGGAAAAATCAGCAGCCAAAACATTCTTGTTGCTTTTTTTGATTCGGCGATAGAAATATCGAGTGTTCGAATAACTGTCTCGATGCATCAATAACAAAGGGGGCTAAAAGCCCCCTTTGTTATTTATATGGCGGTGGTTGCAGTCTGCTGCGAACTCGCCCCTGGTGATTTCCC
>CBEULV010000080.1:0-9891 GCA_965544015.1 uncultured Gammaproteobacteria bacterium | reverse complement strand
CGCCGATGCCGCCGTGGCGCGCCGAACTCAGCGAGCAGGATGTGCGCTGGCTGGTCGAAGCATTGCGCCAGGGGAGTGGATTGTGAGCGGGATAATCGCGCCTGCAAGGCGCTCCTACACCAGTAGAAACATCTGTAGGAGCGCCTTGCAGGCGCGATTTGCGGGATGGTTTCTGTTCGTTCTGTTGCTGACAGGCCTGGCGTTTACTGTACATGCCGAGTGCCTCACCCGCGGCACAGGTGACCTTGGCATTGTCATCGAGCGAGCCAGCGGCAGTGTGCAGATTGTCGATACCACGGCGAGGACGCGCCTGTTCCGGGTCGAGGGTCTGGGCGACCTGTCACATGCCTCGGCGGTATTTTCACGCGATGCCCGCTATGCCTACATTTTCGGACGCGACGGCGGCCTGTCCAAGATTGACCTGTTGTGCGGTGAACTGGTCAGGCGTGTGGTTCAGGCCGGCAACAGCATCGGTGGTGCGATCTCACAGGACGGTAGCCTGGTCGCGGTGTCCAATTATGAACCGGGTGGCGTCAAGGTGTTCGATGCCACCAGTCTGCAACTGGTTGCCGACCTGCCGGCACTCGATGCGAAGGGTAGCGCATCAAAAGTGGTTGGCCTGGTAGATGCGCCTGGCCAGCGCTTTGTCTATACCCTGTATGATGCCGGCGAGATCCGCATAGCCGACCTGTCTGATCCGGCAAAGCCGGTCGTTCAGACGTTCCGCAATATTGGCCGGCAACCCTACGATGCACTGATTTCTCCGGATGGCCGCTTCTACATTGCCGGCCTGTTTGGTGAGGATGGCATGGCACTGGTGGATCTGTGGGGTACGCAGAAAACCGCACGGCGCATCCTCGATGGTTACGGTCGGGGTCAGCAGAAACTGCCGGTCTACAAGATGCCACACCTGGAAGGCTGGGCGATGGCCGGCCGGGAGGCCTTCCTGCCGGCGGTCGGGCAGCATGCGGTGCTGGTGGTCGACAGTGAAGACTGGCAGCAGGTGGCACGCATTCCCGTACACGGACAGCCGGTATTTGTCGTGGCCGAACCGGGCGGACGGCGGGTATGGGTGAATTTCGCGCACCCGCGCAATGACACGGTACAGGTTATCGATACGCAATCGAGGCAGGTCGTGCATACATTTACGCCCGGCAAGGGCGTGATGCATCTGGAGTTCGCACCGCGTGGCGAGGCCGTCTGGATATCGGTGCGAGATGCCGATACCGTACAGGTTTACGACACCAACAGCATGGCGCAGGTGGCGACACTGGCCGCTGAAAAACCCAGCGGCATCTTTTTCAGCGCGCGTGCGCACCGGACGGGGTTATGACATGACCAACAGACTACCGAAGACTGGCAAGCTGTCGGTGCTGGATATACCGTTGTCTTTAAGCGCACTGGAAAAATGTCTGCTGAATGAATACCAGCGTGGCTTTCCACTGTGCGAGCAACCGTATGCGGAAATCGCGCAGCAGCTGGAAGTCACTGAAGCGGATGTGCTGGCAACCCTGGCATCGCTGCAACGGCGTGGCCTGATCAGCCGGGTCGGGCCGGTGTTCGCACCGCGCCGCGCCGGCAGCAGCACGCTGGCTGCGCTGGCGGTTCCCGAACAGGACCTGGAAACGGTTGCTGCCATTGTGAACGGGTTTACCGAGGTGAACCACAACTACCAGCGTGAGCATGCCTTGAACCTGTGGTTCGTTGTGACAGCACCGGATGATGCACGCGTCAGGGAGGTGCTTGGGGAAATCGAAATCGCCACTGGTCTGGCGGTGCTTGATTTGCCGTTAGAGCGTTCATTCTATATCGACCTGGGGTTCCCGCTATGGTGTTGAACGAGACGGACCAGCAGCTGATTGCGGCCATTCAGGATGGGCTGCCCATGGTGTCGCAACCGTATGCCGTGATTGCCGATGGTCTCGGCATCACGCAGCAAGCGGTCATCACTCGTCTGCAGGCATTGCAGGATAGCGGAGTCATCAAGCGCATGGGTGTCGTGGTCAGGCATCGCGCCCTGGGTTATTGCGACAATGCCATGGTGGTGTGGGATGTGCCGGAAGCGGATATCGAGCGCATTGGCAAACTGCTGGCTGCTGAAACCTGTGTCACGCTGTGCTATCAGCGCCCCCGCCGCCTGCCGGACTGGTCCTACAACCTGTTTTGCATGATTCATGGACGTGCGCGCGACAGCGTACTGCGCTGTATCGAGCGGATCATTGATACCCACGGACTGCATGACGTTACACATGATGTGTTGTTCAGCACCCGCAGCTTCAAGCAGTGCGGGGCGCACTACGCGTCGCCGGCAGATAAAGCAGGAGGTTCGCGTGGATGAACTGGACCGCAAGCTGGTCAACTTCCTGCAGGATGGTCTGCCGGTGTGCAGGCGCCCGTTTGATGAGCTGGCTGACAAGCTTGGAGTAACGGCTGGAGAGATACCGAAACGTATTCAGAAGTTGCTCGATGACAATTTACTGAGCCGTTTCGGTCCCATGTATAACGCCGAGCAACTGGGAGGGGCAGTCACCCTGTGTGCCATGCAAGTTGCTGCGGAACAGTTTGATGCCGTGGCGGATATGGTAAATGCGCATCCCGAGGTGGCGCATAATTACGAGCGTGAGCACCTGCTGAATATGTGGTTCGTGGTGGCGGCAGAACATCCCGAACAGCTTGCACGTGTTATCAGGAGCATCGAGCAGGAAACCGCCTGCCGGGTGTACGATATGCCCAAGCAGCAGGAGTTTTATATCGGTCTGAAACTGGCGGTATGAGGGATATATGCAGCAGCAACATGACATCTCTATGGATCAGCAGGACAACCGGCCAATAGATGAGATTGACCGTCGTATCATCCTGGCCACGCAGGCCGGGCTGCCGCTGGCCGAGCAACCGTATGACGTGCTGGCGCAGCAGCTGGATCTTGCCGTGGAGGAGCTGATGGAGCGGCTGCGTACCATGCAGGCAAGTGGTGTGATCCGGCGTATCGCTGCAGTGCCGAATCATTACGCCCTGGGTTATTGTGCCAACGGCATGTCGGTATGGAATGTACCTGATGAAGTTATCGGCGAGCTGGGTGCCCGGGTTGGTGCGCTGGAGTTTGTCAGTCACTGCTACCAGCGGCCACGTCACCTGCCGATGTGGCCGTACAACCTGTTTGCCATGGTACATGGCAAGACACAGGATGCTGTCGAGCAGGGGGTCGAACAGATTTCGTTGCTGCTGGGTGAATGCTGCCGCGGCTACGAAGTGCTGTACAGCAAGCGTATCCTGAAGAAAACCGGGCTGCGCATCGCAGGGTAGGCTTATGTTCCGTATTTCTCAATTCATGAATGAGCTGGTCAACCCGGGGCCGCTGGGCATAAAACGCAATCCGCCCGGCCCGGTGGTAATCTGGAACCTGATCCGGCGCTGCAACCTGACCTGCAAGCATTGTTATTCAATATCGGCCGATATCGACTTCAAGGGCGAATTGTCGACCGCAGAAGTGTTCACGGTGATGGGTGACCTGAAGGAATTTGGCGTGCCGGTACTGATCCTGTCCGGCGGCGAGCCGCTGCTGCGCCCGGATATTTTCGAGATCTCCAGGCGTGCCAGGGACATGGGTTTTTACGTGGGACTGTCGACCAACGGCACCCTGATCGATGCAGGTAACATCGATAAGATTGCCGCCGTGGGTTATGACTATGTCGGTATCAGTATTGACGGCATGCGCGAGACGCACGACCGTTTCCGGCGCAAGCAAGGTGCGTTCGATGCCTCACTCGAGGGTATCCGCCACTGTCGCGAGCATGACATCAAGGTTGGCCTGCGTTTTACCATCACCGAGGACAATGCATCAGAGTTGCCGGACATGTTGCAGCTGATGGGCGACGAAGGCATCGACAAGTTTTACCTGTCACACCTGAATTATGCCGGGCGCGGCAATCGCAACCGTGACAGTGACGTGCAACTCGATATTACCCGCAATGCCATGGATCTGCTGTTCGAGACTGCGTACAACCATGCACAGCGCGGTGATCACCTGGAGTTCGTGACCGGCAATAATGATGCCGATGGCGCCTATTTGCTGGAATGGGTAAAAAAACATCACCCGGAAAGCGCCGAACATATTGCCGGGAAACTGCGCCAGTGGGGCGGCAACAGCTCCGGTGTGAATATCGCCAACATCGACAACCTGGGGGACGTGCATCCGGATACCTTCTGGTGGCATTATTCGCTGGGGAATGTGCGCGAACGGGCATTTTCGGAAATCTGGATGGATACCTCGGATCCGATCATGGCGGGCCTGAAGCAGTCCCCGAGGAAAATTAAAGGCCGTTGTAAATCATGCCGTTACTTCGATATATGCGGGGGAAACACGCGTGTACGTGCGCTGCAGTTGAGCGGAGACCCGTGGGCAGAGGATCCTGCATGTTATTTGACCGCCGCGGAGATAAAGCCTGATAATGACACTATAGAGACTGGCGGCGATCAAATTACAGGTGTGGCCCCTGCTGCCATGACCGGACGGTGAGATAGATGAGTGACAAGGTTGTAAGTATTGACGACAAGAAAAACAAGGACATCGTTATCAAAGGCGATGCCATGGAGCGTTTTGCCAATGTCTTCGAGGCCAGTGCCAGGCGCTGGGAGCTGATTATTTACCCGGCCATGCTTGCCTTCGTGGTGCTGGCGGCCTACGGTTTCTTTCTTATCTATACCCTGAGCAAGGACATTCATTCCCTGGCGCTGGGTATGGACCCGAATATGGGAAAGAACCTGTCGAATATTTCCGAAAGCGTGGTCTATCTGTCCGAGAATATTCGCACCATGACCCGGCGGGTTCACAACATGTCCGAGTCGGTGGAATACATGTCCAAAAAAATGGATTCACTGGAACACCTGGAGCCGATGCTCGTCAACATGCGCGGCATGAATTCCTCGATGGCCGGCATGAATTACAATATGCAAATCATGACCGTGACCGGCGAGGGCATGCGTCATGAAGTGGGCAGAATGGGCGAGAGCATGCGACCGCTTAACTTCATGAACAACTTCGTTCCGTGGTAGGGAAAGGATTCCTGCCACGCATTTTCCTGCTGCTTGCCTGTTATTCCATCCATGCCCTGGCTGGTGAACAGGCGTACCGTGATACACCCTATTACTACGATGAGTTCGATCCACACCGGATGCCCTGGGCGCCCGGCGAAGAAAGAAACATCGAGGAAGTCTTCAAAAACTACCGCTACTACGCCATCGTCTATTCACAGGACGGTTCCCGCCTGAGCGTCACTGAATACGTTCAGGGCAAGGCAAAAGACGTCATCGATTATCAGCATGATGCCCATGGGCGGCTGCTACCGCAGGGGCAGGATGCGGCGAGCGGTGCAGACCCTGATACTGAGACCGCATCTCTTTATGCGGGCCTTTGCGCAGTGTGTCACGCAGCCGACCGTCTGGGTGGCAGCGGCCCGGCCCTGTTGCCGGATAACCTGGGCCGGCTCAAGCGCAGCGCAGCGGCCGGCGTGATTCGTGACGGCCGCGTGGCCACGCGCATGCCGGCCTTTGGCAAGACACTCGATGCGGGGCAGATCGATGCTCTGGTAGAGTATATCTACACTCGCCCCGCACAACTGCCCGAGTGGAGCCGTGCCGCCATCGAGGCTTCACGACGCGTCCTGCATGCGCCGGGCAGCCTGCCGGACAAGCCGGTTTTCAGCGCCGACCCGCTGAATATTTTCATGGTCGTCGAGGCCGGCGACCATCATGTCACGGTGCTGGATGGTGACAGGCTGGAGCCGATCCACCGCTTTGCCACCCGTTACGCCCTGCATGGCGGTCTCAAGTATTCGCCGGACGGGCGCTATGTCTATCTTGCCTCGCGTGATGGCTGGATCAGCAAATTCGATCTCTACAATCTAAAAACCGTTGCCGAGATTCGCGCCGGCATCAATACGCGCAATGTCGCTGTATCCGGTGATGGCAACACCCTGCTGGTTGGCAATACCCTGCCGGAGACACTGGTGCTGCTGGATGCGGCCGACCTGTCACTGCTCAGGATAATCCCGGTGGTTGGCGCAACCGGCAAGCATTCGCGTGTCAGTGCGGTCTACCAGGCACAACCGCGTGACAGTTTTATTGTTGCCCTCAAGGACATACCTGAGGTCTGGGAAATCATGACTGATCGCCCGGACTTCAGCGTGCGTCGCATCCCGCTGGCGCGGGTGCTGGATGATTTCTTTTTTGACCAGGACTACCGCCTGCTGATTGGTGCGGACCGTGCCGAAAACGGTGGCCAGGTCGTGGATCTGGACTCGGGCCGCGTGGTTGCGCAACTGCCGCTGGATGGAATGCCGCACCTTGGCTCCGGCATTACCTGGGATTACCGCGGCAAGCCGGTCATGGCGACACCCAACCTGAAGTCCGGGCAGGTCACGGTCATCGACATGGACAGCTGGGAGGTGATCAGGGTTATCCCGACACTGGGTCCGGGGTTCTTTATGCGTAGCCACGAGAATACGCCATACGCCTGGACCGATGTGTTTTCCGGGCCGGACCGGGATGCCATGCACGTGTTTGACAAACGCACCCTTGAGCTGGTGAAAACCCTGCGCCCTGAACCGGGCAAGACCTCGGCGCACGTGGAATTCACCCGTGACGGGCGTTATGCACTGGTCAGCCTGTGGGAGCTGGACGGGGCGCTGGTGGTATACGATGCCGCGACTCTGGAAGAGGTCAAACGCATCCCGATGCATAAACCCTCCGGCAAGTATAATGTCTATAACAAGATCAATCGCTCGGCCGGTACCAGCCACTAACAGCGCTGCGCCGTATAATTTGATCCAGGTTAATAGCTGCGTTCCGACCATGCGCTGGCATGGTTGCAGTTGAAGAAATTTCCCCATGCACAGGTCATCCAACAACGGTCGAGAACTGGACGTTACGACGCGGATCATTCACCTCGGTCTTGTCCTGTTCGGGATCTCTGCCTGGTTGGCCGGCACAAGTGGCGCAGGATGTTTTTTGTCAACCGGGCGCGCGACGGGGAAACCTGAGCGCCTGTTTGCTTGCCCCGATTGCGGTCACGGGCGCACTGGCTATACTGAAAGTGTTGCCGTGCATGACAGATGCACATCATCACAGGAGGACATATGATTTTGAAATCGCTATCTGCAGCATTGATGCTGCTGCTTATGATCTCGCCACTGTACGCGGAGGATGCGGCGCCGGTCGATGAGGTGGCAGCAGATGCCCAGCCGGCAGCACCGGAAAGCCCGACAGAGCAGCGTGTCCGTGCTTATCGCGAGTCATTCGACCGCCGGCAGGCGAGTCTCCCTGCGGACGATAAAGCCTTCAGCAAGCGTCAACAGGAGATCCAGGCGCAAATCGAGGCGCGCTGGCAGGCCTACGTCAAGCAGCGAGATGAACACCGTGCGCTGGCAGCGAAGTGGCGTGAGGCAAGGAAGAAATATCAGGAGGCTCAGATGGAAACCTGGCTGAAACAGGCCGAGGATCAACAGGCGCGCGATATCAGCCGTCACGAGGTCTTGCGTAACCAGGCCGAGGAACGGCATAACTACCTGGTCCAGAATCACGAAGAGTTACTGGAAAATAAACTGCAGCAGCAAATTGACTTTGCCAACCGGCATGAAGAGATGCGCAAGCAGGCCGAGGAACGCCGCAAGCAGCTGGCGACCTTACGTGCGAACATGAAAGATATGACGCCGGAGGAACGCTGGGCAGCGATCGAGAAGTATCGTACGGAACTGTCTGGAGAGGCGGCAGGTCCCCGGCATGTCGTACCGCCACCGCGTACTCCCTGGCAGGTGTGGCCACCACATCCGCCATACGCGAGACCACCTGTAGCTGAATAAGCTGTAATTGCCCGTGATGAGAAAAGCGCCCGGCCTGCGCCGGGTGCCTGCGTGTTGAACAGATTTATTTGATCTTGATAACCCGTTCTTTGGTCTTTTTCACCTTTGGGAGGGTCAGTTCAAGCACACCATCCGAGAAACTTGTCTTTGCCTTGCTGTCGTCTACCTCTTCCGGCAGGTACAGGGTGCGCTGGTATTCACCATGGCTCATTTCATAGTGATAGTAGCGGTCTTCCTCTGTCTTTTCCTCATGCTTCGTCTGTGCCCTGATCGTCACATGCTGTCCGCTAATGGTGATCTCCACATCGTCCTTGCTGACACCAGGCAGCTCGGCGCGCACCACAATTTCCTTTTTCTTGTCCAGCATGTCGACTTTCGGAGGCTTTCCTCCAAACGGACTGAACGACTCGAAATCTTTCAGCCAGTCACGATTGAAAGGGTCAAGCCAGCCGCGCCGACCGAATATTCCAAATCGGCGCCCAAACTCATCCCATGGGTCTAACCCATACTCCGCTGATTTTTGTTCCAGTGGCTTTTTACCCTGCTCTTTTTCAGTCTTGGTTACCACGGTACTCACCTCCTTTTACTCTCTGCCTTTCCTTAATCACATATAGACCATTTCATGCAGGCATGCATTGACACCCGTCAAGGGGGCGCATGGTTAGGCTATGGGGCGGCACAAGTCAGGGTTGGGAACGCTTGCTGGTTTCCTGCTCGGCCTCGCGAGTGGTCAGGGTGGACAGCAGCGACAGTTCCTGGCTGAGCAGGCTGAGGATGTCGTCCATGGCAATGATGCCGGCCAGCTCGCCGGTGTCGGCGGTGATAACCGGCACGCGCCGCACGCCACGCGCGCGCATGCGCTGCGCAACATCGAGTAATTCCTCGTCTTCCGAAACCTTGAGCAGGGCAAAGGACATCACGTCACCCACCGTGATATCGACAAGCGGGATGTCTTTTGCAATGACCTCGATCACGATATCGCGATCGGTCAGGATGCCGACCGGGCTGATATGGCCGGCGATGTCATCAGTCACTACCAGACAGCCGACATGGTGTTCACGCATCAGGCGGGCAGCATCCGCTATGGAGGTTTCCCGACTCGCGATGACCACATCGCGTATACAGAGTTCTGCTGCTTTCACTGGCGTCCCCCTCGTGGTTTCCGGTGTTACCTGCTGGTCCGGTGATGTCCGTATTGCAGTATAGCTTCATCGTGGTCTGGCGGTAGTTGATCCAGATCAATAATCACCTGTGTACACGGCTGCTTGCCGGTTCCGTGGGCAGGGCTGATCCATAGCGACCATAAAACCATTTCATCAGAAAAGGCGGAAGCAGTGTCGTCAGTGCGATTACAATAATGACACCGGCATAGACTTCATTGTTGAAGATACCGCCGGCACGGCCCAGTTCTGCAAAGATCAGTCCTACTTCACCGCGCGGAACCATGGCCAGTCCGGTAATAAAACGCATGGGCCAGGATTCGTTTATCAATATGGCGCCTGAAAATTTTCCCAGTACCGCAATACAGAAAAATGCCAGCGAGAACTGCCAGATAAATGGCGACGACCAGTCGACTTCATTCAGGTTCAGGGATAGTCCAACCATGACAAAGAAGATGGGGGTGAACAGCTGGATGATGGGTCGCATCTGTTTGTCGATACGGTCGGAGAAGGTACGGCTGGTGCTTAATGCGGCGCCAAAGGGCAGAAAGAACCGTCGTGACAGCGCCAATCCTGCAGCAAATCCGCCGAGTATCTCGGGTGCGCCAATAACGTGCGCCAGCCACGCGAAAAACAGCACCAGCGATATGATCGTCGTCGGAATGAGGCCCGGTCGTTCGCGGCCCCGGTCGAACCAGTGGATCAAGTGCGATATGAGTTTTGCAGCAATCGGTGCAAGCACGAAGAATGCAGTGATAAATACCAGTACCTTGCCGGCATTTACCAGGTTAATGCCACCACCAATGGAAAACTCATAGAGCAATGCCAGCAAAACCACGCCCAATACGTCGTCGATGACTGCGGCGCCAATGACA
>CBEULV010000079.1:0-10137 GCA_965544015.1 uncultured Gammaproteobacteria bacterium | reverse complement strand
CAATGTTAACGGTTGATAAGGTTGGTTAATTCGTGGCTTGCAGGATGTTCCCATGCGCCCTCGTCGTGTCCCGGTCGAGACCCTGGGGTGCTGCGAGTTGGGCTGGTAAGTTGTTGTTTTTCCAGTATACTCACGCAGTTTGCCGGCAACTGCAATGGCGCATGGATTCCGTGGTGTTACCCATTAGATGAGTCACAAGTTACTGAAAAGCACGGCAATTGTCGGTGGCATGACACTCATTTCCCGGGTGCTGGGCCTGCTGCGCGACATGGTGCTGGCGCGCTGGTTTGGTGCAGATGCCAGCATGGACGCCTTCTTCGTCGCGTTCAAGATTCCCAATTTTTTGCGTCGCCTGTTTGCCGAGGGGGCATTTTCCCAGGCCTTTGTGCCAGTGATTTCCGAATACCGCGCACAGCGCACGCATGCCGAGGTGCAGCAACTGGCCAACCGGGTGGCGGGTACCATGCTGGGTATCCTGTCGGGCATCACCGTGCTGGGTGTGCTGGCCAGTCCGGTACTGGTGGCGATTTTTGCCCCTGGTTTTCTGCAACGTGACCCGGGCCAGTTCGAACTGGCAGCAGGCCTGTTGCGACTGACCTTCCCCTACCTGTTGTTTGTATCGCTGGTGGCCTTTGCCGCCGGCATCCTGAACACCTACGGACGTTTTGCCGCTGCTTCTTTCGTGTCGGTCTGGCTGAATGTGGTACTGATCGGTGCCGCGGTGCTGGTCTCGCCATTACTGGATCAGCCGGAGTTTGCACTGGCTGGCGGTGTGTTTGTCGCCGGTGTGGTGCAGGTGCTGTTTCTGCTGCCGTCGCTGAAACGCATCGGGATTTTTCCGCGGCCATGCTGGGGCCTGCGCGACGAGGGTGTGCGACGCATTATGAAGCTCATGCTGCCGGGCATCCTGGGTTCCTCGGTGGCGCAGATCAACCTGCTGTTCGACACCTTGATTGCCTCGTTTCTGGTGGCGGGCAGTGTCAGCTGGCTGTATTACTCCGATCGGCTGGTGGAGTTCCCGCTCGGGGTGTTTGCCATTGCCCTGTCGACGGTGATCCTGCCGAGCCTGTCGCGCAGTCACGCGAATGGTTCGAACGAGGAGTTCTCACGCACCCTGGACTGGGGCCTGCGACTGGTGTTGCTGATCGGGATTCCAGCCACCATCGGGTTGTTTGCGCTGGCCCGGCCAATGCTTGCCACCCTGTTCCAGTACGGTGATTTCTCCGCCGGCGATGTCGGCATGGCGGGCCTGAGCCTGATGGCCTATGCCATCGGCCTGCCCGGGTTCATGCTGATCAGGGTGCTCGCGCCGGCATTCTATTCGCGCAAGGATACGCGCACACCGGTGCGAATCGCCATCATTGCGCTGATTACCAACATGGCCCTGAACCTGCTCTTTGTCGTGCCCATGGTCATGCTGGCTATCAATGGTCCGCATGCGGGCCTGGCGCTGGCAACCTCGATTGCCGCGTGGGTCAATGCGGCCCTGTTGTACCGGGCCCTGAAGCAGCGCGGTATCTACACGGCGCAGGACGGGTGGGCACGCATCTGGACACAATTGTTGCTGGCCAGTGCGGTGCTGGCAGCTGCGCTGGCCTGGGGTGTGCCCGCGCATGACGTGTGGATCGACTGGTCAGCAGGCCAGCGCGTCACCGGACTGCTGCTTTGTGTGGGCGCCGGTGTTGCGATCTACCTGCTGGCGTTACGGCTTGCCGGCATGCGCCTGCTTGACTTGTGGCGCCAGGAATATCATGGCGGAGGGCGTGGCGACTAGCTATGGAGCTGGTACGGGGCCTGTATAACCTGCGTGGCACTCAGTCTGGCTGCGTGGCGACCATCGGTAATTTCGACGGTGTGCATCGTGGTCATCAGGCCGTCATCGAGCAATGCTCGGAGCAGGCAGCCAAGCTGGGTTTACCGGTCACGCTGATTACCTTCGAGCCGCAACCCATGGAATATTTCCACCCGCAGTCTGCGCCGGCGCGCTTGACCCGTCTGCGCGAGAAGATCCGGGCGCTGAGCGAGTACGGGGTAGGGCGCATACTGTGCCTGCCGTTCAATGCACACCTCGCCGGGCTCGACCCGGAAACCTTTATCCGCGAGATCCTGGTTGACGGGGCGGGCGTGAAATACCTGGTGGTTGGCGATGACTTCCGCTTTGGCAAGGACCGCGCCGGCAACTTCTCCATGCTGCAGCAGGCGGGTGCGCGGCATGGTTTCGAGGTGGCCGGCATGCATACCTACTGCCTGGGGGGTGATCGTGTCAGCAGTACCCGCGTACGCGATGCATTGATGCGTGGCGACCTGGTTGCTGCGGCAACGCTGCTGGATCGACCCTATGCGATGAGTGGACGTGTTGCGCATGGCGACAAGCGTGGTCGCACCATCGGATTTCCGACGGCAAATGTGTTCCTGCACCGGGTTGCATCACCGCTGTCCGGCGTGTTCGCCGTGGAGATGGAGGGGGTTGCCGCTGCGCCGGTTACCGGTGTCGCCAATGTCGGCAGTCGTCCCACAGTGGGTGGCACACGCGTCCTGCTGGAAGTGCACCTGTTCGATTTTGATCGTGATATCTATGGCAAGCATGTGCAGGTCAGCTTTCTGGAAAAAATACGTGATGAGCGGCATTTCGATTCGTTCGAGGCGTTGCGAGAGCAGATCTGGCGGGACGCCCGGCAGGCAAAAGAATTTTTTCGTTCTGCGCCGGGTTGATTGCCGGCCCGGCGATTATACTCAATGGCCCCATTACTAAAGATTAGTGGGATTCATCCTCTTATTGGGTTATAAATTCACGCTTCATGCGACAGTGCCACGTATAGATACATGACAGACTATAAAGACACACTCAATCTTCCCAGTACGGTTTTCCCGATGAAGGGTAATCTGCCCAACCGGGAGCCGCAGATGCTCAAGCGCTGGGAAGACATGGACCTGTACGGGAAAATGCGCGCGGCCGGTGCCGGGCGTCCGACGTTCATACTGCATGACGGGCCGCCCTATGCCAATGGCGATATCCATATCGGCCACGCAGTCAACAAGGTCCTCAAGGACATCATCGTCAAGAGCAAGACCCTGAGCGGCTTTGACGCGCCCTATGTGCCGGGCTGGGACTGTCATGGTCTGCCCATCGAGCTGAATGTCGAGAAGAAAGTGGGCAAGGCCGGAGTCAAGGTCGATGCGGCGACCTTCAGAAAGGCCTGCCGTGAGTATGCCGGCAAGCAGGTGGATGGACAGCGGCGCGATTTCATTCGCCTTGGCGTGACGGGTGACTGGAACAATCCCTATCTCACCATGGATTTCCAGTTCGAGGCGGATATCATCCGCGCGCTGGGACGGATCATCGAAAACGGTCACCTGCACAAGGGTTTCAAGCCGGTGCACTGGTGTACCGATTGCCGGTCGGCACTGGCCGAGGCCGAGGTGGAATACGAGGACAAGAACTCGCCGGCGATCGATGTGCGTTTCCGTGTGCTCAACGAGGCCGGCCTGCTGGCCTGTTGTCATCATGTGGATGGCCATGCCGGAGAGGGGCCGTTATCCGTGGTGATCTGGACTACCACGCCGTGGACGCTGCCGGCCAATCTCGCCGTGTCGCTGAACCCGGAACTGGATTATGCCGTGGTGCAGTGCGACATCGGCAGGGGCAGTGAGCGGCTGGTGCTGGCCGAGGCACTGATGAAGGATGCCATGTTGCGTTACGGTGCCGAGAACTACCAGGTTGTGGCCTACTGCAAGGGCAGTGAGCTGGAAGGGTTGTCCCTTGCGCACCCGTTTTATGAACGTGAGGTACCCGTTATTCTTGGCGAGCATGTCACTACCGAAGCCGGTACCGGCGCCGTGCATACCGCGCCCGGTCATGGCCAGGACGACTACGTGGTTGGTAGCCGTTACCGGCTCGACGTGTATAACCCGGTTGGCAGTAACGGCTGCTTTCTGCCGGATACCGAACTGTTTGCCGGCGAGCACGTGTTCGCTGCCAACGATCACGTGATCGAGGTGCTCAAGGGCGCGGGCACGCTGGTGCACGAGGAGATGTTGCGCCACAGTTACCCGCACTGCTGGCGGCACAAGACGCCGATTATCTTTCGTGCCACGCCGCAGTGGTTCATCAGCATGCAGCAGGGCGGCCTGCGCGACGCCGCGCTGAAGGCGATCGACGGGGTGCGCTGGCTGCCGGACTGGGGCAAGGCGCGCATCGAGGGCATGGTGGGCAACCGCCCCGACTGGTGCATATCGAGGCAGCGCACCTGGGGTGTGCCGATTCCCCTGTTCGTGCACAAGCAGACCGGTGCACTGCATCCTGAGACATCACGCCTCATCGAGACGGTGGCGCAGCGCATCGAACAGTCCGGCATCGATGCCTGGTTTGAACTGGAAGCGCAGCAACTGCTCGGCGTCGAGGCAGAGGACTACGACAAGGTTACCGATACACTGGATGTCTGGTTTGACTCCGGTGTGTCACATTACGCTGTGCTGGAGCGGCGTGACGGGCTCGATGTGCCGGCCGACCTGTACCTGGAAGGGTCAGACCAGCACCGTGGCTGGTTCCAGTCGTCACTGTTGAGTGCCATGGCAATGCGCGGCGAGGCGCCGTACCGGACCGTGTTGACGCACGGTTTCACCGTGGATGCCAAGGGGCAGAAGATGTCCAAGTCGCGCGGTAACGTGGTGGCGCCACAGAAGATCATGAATTCGCTGGGTGCCGATATCCTGCGCCTGTGGGTGGCGGCGACCGATTACAGCGGCGAGATGAATGTCTCGGATGAAATTCTCAAGCGCACGGCCGATGCCTACCGGCGACTGCGCAATACCTCGCGTTTCCTGCTCGCCAACATAAACGGTTTCGATCCGGCCAGCCACCAGCTGGACACCGAGCAGATGCTGTGCCTGGATCGCTGGGCCATCGAACGTACCCGGCAACTGCAGGGGCAGGTGCAGCAGGCCTACGAGAGTTACGAGTTCCACCGGATCTTCCAACTGGTGCATAACTTCTGTGCCGTGGATATGGGCAGTTTCTATCTCGACATCATCAAGGACCGCCAGTACACCACGCAGGCCGATGGTATCCCGCGTCGCTCGGCGCAAACCGCGCTCTACCACGTCGCCGAATCACTGGTGCGCTGGCTGGCACCGATCCTGAGTTTTACCGCCGAGGAGATCTGGCTGCAATTGCCGGGGGAACGGCCGGAATCCGTCTTTCTGTCCGGCTGGCATGAGTTGCCACCGACGTTTTACCCGGAAGGCGAGGTCCTGCTGCGCATGGGAAGGGAGTTCTGGGGACGCGTTATCGAGGTGCGCGAGGCGGTCAGCAAGCAACTGGAAAAGCTGCGCGTTGACGGGGCGATCGGTTCGCCGCTGGATGCCGAGGTGGACCTGTATGCCGATGAAGATACGCGTGCACTGCTGACGGCCATTGAGGACGAACTGCGCTTTGTGCTGATCACGTCCTATGCGCGTGTGCATCCGCTCGAGGACTGCCCGCAGGATGCCGTGGATGGCAATGTCCCGGGGCTGAATTTTCGCGTCCGGGTGACGCCTTCGTCACACGCCAAGTGCATCCGCTGCTGGCACCACCGGGAAGATGTCGGGAGCAATCCCGAGCACCCGGAAATCTGCGGGCGCTGCGTGGAAAATATTACCGGAAGCGGCGAGCTGCGCCGTTTTGCCTGATTGGCAAACGGGGTTGTCGTGATGAAGTGGCTTTCGGTTTCCCTGCTGGTGCTGGTGCTGGACCAGGCCAGCAAGCTGCTGGCCGATGCCATGCTCGCGCTGCATCAGCCGGTGATGCTGATACCCTCGCTGGCCATCACCAAGGCGTATAATACCGGGGCGGCGTTCAGTTTTCTCGGTGATGCCTCGGGTTGGCAACGCTGGTTCTTTGTCGGGCTCGCGGTGCTTGTCAGCGTCGTGCTGCTGGTCTGGCTGCTGCGTTTGAAAACCGGCGAGCGCCGTACTGCACTGGCGCTGTCGCTGATTCTGGGTGGCGCGATCGGCAACCTGGTTGACCGCGTAATTTACGGCTACGTCATTGATTTTATCGATGTCTACTATGGTAGCTGGCACTGGCCGATCTTCAATATCGCGGACTCCGCTATCACCGTCGGTGCCGGGTTGTTGTTGCTGGATGCGCTGTTCGGCGAACACAGGGGCACTGAGGATAAATGAGCTTCCCGATCAGTCCCGCCAGTAGCGTTACCCTGCATCTGTCACTGACCCTGGAAGATGGCACGGTGGCGGAGTCCACCTTTGATGATGAACCCTTCACTTTCATCATGGGGGATGGCACGCTGGTGCACGGACTTGAACTTGCCCTGTACGGACTGTTTTCCGGTGACACGCAACGCCTGGAGCTGACTCCGGAGCAGGCCTTTGGTCTGCATGATCCGCAACATATTCACCAGATGCCGCGGTCTGCCTTTGCAGACGATATCGAACTGGCGCCGGGTGTGATCGTCGGTTTCGAAACACCGGAAGGCGAGGAGATGGCCGGAGCGGTACTGGAAGTGGATGAGGATGCGGTGATGGTCGATTTCAATCACCCGCTGGCGGGACATAGCATTATCTTCGAAGTGGAGATCATCGATGTGGTGCCGGGCGAGATGGAGGAGTAGGAATTTCGCGCCAGGCCGTCAGGAAAATAATCTCGCGCAAAGACGCAGAGACGCAGAGACGCAGAGAAAAGAATTAATTGCCACAGAGGCCACAGAGGAAAAAAACTATCACGTCGTTCCCGCGCAGGCGGGATCCCAGTCCTGATCAATATCCCGCAATCACGCCTCATCGCTTCCGGCATGGCCCAGGCCAGCCTCTCGACCGGTTCCCGGTCTCACCTTCTCCATGCCTTACGCGATGTACCTACATCCATGTAGGCAAAGGCGCTCCTGCAGGTGTTTCTAATGGCGTAGGAGCGCTGCTCGCAGCGCGAACAAATTCACGGAGTTCGCGGAACAAGTTCCGCTCCTGCGGGTTATCTAATGAAGCAGGAACGCGCCCCGCCTTCGTGGGGGCAGGCTCTGCGCGGGGACGACTGATGTTTTCCTGTTACCTATAAAGCAAGCTGGAGCAACTGGAGCAGGTCCGGAAGCCCGATGACTCCGTCTGGTGCCCCGGGCGGATACAGGTCTCCGTGAGACAGCTCCAGATCACTGGCTATGAGCATTCCCAGTGCAATGCGCAAGGCGATCTGGTAATCCGCCGCGTTCACAACCCCGTTCGGACTGCCAAGGGGTGCAAGGTCGCCGTCATTGAAGTTGAAGGTAAGCGGGATCGGGTCAGTCGCATCACCATAGCCGTCGGCGTCCGTGTCCGCAGACAGGGGATCGAGATCCAGCCCGGGTGTGTAGGTGGCGGGATCCCCGTCATGATTCACTTCATCAAAATCGCTGAGCCCGTCTCCGTCGCTGTCTGCCAGTAACGGATCCGTGCCGATGGATTGCTCGAAGGCATCATCCAGTCCGTCATTGTCATCATCTGTATCGCACGCATCTCCCAGGCTATCACCATCGGTATCCAGCTGATCATTGTTTGCTGTGGCCGTGCAGTTGTCACAGGTATCTCCGATTCCGTCACCATCGGTATCCAGCTGGTCAGTGTTCGCTGTCAGCGGGCAGTTGTCACAGAGGTCACCAATCCCGTCCCCGTCCCCGTCTTCCTGTCCAGGGTTGGCAGATACAGGGCAGTTATCAACATCATCACATGCGCCATCACCGTCACTGTCTGAACAGGCCAGCAGGAGCAGGGGCTCCTGGATTCCATCGGGATCATCGGCACACTGACCGGAAGGGCTGTTCGCGCAGGGCAGGGGTTCGCCGGCAGCAATCAGGGCCGCCTTGACAGCGGCGGGAGTGCTGCCCGGGTTTTCCACCAGGTACAGGGCGGCTGCACCGGCCACATGAGGGGTTGCCTGGCTTGTCCCGTTGATGATGTTGGTTCCGCCATCATTCCATGTCGAGAGAATGCGTATGCCGGGTGCCATGATGTCCACGCCGGAGCCAAAGTTGCTGAAACAGGCGAAACTGTCATCCACGTTTTCTGTACAGTCCACGAAGGACACACTGCCACTGCCCGTACCACCTGGTGAACCGTCAAAGTCGGACAATGCCGACACCGTGATGGCATCCGGGTGCCCGGCAGGCGAGACATTGCTGACATCCATCAAATCATTGCCTGCCGCCAATGTATAGACAATACCTGTTGCGACTGAATTGGAAATGGCCAGGTCCAGTGCGGCGCTGCTACCCACCAGACCCAGGCTCATGTTTGCCACATCGATGGAAGCCGTATTTGCGGTAACGTAATCCACCCCGGCTATGATCCAGTTCAGCCATCCCGAACCCCGTTTATCCAGTACTCTCACATTCCACAGTCGTGCGCCGGGGGCTACACCCACAACACCGATTCCGTTGTCGAGGGCTGCTGCCGTTCCTGCGACATGCGTGCCATGACCGTTTCCGTCGTTCGCGCCGGTGTCATTCTCTATGCAACTGGTATTAAGAGGTCCTCCGCTGGCACAGTTTGCAAAGCGGAATATATTCAGGTCAGGGTGGTCCAGGTCAATCCCGGAATCAATGATGGCGATATCCGCATCAACCCGGTCATCAATCCCGTCGATATTTGCGGTGCTGTTGAGTTCACCATCAACCCGGTCCACGCCGGTGGGCAGTAATTGTGCGAAGGCCTTTACCCGCTGGTTGACCTCGATGAAGTCAATGCGCGGGTCTTTCTCAAGGGCGTGTAATCGACCAGGGGGGACGGTGGCCGCTGCGCCCCTCAGGGCGTGACGGTAGATATTCGATACTTCCAGGCCATGCCTGCGCGCCAGCTCCCGGCTTGTCGATTCGGGTTCTATACCATGTTTGTAAACAATAATATAGGATGGTATTCCAGAAGGCACATCAGGTTGCGGCTGGGCGCCACAGACAACAGGCATGATGGCAGCAGGAAAAAACAACAGATAAGGCAGGCGTCGCCAGTTCATGGTGTGTTAATTATTGGTTCCTGTAATGCTATTCCACCACATTAACGGCAAAAACCCAACATACATTGATCTCTGGCCTATAATCCCCCTGTTTTTATATTCGGGTAATCCATGAAAATCCTGTTAGCCAACCCGCGCGGTTTCTGTGCCGGTGTTGATCGTGCCATCGAGATTGTCGAGCGCGCGCTGGAACTGTTCGATGCGCCGATCTATGTGCGTCACGAGGTGGTTCACAATCGTCACGTGGTAGAGGGACTGCGTGCGCGTGGCACGGTGTTTGTCGATGAGCTGAGCGAGGTGCCGGACGGCAGCACGGTTATCTTCAGTGCACACGGCGTATCGCTGGCGGTGCACGAAGAAGGGCGGCAACGCGGTTTGCGTGTGTTCGATGCGACCTGCCCGCTGGTCACCAAGGTACACCTGGAGGTCAGCCAGCATGCCGCGGCCGGGCGTGAGTGTGTCCTGATCGGGCACAAGGGCCACCCGGAAGTGGAGGGCACCATGGGCCAGTACGACGCAACGCAGGGCGGACACATGTACCTGGTGGAGACAATGGACGATGTGCGGGCACTGCAGGTCGACAATCCGGATGAGCTGGCCTTCGTGACCCAGACCACGCTGTCGGTCGATGATGCCGAGTGCGTGATCAGTGGCCTGAAAAAGCGCTTTCCCGCTATCCGGGGGCCGCGCAAGGATGATATCTGCTATGCCACGCAGAACCGCCAGGATGCCGTCAAGCAGCTTGCCGGGCAATGCGATGTGATGCTGGTGGTCGGTTCGCCGAACAGTTCCAATTCCAACCGCCTGCGTGAGTTGGCCGAGAACCAGGGCATCCCTGCCTACCTGATAGACGAAGCCAGCCAGATCAAGCCGGACTGGCTGGTCGGTAAACAGGCAGTGGGTATCACCGCGGGTGCGTCGGCGCCCGAGAACATTGTCACCGGGGTGGTGGAGCAGTTGCGCGCCTGGGGCGCGGAGGTGGTGGAGGAGTCACAGGGGCGCAGGGAGCCGGTGACGTTTTCCCTGCCGGGTGAGTTGAAGCGGGGTTAGGTTGTTAAAGACTGGAGAGAAGAATCTTCTCGCGCCAAGCCGCAAAGGCGCAAAGAAAGACAAGAAATATTTGCCACAGAGAACACAGAGAAAACAGAGAAGAGAAAACA
>CBEULV010000078.1:0-10259 GCA_965544015.1 uncultured Gammaproteobacteria bacterium | reverse complement strand
AAGCCACGTCGTTCCCGCGAAGGCGGGGACCCAGCCACCAAACAACCACTGATCTTTAGATGTGCCTGGTGTTTCCGTAGGAGCGGGCCGCGTCCGCGATCATTTTTACATCAAGATCGCGCCTGCAAGGCGCTCCTACAGTAAACTTGCCCTTGGTTCTCTATTCAGGACTGGATTCCCGCCTGCGCGGGAACGACGTAATTGTTTTTGCCTCTGTGTACTCTGTGGCAAAGATCATTATTTTCTTTGCGCCTTTGCGGCTTTGCGCGAGATTTCTTTGCAGAGAAAAACTACCCCGCCAATGCTGCCTGCATGCCGCTGCCCATTTCCGCCGGTGAACGCACCACGGTCACGCCCGCCGCCTCCAGTGCGGCGATCTTGGCGTCCGCGGTTCCCTGTCCGCCACTGACAATGGCGCCGGCATGCCCCATGCGCTTACCGGGCGGCGCCGTAACGCCGGCAATGTAGGCCACCACCGGCTTGCTGACATGTGACTGGATATATTCCGCGGCACGCTCCTCGCCGTTGCCACCGATCTCGCCGATCATCACGATACCGCTGGTGTCCGGATCTGCCTCGAACAGTTGCAGGCACTCGATAAATCCCATGCCGCGGATCGGGTCGCCACCGATACCGATACAGGTACTCTGACCGAAACCACAACGGCTGGTCTGAAATACGGCCTCGTAGGTCAGCGTCCCGGAGCGCGACACAATCCCGATGCTGCCTGGCGTGTGAATGACGCCCGGCATAATGCCTATCTTGCAGGCTCCGGGCGTGATGATGCCCGGGCAATTGGGACCGATTAACCGCGACTCCGTATCACGCAACACGGCCTTGACGCGCAGCATGTCCAGTACCGGGATGCCCTCGGTAATACAGACAATCAGGCGAATACCGGCCGCCGCCGCCTCCAGGATGGCATCGGCTGCAAACGCCGCCGGCACATAGATCATGGTCGCATCCGCCTGCGTGGCCGCAACGGCGTCGCGGACGGTATTGAACACCGGCAGATCAAGGTGCGTCTGCCCACCCTTGCCGGGTGTCACGCCACCCACCAGCCGGGTACCGTAATCCAGCGCCTGCTGTGAGTGGAAGGTCCCCTGCGCACCGGTAAAGCCCTGGCAGATCACGCAGGTAGTACTATCGATCAGCACGCTCATACTGACGCCCCGCCCTGCACCGCTGCAACCACCCTGCTGGCCGCCTCGGTAAGGTCGCTGGCGGTCAACACCGCCAGGCCGGACTGCTCGATCAGTTCCAGGCCGGCCGCGGCATTGGTGCCTTCCAGCCGTACCACGACCGGCACCTTCACGGCGACCTCGGCAATGGCCTGCAGGATCCCCTCGGCTATCAGGTCACAACGCACGATACCGCCAAAGATATTGACCAGGATGGCCTCCACCTGCGGGTCGGACAGGATGATCTTGAACGCCTCCGCCACCTTTTCTGCGGTAGCACCGCCGCCGACATCGAGAAAATTGGCCGGCGCACCACCGTGCAGCTTGATCAGGTCCATGGTTGCCATGGCCAACCCGGCACCATTCACCATGCAGGCAATGTTGCCGGACAGCCGAATATAGTTCAGACCATGCTGCTGCGCGAGGTGCTCGCGCTCGTCTTCCTGGCTTGGGTCACACAGCCCGGCCAGCGTCTTGTGCCGGAACAGCGCATTGTCATCCAGGTCCAGCTTGGCATCCAGGGCAACCAGGTCACCATCCCCGGTCACCACCAGCGGGTTGATTTCCAGCAAACCGGCATCGGACTCCATCATGAGTCGGTAGGCCGCACCGGCAAGCCGTGCAAACGCACCGGTCTGCTTGCCCTCCAGGCCCAGCGCAAAGGCCAGGTTACGGCACTGGTAGCCCTGCAGCCCGGCTGCCGGATTGACACTCTCCGTCACAATGGCCGCCGGATCGTTCGCCGCCACCTCCTCGATATTCATGCCACCTGCGCTGGATGCCATCAGGGTAACGCGTTCGCTGCCACGATCGACCAGCAGACTGAAGTAGATCTCGCGCGCGATCGGCACCGTGCACTCCACCAGCACGCTGTTGACCGGCAGACCGTCCGCACCGGTCTGCGGGGTAACCAGGCGACTGCCCAGCATTTGCCGCACGGCATCCGCCAGTGACTGTTCATCCTTCACCAGTTGTACGCCGCCGCCCTTGCCACGCCCCCCTGCATGGACCTGTGCCTTGACCACCCAGGCCGTACCACCCAGCGCGGCAGTCACACCACCCAGTTCCGCGGCCGTGGTCAGCAGACGGCTGTCCGGAACCGGGATGCCGTAATCGGCAAACAGTTGCTTGGCCTGGTATTCGTGCAAATGCATGGAGCCGAGTGTGACAAACCTCGCGGTCACTGATCAAGTTATTCTTTAGAATGCATTTCCTGCCAGTCGTTTTAACGTAGTATCATGCGCGCAGGCTTGCGCACACGACACCCAGACCGACCGGAGCAGCCCGACGATTCGATGCGTACACTCCTGATCTTCATTGCACTGGCGCTGATCTTCATGATCGTCAAACGCCTGTGGCTGCAGCCGCGCCGGCCACCCGGAAACAGGGAACTGACCGGCAAGATGGTGCAGTGCACAAATTGCGGCATCTTCATCCCGGAGCACGAGGCACTGGAGCAGGATGGCCATTATTATTGTTCCAGGGAGCACCGGGATGAATCCAAGCGGCAATCATAGCGGCTCGCAGGACCACTAAACGGCATGCCGGGATCATACGCAGAACGGTTCAAGGGGCCCGATAACGTCGATGCCCTGACATGGAAGCCGTTACGGCTGCTGACATTCTACCGGGTCATTCTGGCCGGCCTGCTGACCGTGCTGGTTTTCACCATCGGCGATGAAACCACGCTGGGCATCGAGCAACCCGCGCTTTACCGGCTGACCTGCGTGGCCTACTTGCTGTTCAGCCTGCTGGCCGGCTTCACAACCCGTCTGCGCCATCCCGGTTACCAGTTGCAGACCATTATCCAGGTGCTGGTGGATATTACCGCCATCACCCTGCTGATCTTCGCCAGCGGCGGCCCTTCCAGCGGGCTCGGCATCCTGCTGATCATCTCGGTTGCCACTGGCAGCATCCTGCTGCCCGGGCGCATGGCATTCCTGTTCGCCGCAGTGGCGGCCATTGCACTGATGGGGGAACAGTTTTACGGCTCGTTACTGACTGACACCCAGCGTGACGTCAGCTATACACAGACGGGACTGCTGGGACTGATGCTGTTTGCCACAGCCGGGCTTGCCTTGCTACTGGTACGCCGCATCCGCGACAGTGAGGCACTGGCCCGGCAGCGCGGCACCGACATCGCCAACCTGGCAAAACTGAACGAGCATATTGTCCAGCGCCTGCAGGCCGGTATTATCGTGGCCGACCACAACCATAATATCCGCCTGATGAATGACACCGCGCGCAAGCTGCTGGACTACCAGTACAGCGTTGAAGACCAGCCACTGGAAAACATCTCGCGACCGCTCTATCAACAACTCATGGCATGGCGCAAGTCGTCGCAGCACGAACCAGCCCTGCTGAAGGGAAATGCAAACAGCAATATCCTGCCCCATTTCACCCCGATGGGGACAGGTGACGGGGTTGGCGTTATGATCTTCCTGGAAGATACCGCGGTGATGGAAAAGCAGGCGCAGCAGATCAAGCTGGCATCACTCGGCCGCCTGACTGCCAGCATTGCGCACGAGATCAGAAACCCGCTGGGTGCGATCAGCCACGCCACCCAGTTACTGAGCGAGGAAGATGTACTTGCTGATGGGGACCGGCGCCTGGTGACCATCATTGGCGACAATACTGCGCGCGTCAACGACATCGTCGAAAACATCCTGGAGCTGTCCCGACCAGGTACTGCGGTCCCGCAAACCGTACTGCTGAAAGACTGGCTGGCGCGTTTTACCGATGAATTCAGCCACAGCGGCTTGTGCACACCAGAGCAAATCCGTTTTTCGGTGGAACCGGAAGACATGGAAATCCACATGGACCCCAGCCAGCTGCACCAGGTGGTGTGGAACCTGTGTCAGAACAGTGTCCATCACGCCGACAACGGCATCCCGGTACAACTGACACTGGCCGGCAGCCATGCAGTTGGCTCCCGCACACCACATCTTGATATTATAGACAACGGTCCCGGCATTGATCCCGACATGGCAGACAAAATCTTCGAACCGTTCTTTACCACGCACAGCAGTGGCACCGGCCTGGGCCTGTACGTCGCGCGCGAGATCTGCGAGAGCAACCAGACCCGCATCGAATACCTGCCGGCAGCGCAGGGTGGCAGCTGTTTTCGCATAACCTTCCCGGTCAACAAACGCCTGCCAGTGGCCTCGTTCGCACAGGCACGATGACACATGAGCTCTAACCGCGCCCTGATCGTAGACGATGAACCGGATATTCGCGAGCTGCTCGAGCTCACGCTCGGGCGCATGGATATCGAAACACGCAGTGCAGCCGATCTCGGGGCGGCGCGCAAACTGCTGGCAACAGAAAAATTTGACCTGTGCCTGACCGACATGCGGCTTCCGGATGGCGACGGCCTCGACCTGGTGCGTCACATCCAGGAGCAGTTGCCCAACCTGCCCGTCGCCGTCATTACCGCCTTTGGCAGCATGGATACCGCTGTCGAGGCACTCAAGGCCGGGGCTTTCGATTTCATCTCCAAGCCGGTCAACCTGAACGTATTGCGCAACCTGATCAACAGCGTGCTGAGACTGACTGATGACTATCACCAGCGTGACCGGCGCAGCCGTGACACACTGCTGGGTGATTCCACGGCCATGCGCAATATCCGCTCCACCATCGCAAAGCTCTCTCGCAGCCAGGCGCCGGTATACATCTTCGGCGAATCCGGCACCGGCAAGGAACTGGTGGCAAAACTGATTCACAGCAAGGGACCGCGCGCCGACAGTCCATTCGTGCCGGTGAACTGTGGCGCGATCCCGACAGAGCTCATGGAAAGCGAGTTTTTCGGTCACAAGAAGGGCAGCTTCAGCGGCGCAACCGCAGACAAGGCCGGGCTGTTCCAGGTCGCCGCCGGGGGTACCCTGTTCCTTGACGAGGTCGCCGAACTGCCGTTGCACATGCAGGTCAAGCTGCTGCGTGCCATCCAGGAAAAGGCGATACGACCGGTCGGGGCCGAGCGCGAACTGCCGACCGACGTGCGTATCCTGTCCGCCACCCACAGGGACCTGGCGGAACTGGTCGCAAGTGGCGAATTCCGCCAGGACCTTTACTACCGGCTCAATGTGATCCGGCTCGAAGTGCCGCCATTGCGCGAACGCAGCGAGGATATTCCGCTGCTGGCCGCGCACTGCCTGAAGAAGATTGCCCGGCAGCTCGAACAACCGGACCTGACGCTGAGTGACGGGGCCATGCACGCGTTGACGCACTACAGCTTCCCCGGCAACGTGCGTGAACTGGAGAACATACTGGAACGGGCTACAACCCTGTGCGAGGGTAGCACCATCAACCTGGAAGACCTGCAACTGCCCGATACCGGCACAAGGCAGGAAACCGTCACGGCCCAACCCGCCGGGGCAGACAGGCCGCTTGAGCCCGGCACGGTTCCGCTCGATACATATATGGATAACATCGAGAAAGACGTGCTGATGAAAGCACTCGAGCAAACCCGCTATAACAAGACCGCCGCGGCAAAAAGACTCGGCATCACCTTCCGCGCCCTGCGCTACCGCCTGAAAAAACTCGGGCTGGAATAGCCCGGGCAAACTCACCACCCCTTGCCAGTGGCAGAAAGTGACACCCTGCGTCACTTTCTGACCCGACTGTGCGCTGCGTCTCGCTTTCTGCACGGCCTTCACAAACCGCGATCGCGCACAAACTGTGTCAGCATCACCCTACCGACACGCCTCATGCAATCTGTATCCTAATGTATTAAAAAGATTTTATTGAAGCGCGCAAATAATTTTCCAGGAAATGCCCCGTGCGGCAGAAAACTGGCACGGTAAATGTATATCCATAATCAGCCAAAGAATCCGGGCGACTGTCCGATACCGTGGCTGTAACCGGGATGCTCGGTATAGGGCTACCACATAGAACGTTACCCATTTTACGAACCAGAGAGGGTTTACCATGAAACTGCAAAAAGGTTTTACGCTTATCGAACTGATGATCGTGATCGCCATTATCGGCATTCTGGCCGCCATCGCGATCCCGGCCTACCAGGACTACACCATTCGTTCCAAGGTTTCTGAAGGTCTGCAGATGGCCAGCTCATCCAAGCTGGCGGTCTCCGAGACCTACCAGAGCGTGGGCTGGATGCCGGCTGGCGGCAACGTCAGCTTTGGCCTGCCGACCGACAGCAGTATCCAGGGCACCTACGTTTCCGCCATTTCGGTTGGATCCACCGGCGCGATCACCATCACCTACAACGAAAATGTAGGTGGCAACCCGACTGCTAACCTAAAAACGATCGGACTGACCCCGGACACCTCCAGCGTCGGTTCCGTGCAGTGGAGCTGTGGCGTTGACAACACCGACATGCCAAGCAAGTACCTGCCGGCCAACTGCCGTAAATAGTGTACTGACCAAGGCTGTACCAGGACGCCCCGGAAACGGGGCGTCTTTTTTTGCGACAAACCTGTATCATCATGCTCACGCGGAACTCATTGCCCGGCAACCCGCATGACGCCCTGGCGGCGGCCGCGGTAACACCACAGGAACAGAGCCGAACCCTATCCAACGTGAGCAAACCGGTCATCAAACAACCTGCGGCCTGGCTGTTTCTGGTGATCTGTACGATCACTGTGCT
Source organism: uncultured Gammaproteobacteria bacterium (assembly GCA_965544015.1). Taxonomy (GTDB): domain Bacteria; phylum Pseudomonadota; class Gammaproteobacteria; order UBA9214; family UBA9214; genus UBA9214. The sequence continues at coordinate 3,473 of CBEULV010000078.1, read as the reverse complement.
TGTTTATTATCCCGGCCTGTCCGGCGACTACATGTTCGATGACACCAGCAACCTGCTGGGTAACAAGTCACTCGAGATTGAATCCCTGGACCTGGACACACTCGGCAAGGCGGCCTTTTCGACGCGCTCCGGGGTATTGCGGCGCCCGGTCAGCATGGCCAGCTTTGCGCTGAACCGCTACTTTTTCGGTATCGATCCGTTCTCACACAAGGTCATCAACCTTGGCATTCTCCTGGCAACCGGCCTGCTGCTGTTCATGCTCGGCCGGATGCTGGTTAACAGTTACCGGCAACATCACAACCCGGAACTGTCTGCACGGGTCGTTTTCTGGCTGCCGCTGATCGTCACCGGGCTGTGGCTGGTACACCCACTTAACCTGACCTCGGTTTTGTATATCGTACAGCGCATGACCAGCCTGTCCGCGCTGTTTACCGTCGCGGGACTGTGCCTGTATGTCATCGGGCGCCGACGCATGCTGGCTGGACGGCATGGCATGAGCTGGCTGCTGACCGGCCTGTTCGGCTGTGGCGGACTCGCTATCCTGAGCAAGGAAACCGGCGTGCTGCTTCCTGTTTACATGCTGGTCATCGAGATCACACTGTTCCGCTTCAGAAACGGCCAGGGACAGACTGACCGGGCCGTGGCCACCTTCTTTACGTTGTTCCTGCTGCTGCCGGCAATCCCGGTGTGCCTGTACCTGGTGCTCAGGCCGGAGGCCTTTCTCAACTACACGGCGCGTGATTTCACGCTCATCGAGCGCCTGTTGACACAGCCGCGGGTTGTCATGTTCTACCTCAAGATGATTGTCATGCCGAACACACAGGCGCTGGGCCTGTACCATGATGACATCAGCATTTCGCACGGGCTGATGGACCCACCGACCACGCTGTACGCACTGCTGGCACTGGCTGCGCTGCTGGCAGCCGGGGCAGGACTGAGGCTGCGCGCCCCGCTGGTCAGCCTCGGCATCCTGTGGTTTTTTGCCGGGCACGCCCTCGAATCGACCATTTTCCCGCTGGAAATGGCGCATGAGCACCGCAACTACCTGGCCGACTTCGGCATCCTGCTGGCCTGTGGCAGTGCACTGGCACAGGCGCCGCTGCGCCGCCTCGCGCCACTGACACACGTCGTACTGCCACTGCTCATGCTGCTGCTGTTTTCGTACACCACCTGGCTGCGCAGCACGCAATGGGCAGACAATGTCGATCACGCCATCTACGAGGCACGCCATCACCCCGATTCGCCGCGTGCCGTGTTCTCCGCCGGGCGGATTCATGCTCGTCTGGCGCTAAACGGGCGCCGGGAAAGCGAGACCGAGGCATTCCATTATCTGGCGCGCGCCGCCAGGCTGAATAGCGCCGGTATCATGCCGGAAATCACCATGATCAAGCTCGGTTACCTGCTTGGCAGGCCGGCCAGCCAGCAGCTGTTTGACGCCACGCACAAGAAGCTGGTGAACTATCCACTGACTCCGTCCGACATTACCAGCCTGCAGGAACTCGCCGACTGCATCGGTGAACGCTGCCAGGTTCCGGAAGAGACCATGGAGCGGATCTTCAGCGCCGCGCTGAAATCCGGCAACGCACGCATACTGAGCGTCTACGGTTTCTATACCATCAACAAGCGCGGCAACTTTACCAAGGGACTGGAACTGTTCAACCAGGCTATCGAAATCAGTCCGAGCGAACCCCAGTACTGGAAAAATCTCATCAATTTGCTTATCGTCATGGCACGCCTCGATGAGGCTGAACAACGACTTGGCCAGCTCAAGGCGCTTGATCTCATTGGCAGCAGCGAGAATGATTACCGCACCTTGCAGGAAGAAATTGACAGAATCAGGCTGGAACGCAGTCGTTCCGGCGACGCTGACACAGGAAACAGCTGACCATGACGTATGAAACAAGCATCATTCTTCCCGCCAAGAACGAGGCGGAGAGCCTGAAAACACTGCTACCCGAATTGCGCAAACATTTTCCTGACGCGGAAATCATCGTTGTCAATGACGGCTCGACTGACGACACCGCCGAAATCGGCATTCAAAACGGTGTCAAAGTGATCAGTCATGTGTACTCGATGGGTAACGGTGCCGCCATCAAGAGCGGTGCCCGCAATGCACAAGGCAACATCCTGGTGTTCATGGATGCAGACGGCCAGCACAGCCCGGACGACATCAACAAGCTGCTCGACAAGATCAATGATGGCTATGACATGGCCGTTGGCGCACGCCAGCTCGACAGCCATGCCTCGCTCACCCGGCGCATCGGCAACACTGTTTATAATCGCCTCGCCTCCTGGATGACCGGCTATCTCATCGAGGACCTGACCTCGGGGTTTCGTGCGGCACGGGCGCGCCATTTCAAAAAATTCCTGTACCTGCTACCCAACAAGTTTTCCTACCCAACCACCAGCACCATGGCATTTTTCCGCTCCGGGCTACCGGTAGGCTACGTACCGATCCGTGCCAGGATGCGCACCAGCGAGAGCAAGAGCCACATCCGGATGTTCCATGACGGATTCCGGTTCCTGATCATCATCGTGAAGATCGGCGCACTGTTCTCACCAATGCGCTTCTTCCTGCCCATCAGCGGCACCCTGCTGCTGACCGGCCTGTGCTATTACGGCTACACCTATTTCGCATGGGGCCGACTCACTAACATGACTGCCATCCTGTTCCTGTCCTCGCTGTTCACGTTCCTGATCGGTATTGTTTCCGAGCAAATTTCAGCACTGCACTACAAGGATATACAGGAAACCCACAGGCGGGTTAAACGTTAGCAATCTGCAACTCACTTACATGCAAACCGGAACTCAACTACCAGCGGCCTGATGATGAGTAATCAATCCACAAGCAGGGAACATTCATTTGAATCCCGGGGACGTACTGATCTTCAACATGCTGCTCGTTCACGGGAGTAATGTCAGGAATGTACCGTAATAAGACGCTTATGGACTGGATGCGGATCGGCAATTATCTACAGAGGACAAGAATAAAAGCTTACCGTCATTCTTGAATAGCACTGGTAGCAGTGCTATTCGTTGCATTCTACAAAGCGCACTATTTGCCAGCACTCGGTTATCGACGACTGGCAAATGGGCTGAAAAGCGTATTTCTAATGGATACCTGCCTGGTCTAACAATCACTCCAACTTACATGGATAAGAGTAAGCGAGGTTGGCTACCGCCCCGTTCTCTATACTTACTCATTGGCCGCCTGCCTGATAGGCGGAATAAGCCGACAGGAGGAACGTGAATGAAGTGTGAAGCATGTCATGAAAATATAGACCCGATTATCGTTGCCCAACATAAGTTAGAGGATATGAGCATAGTACGATGCCCTGATTGCGATTTAATCTTCATTAAACCGTTGCCTGATAAGAATGCGATAACAGAATACTACAATGGTATGTATATGGACCTATCTCAGTCTTTCTCTGAGCAGAAATATTCATGGGCAAAATCATCAATGTATGAAT